>JAFUAK010000098.1 GCA_017460765.1 Prevotella sp. | reverse complement strand
CACCGTACCCATCAATGCCCTCTTCGACGTGCTGGAGCAGACGGGCGAGGAAGAGGTGACTTATACCGTTGAGGACGTGACCGTTGCAGGCAACATCGCCTTCGTGCGCATCTCGTCATCGTTCAGCAAACTGACCACTTTCAACGACATGTTCACTCTGGCTGAACAGGACGGTGAGTGGAAGATTGTCAGCAAGATATACAGCGTGAAGTAATCTTAAAAGTTCTTTGGTCTGCGAAAGTTTTTGTACCTTTGCAGACCAAATTATTTTTTGTAGATGACTAAGATAACGAAATTCCCCTCGGCTCTGATTAGCGGTGACTGTACAACGTCATCGCTGGTAATGGACGGCGGCAGCATCATCGACCAGTGCATTGTGACGGCTGGCGAGAGAGGCACGTTCTTTCTCGAACAACATCTGCTCTACGTGGTGCTGGGAGGAAGTGTAAAACTGACCTGCGGACGGCAGTCGTGGACGGTGGGCAAGAACGAAATGATACTGCTTCGACGGGCGCAAAGCGTCAGTTACGAGAAGCAAGGCTCTGAGGAAACAGGACTTTTCGAGAGCCAACTCTTTGCCATCAACGACGAACTACTGAAAGACTTTCTCACGTCGCAACAGGTAGTCATCCCAGCGATGACCGAGGAATATGGTGCACAGGTAAGCCCCATGAGTGAACGGCTGGTGGCTTATTGCTGGTCATTGGCTCCTTACTTCAACGATCCCTCGCAAGTGAATCCCGGCCTGCTGCGTCTGAAGGTGATGGAACTGCTCTACAACGTGATGGACTGCTCGAAGAACATCTTCCGCCAGATGCTGCAGTTGCGCCAACCCGTGAAGACCGACATCCACCGTGTGGTGGAAGAGAACTACACGTCGCCCATCTCCCTCGATGAACTGGCTTACCTCTCAGGCCGCTCGCTATCGAGTTTCAAACGCGATTTTCAGGACATCTACGGAGAGTCGCCTGCCCGCTGGATTCGCGAGAAGCGACTAGCGAAAGCCCACGAGATGCTGCGCTCGTCAAGCCTTTCCGTAGCCGATGTGGCCTACAGCCTCGGTTTCGAGAATCCCACCCATTTCAGCCGTATCTTCAAACAGCAATATGGTTATGCCCCGTCGCAGTCGTAATTTTCATATTCCGTCAATTTTCAACGTAATTTTATAATATCTGCCCAGCGGGTGGTTGGATTCTTACTTCTGAAGTCGTGTTTGATGGCATTGGCAAAGACTTCTGCCTTTCCCTTGCCATTCTTCTGGGTGTATTGTTGGGCACCGATAACGATGGTCTCTGAGCCGTGCATGCGGTTGATGCGGTCTATCACCTCATCGAGGCGGCGCATCTTCTGAATCTGTTCGGCATTCAGGTCAAACAAGTCCTGCTGTATGGGTGAGTCCGAAGAGATACCCATCACGATGACACCTGCTTTCTTGTATTGGTAGCCCTGTATGAAAATGCGGTCGAGCACGTCGTGAGCCGCCTGAACAATGGGAATCGTCGAACTGGTGGGAGTGACAAGCCGTGTCTCCTGAAAGTTCCAGTATTGTGCCAGGTCTTCACGGAAGGCATTGGTATTGACAAACACGCCGACGGTTGTGGCTACTGTCTTCTGCATCCTCAGTTTCTCGGCACAACGGGCGGCATAGTTGGCAATGTGAGTGCGCAGGGTGTCCTTGTCGCTTATCATGCCGTTGAACGAGCGGCTGGTGCAAATCGATTTCTTCTTGGCCAGTTCCTCATTAGGCACAGCATCCTCGCCGTTCAATTCCTGCCAGGTGCGGACGATGTTGATATTGTTGAACGTCAGTCGTACCCAGTCCTTATGATGCTTGGCAAAGTCGAGAGCCGTCTTGCAGCCTAACGACTGCAGTTTGGCAGCATAGCGTCGCCCGATGCCCCAGACATCCTCGATGGGACACCATTCGAGAGCCTTCTCCCGCTTATAGTCGCTGTCTATCATGCAGCAATGCTTATAGGCTGCGTATTTCTTTGCCAGTTTCGAGGCAATCTTGGCCAATGTCTTGTTTGGAGCCAGTCCGATGCTGATAGGCAGGCCTACCTCGCGCTTCACACGCTTATGCAGGTTCTCGCCCCACGTCTGCAATTTATCCAGCTCAATACCATCGAGATACATGAAGCACTCGTCTATCGAGTAGCGGAAATAGGCTGGTGTCTCTTGGCGGATGATGCTCACTACGCGACCTGTAAGTTCTCCGTATAGTTCATAGTTCGAGGAGAATATGGCAATTTTCTGCCCAGGAAACTGTTGTGCGAGTTGGAAATACGGCGTACCCTCCTTGATGCCCATCTTCTTAGCCTCGTTGGAACGAGCCACTACACAGCCGTCGTTATTCGACAATACGACGATTGGCTTTCCCTCCAAATCTGGCCGGAAAACCTTCTCGCAAGAGCAGTAGCAGTTATTATTGATAATTAGTAATCACAACTGTTATTCCGAATAATTCTTTATTCCGAATTGTCTGAAAAAGTAAT
>JAFUAK010000097.1 GCA_017460765.1 Prevotella sp. | reverse complement strand
GGCCTCGCGGATGATGATGCGGATGTCGACGGAGGTCTCCGTGATGCCGCCGTGGGAGATGCGCACTTTCTTGATGAGGCGGTAGTGCTGGTTCATGTAGATGGCCCAGAACTCCTCCACGTCGAGGTCCTGCATCACGGGTCGCATGTGGTTGTAGATCCGGGTTGCCGTGCCGAGGTCGGGCCGCTCTTCGGGTGTCTCAGCCTGACGACGCTTACCCAGTTCACAGGCTGCGAGAATCGAGATGGCCTTGGCCTCTCCGATGCCGTTGTACTGGCACAGGTCGCTGATGCTCATCTTGCCGAGAGTATTCAGGTTGTTGTTGCAGTCGGCAAGGATGCGTTTCATCAATGATACGGCATCCTCTTTGACAGATCCCTTGCCAATCAGGATGGCCAGCAGTTCTGCATCAGATAAAGATTCGGCTCCATGCAGAGCCATCTTCTCACGCGGGCGATCTTCCTCCGCCCATTGATTGATGTTGAGTTTTTCCATAGTGTTGCATTTAAGTTTAAAGGGTTTATACTATTTGTAGAATGTCTTCTCGAAGGCAGTGAATTCGTCTTGCTTGAGTACGCATCGCTTCCACCAACTCTCGATGAAGCCAAGACCGTAGCCCATCAACTGGACGAAGGCGGCGGGGATGGAGAGTAAGCCTACGTAGAGACTCTTGTTCTTGATGCTGGAGTCGATGAAGATGATGAGTGAATAAAGGACGAGGGGTAGCAGAGACAGTTGGCAGAGCAGGGTGCCCTGCGCCTTGAGGGTGGGGGAACCGAAACTGCTGAGCATCAGGCCACAGACGAAAATCAGTACCAGTGCGATGACCCCCACGGTGAAGGCGGTGGGTAGCAGATGCACGAGTTTCAGCGTGCCGGGGTGGCGTTTTTCAAGGTTGATGCGGGCAATGCCACTGTTGTAGACCTGGCGGAAGAACTTGCGGAAGTCCGTGCGCCGCTTGTGCCACACCCAGGCCTCCGGGAAGAGTTGTGGCTTGTAGCCTGCCTCGACAATGCGGTAGGAGAAGTCGATGTCCTCGCCGAAGCGCATCTTCGAGAAACCGCCGAGTTGGAGATAGACATCACGACGGATGCCCATGTTGAAGGAACGGGGATAGAACTTATCGAGTTTGGCCTTTCCGCCTCGGATGCCACCTGTGGTGAAGAACGAGGTCATCGAATAACTGATGGCTTTCTGCACAGGGGTGAACGACGGATGCGCCGCATCGGGCCCGCCCCAGCAGACGGGGGCATTACACATGTGTAATTCGACGGCTTCAATGAAGCCAGTGGGCAGGACGACGTCGCTATCTAATATAATAAGGTAGTCGCCCTGGGCGCGCTCGGCACCGTAGTTGCGGCTCTGCCCAGGCCCGCTGTTCTCTTTGGCGTAATAATGCAAAACAAGGATGTCTGCGTATTTATCGCAAACATCCTTGCAGGTCCTTACCGATCCGTCTTCCACAATGATGACCTCAAAATCCTTCTGTGTCTGATTAGATAGGCTTTCGAGTAACTCATCGACCTCGTCGGGACGATTGAAGACGGGAACGATAATAGAGTATTTCATTTATTCCTTCACACGTGCGAGGTAACTGCCATCGCGGGTGTCAACCTGAATCAGGTCGCCCTCGTTGATGAACAGGGGAACGCGCACCTCAACACCAGTCTCCAGTGTGGCGGGCTTCAGGGTGTTGGTAGCGGTGTCGCCCTTCACGCCCGGCTCAGAGTGAGTCACGCGGAGCACGGTCTTGACAGGCATCTCAGCATAAAGAATCGTACCGTCGGTGGTGTCGCTGACCACTTCCACGATATCGCTCTCCTTCATATACTCATGGCCAATCACCAGTTCGTTGTCAATGGGAATCTGCTCGAAGGTCTCCTGATTCATGAAGATACGACCAGACTGGTCCTCGTAGAGATACTGGTAGGGACGACGCTCGATGATGACGTCCTCCAGTTTCTCACCGATATTGAAGCGGCGCTCCAGCACGCGGCCGTCGGAAACGTTCTTTACCTTAATAATCATAATGGTGTTACCCTTACCCGGCTTGCGGTGCTGGAAATCGATGCACACCCAGATGCCACCGTCCATGCGGATGGCTGTGCCTTTTTTAATGTCTTGTGAATTAATCATATAACCTAAAAATGTTGTTTTTATATCGTTTTCGGGTGCAAAGGTACGAAAAAAAGTGAAACGTGAAAAGTGAAAAGTGAAAAATTTAATCTAAAACTTGTGTAATTCAAAAGAAATGAGTACTTTTGCACCCCAAATCGGTAAATAACAACAAAAAATAAATAGTATAAAGCAATGAAAAGAACATTTCAGCCACACAATCGCCGTCGCGTGAACAAGCACGGCTTCCGTGAGAGAATGGCCACAAAGAATGGTCGTCGCGTACTGGCCGCTCGCCGCGCCAAGGGTCGTAAGAAGTTAACGGTTTCTGATGAGAACCACGGAAAGTAATTTCGACGGTTCATAAGGAAAAAATTGGTTAAAACAGAAAGAAGTAGAGTATAATCTTTGCTTCTTTCTGTTTTTTTGTCTATCTTTGCACGGAAAATGTAGAATAGATGAAAGCAAAGGAATTCTTCGGTAAGTTCGCAAGCCCCTTTCTCTGGGGTAATCTCCTGGCGATGGTACTGGTTGTCATCGTCCTGGCATTGGGTGTGAATTACGGTCTGAAACTCTATACGCATCACGGCGAAGGCATCAAGGTGCCTAAGATCGAGGGAATGCTCTACAGGAATGCCATGAGTCTGGTGGAGGCGGATGGCCTGAACATTATGGTCAGTGACTCCGGCTATAATAAGAAACTGCCGGCAGATTGCATCCTGGCCCAGAATCCGGGGCCGGGGACGATGGTCAAGTCGGGACATACGGTCTACGTGACGGTGAACTCTCCCGCTTCGCCCTCGTTTGCCATCCCCGACGTGGTCGATAACTGTAGTTACCGCGAGGCTGAGGCCAAACTGATGGCCTTGGGCTTTAAGTTGCAGCCGCCCCAGTACGTCACTGGCGAGAAAGACTGGGTCTATGGCATCCAGTGCCGCGGACGTCGTGTCTCTACGGGGGATCATGTGTCCATAGACCAGCCGCTGACGCTGATCATTGGCAGTGGTACGTACGACACCGATGAAGAGATTGACTACGTCGAGCCCGAGTATAGGATGATGGAGAGCGGTAATGTGGACGAATTCGAGGAGATAGTTGAGTAGATGGACTTCATAGAAGACGACGAACAACTGTACGAGCACTTCCGCATGGAGGTGGACAAGGGGCAGGATCCCGTCCGCATTGACAAGTACCTGTCCGAGCACCAGCCGCACTCGAGTCGTAACCGCATCCAGAAGGCGGCCGATGCAGGCTTCATCCATGTGAACGGTTCGCCTGTGAAGAGTAATTATAAGGTACGCCCGGGCGATGTGGTGACCTTGATGCTCGACCGTCCGCACTACGATACGACCATCGAGCCGGAGGACATCCCTCTTGAGGTGGTCTACGAGGACGATGACCTGATGGTCATCAATAAGCCGGCAGGCATGGTGGTCCATCCGGGCTGCGGCAATTTCAGCGGGACGCTGGTCAATGCCATCGCCTGGCACCTGAAGGATTTGGCGACCTACGATCCGAACGACCCAGAGGTAGGACTGGTTCACCGTATCGACAAGGACACCAGCGGGCTGCTCGTCGTGGCGAAGACGCCTGATGCGAAGACCTCGCTGGGCAAGCAGTTCTTCAACAAGACCACCCACCGTAGTTACAACGCCCTGGTGTGGGGTAACTTCGTGGAGGACGAGGGCCGTATAGAAGGCAATATAGGGCGCGATGTGAGGGACCGTCTGCGGATGGATGTCTTTCCACCCGACTCGGAGATCGGCAAGCCCGCCGTCACACATTACAGGGTGATGGAACGCTATGGCTACGTGACGCTGGTGGAATGTATCCTGGAGACAGGACGTACCCATCAGATCCGTGCCCACATGAAGCACATCGGCCATCCGCTGTTCTGCGACGAACGCTATGGAGGGACGGAGATCCTGCGTGGCGAGCGCACCGCCAGTTACAAGGCCTATATCCAGAACTGCTTCAAACTCTGTCCGCGGCAGGTGCTCCATGCGAAGACACTGGGCTTCGTTCATCCCACAACGGGCGAGCAGATGGACTTTACCTCGGAGTGGCCTGAGGATATGGCGGCCCTCATAGATAAATGGAGAAACTATATAAGGAATAAAAGTTAAGGATTTAGAATTATACCAGATGAAGAACTTAAAAAGAACGATTGCCATCGTCTGTGGTGGCGACTCTTCGGAACACGACGTGTCACTGCGTTCAGCGCAGGGACTCTACTCCTTTTTCGACAAGGAGCGTTATCAAGTGTACATTGTAGATATCAAAGGACAAGACTGGCATGTGGAACTGCCTGACGGTACGACGGCGAAGATCGACCGCAACGACTTTTCATTCGTCGAGGACGGGAAATCCCGTCAGTTCGATTATGCCTATATCACCATACATGGAACCCCGGGAGAGAATGGTCTGCTCCAGGGCTACTTCGACCTGATCGGTCTGCCCTACAGCACCAGTGGCGTGCTGGTGGAGGCGATGACCTTCGATAAGTTCGTGCTGAACCAGTATCTGCGTGGCTATGGCGTGAGCGTAGCCGACTCCCTGCTCATTCGTAAGGGTTATGAAGAGGTGGTCAGCGACGACGAGGTGGAGGAGCGCATTGGCATGCCCTGTTTCGTAAAGCCTGCTGCCGACGGCTCGTCTTTCGGCGTCACGAAGGTGAAGAACAAGGACCAGTTGGCTCCCGCCATCCGCAAGGCCATGATGGAGAGCCCGGAAGTGATGGTGGAGAGTTTCCTCGACGGCACGGAGATCTCGCAGGGCTGTTATAAGACCAAGGAGAAGACGGTGGTGCTGCCCGCTACGGAGGTGGTGACCAGCAATGAGTTCTTCGACTATGATGCCAAGTACAACGGACAGGTGCAGGAGATTACTCCCGCCCGCATTTCTGAGGAGGTGGCCAGTCGTGTAGCCAAGATCACCAGCCACATCTACGACATCCTGCATTGCAATGGCATTATCCGCATCGACTATATCATCTCCAAGGAGGGTAAGATCTCGATGCTGGAAGTGAATACCACCCCAGGCATGACTGCCACCAGTTTCATCCCCCAGCAGGTGCGTGCCGCTGGTCTGGAGATGAAGGATGTGCTGACGGATGTTGTGGAGAATCAGTTTGTTTAGTTAGAAGTTAAAAAGTGTAGAGATATGATGACTGCTGAGGCGGAGTTTGATGAGATCCGGCCTTATGAGCCGGAAGAGATGCAACAGGCCTTCAATGACCTGATTCATGATCGTCAGTTCTCACTGATGATGAAGGGCTTTGCGCCCTGGTTGCCGAAATCTGTGCGCAACGGTATGCTGAAACTGGCTTTCATGGGTGTCAAGACACCGCTCGATTTCCAGAAGCGCTTCATGAAGCCCATCGTGAAGTACATCATCCGCAAGCATACGGATGGCTGTACCTTCGACGACGGTTGCTTGAAGAGTAATCATAAATCTCCACTCAGATACACCTTTGTCAGCAATCACCGCGACATCGTGCTCGACTCGGCTTTCCTCGATGTGATGCTCGTGGATCATGGCTATCCTACCACCGTCGAGATCGGTATTGGCGACAACCTGCTCATCTATCCCTGGATCAAGCGGCTTGTCCGTATGAACAAGGCCTTCACCGTCCGTCGCGGACTGACGCCGAAGGAGACGCTCCGCTCCAGTCAGGTGATGAGCCGCTATATTCACTATGCCGTGACGCAGAAGCACGAGAATATCTGGATTGCCCAGCGCGAGGGTAGGGCCAAAGACTCCAACGACCGTACGCAGGACTCCGTGCTGAAGATGCTGGCGATGGGAGGGGATCTTCGTGAACTGAACATCGTGCCGCTGACCATCAGTTACGAGTTCGACCCCTGCGACTACCTGAAGGCACGGGAACTGCAGGAGAAACGCGACATACCGGGGTTCAAGAAGAGCCGTCAGGATGATCTCGACAACATGAAGACGGGCATCTTCGGCTACAAAGGCCGAGTGCACTATCATTGTGCAGTGCCAGTCAATCAGTGGCTTGACGAACTCTCCAATCTGCCGAGGAAAGAATATTTCACCGCCATGGCCCAGCGGATGGATAAGGATATCCATAGCGGCTATCAACTCTTCCCCTGCAATTACATTGCCCTCGACGAACTCAATGGCACGAGCGAGTATGCCGGACACTACACGGCTGCCGACCGTCAGCGATTCGAGGACTATCTGGCAGGCCAACTGGCCAAGATCGATATTCCCAATAAGGATGAGGCTTTCCTGCGGGAGTGTATGCTGAACATGTATGCCAATCCTCTGCGGAATAAAGTGAGAAGTGAGGAGTGAGAAGTGAGGAGTGAAAAGTTATGATGAAGAGACTAAAATATAGCAACGTTGTGGTGATAGTACTGACAGAACTTTTCACTCTTCACTTTTCACTTTTCACTTCTTGTACCCAGGATAGTTACGAGAAAGGTGAGGGAGAGTATTCCCTGATGCGTGGTGACTTTGCCGAGGCGCACACCAATGCCGCCAAGGAGGTGGACTACATCACTACGGATGATGGTGACATCCTGCCGTTGAAGGAACGCAAGACGGCCAAGTGGGTAATGACGGCTGACACGACCTATCGTTGTATGCTATATTATAATAAGGTGAACGACGGTCAGGGCAGACAGATGGCAGATCTTATCTCCATCGGACAGGTGCCTTGTCCGCGCATCATCCCTTTGTCGGAATTCGACAAGGACCTGAAGACTGACCCCGTTAAGTTTGAGAGTATCTGGATGAGCCGCACGGGAAAGTACGTGAACCTGAGCCTGCAACTGATGGTTGGTGCCACCGATGATACGACAGCCGTCCATCAACTCTCTTTCGTGACCGATACGCTGATGGTACATCCCGACAGCCGCCGCACGCTTCACGTGCTGCTCCACCACGACCAGAACAATGTACCTGAATACTACACCACGCAGAGTTATGTCAGCCTGCTCGTTGACAGCATCCCTGCCGACTCCGTCCGCTTCCAGGTCAACACCTACGGCGGCCCCATCATCAAGACACTTCCCCTCCGCAGGTAATAACACCTTTACACCTTATTATATATATAAGGGACTGCGGCCAACGTAAAGTGTATAGTTTACAATTAACAAGAAAGAGGTCTGAAAAGCATATTGTACTTTTTACACTTATTCCCCTTTTTTTGTGTTTTTTTGCCGTTTTTAGTGTTAAAACGACCTTTTTTGTAAAAAAGTACCAATATTTATCAAAAAAAGATGGTGTTTTTTAATTAATTTGTTTTAATTTTGCAATCGATTCAGAGTATACTGACGTGACTACAACTATAATATCTATAACTTAAAGAGTGACCAAAACGTATGAATCAAACCGACTCTTCATGAAGAAAAGGCCGGGCAGACTCAAATGAGGCTGGCTGGCAGGGGAGCCTTGTGCTTCCATAGACCTAACTGTGTTTATAATAAACCAATTAATCTATAGTAAATACTTAAGTATGAATCGAAAATTTAGAAAGACAGCGCTGCTGATGAGTGCCATGGCTCTTCTGGGTCTCGGATACTCATCAAACGCCTATGCCGCTGGTGACGCGCAGAACGTCCAGCAGGCAACGAAGAAGATTACAGGTACTGTAGTCGACGCTATGGGTCCCGTCATCGGAGCCAGCGTAGTGGAAAAGGGTACCACGAATGGTACAGTTACCGACTTTGACGGTAACTTCTCTCTCAATGTGAATCCGGGCGCAACGATCGTCGTATCGTTCATCGGTTTCGAGACTCAGGAGATCAAGGTCGGCAATCAGACTGACTTCCAGATCACGATGAAGGACGACAACGCCGTCCTCGAGGAAGTGGTCGTTGTGGGTTACGGTGTCCAGAAGAAGAAACTGGTCACTGGTGCTACCGTTCAGGTAAAGGGTGAGGACATCGCCAAACTGAACACCACCAACGCCCTGACCGCCATGCAGTCTTCTACCCCTGGTGTGAACATCACGCAGAGTTCTTCTCAGCCTGGTAAGGGCTTCAAGGTGAACATCCGTGGTGTCGGTACCATCGGTAACTCTTCACCGCTGCTGATCATCGACGGTATCAACTCTGGTACTGCTGACGATGGTCTGAACGGTCTGAACCCGAACGATATCGAGAGCATCGACGTGCTGAAGGACGCTGCCTCTGCAGCCATCTACGGTGCACGTGCTGCTAACGGTGTGATCTTGGTGACCACCAAGCAGGGTAAGTCTGGTAAGTTGTCTGTGCAGTACGACGGCTTCGTAGGCTGGTCAAATGCCTACAAGGTGCCTGGCATGGTGAATGCTGAGCAGTACATGCAGATTATCAACGAGACCAACTTCAATACTTACGGAACTGCTACCAACTGGTCAAGCCTCGTTCCCCAGGCTATCCTTGACAAGGTGAATCAGGGCTGGGAAGGCACTGACTGGTTCAAGGAGTATGAGAACAAGAACGCCCTCCAGTTCAGCCACGCTGTGACGCTGAATGGTGGTACAGACCGCTCTAAGTTCTCTATGTCACTGAACTACAGTTCTAACGAAGGTATCATGGGTGGCGACAACGCTTCTTCTTACAATCGTTACGGTGGCCGTATCAACTCCGAGCATGTCGTGCTGAAAGGCAAGGACCTGTTGGGTGAGGAGCACGACCTGCTGACTATCGGTGAGAACGTGTCTTACTGGTATCACAAGAGCCATGACCTTGCTGAGTCGAACGGTTATTGGAACGTGATGCAGGCCGCTTACATCGCTTCTCCGCTGGTGGAGCCTTATGATGCCAACGGCAACCTGACCTCTTATAGAGATAACGGTGCAGGCTATAGCACGATGATCTATAACAACCCGCTGAACCACTTCCTCAATGGCGGTTACAGTTCACTGAACAAGAGCCGTGATTTCGGTGTGGGCGCAACTTTCTACTGGATCATCGAGCCGATCAAGAACCTCCGCTATCGTGGACAGTTCAATACAGGTTATAGTGCCAGCAACTATCGCAATGTGGGCTACCCCTTCTCAGCAAGTTCTACGAGTGCCGGTGCCAACTACACTGTTAGCCAGAACAACTCACAGAGTTCAAGTTTTACGATTGAGAACACGCTGTCGTATATCCTGCCGAAACTCGGCAAGCACACGATTGATGTCCTTATCGGTCAGTCTCTGGAGCGTAGCGACTGGAGCACAGGTCTGAATGTCTCTGCTACTGTGACTGAGGAAAACCTCAACTCGCTGGTATTGAAGGGATGGAACTATAACACCATCGCCAACTACGACTACGCATTCCATTCTGGTTCTGGTGGTTGGGACACCCCGACTCAGGGCAGCATCGCTTCATTCTTTGCTCGTGCTAACTGGAACTACGATGAGAAGTACATGGCAACGGCCATCATCCGTGCCGACGGTTCTAATAACTTCGCCCGTGGCAATCGCTGGGGTTACTTCCCCTCATTCTCTGCTGGTTGGGTCATCACCAATGAGAAATTCATGGAGAGCACACGCAGTTGGATGGACTTCCTGAAACTCCGTGCATCTTGGGGACAGAACGGTAACTGTAACATCGGTAACTTCTACTACCTTTCTAATATCGGCTTCTCGCCCTCAGACTATCCCGACTATGGCTACAAGTTCTCGAGCGACATGATCCAGACTGTAACCGATAATGTCTACACCACAGGTGCATACGCAAAGAACGTTCCTAATCCTGACGTGACTTGGGAAACTTCTGAGCAGATTAACATCGGTATCGATGCTCGCTTCATCAGCGGCAAACTCGGTCTGAACTTAGACTGGTATAAGAAGACCACGAAGGACTGGTTGGTACAGGCCCCGATGAATGTGGTACTTGGTTATGAGGAACCTGCATACGTGAATGCTGGTGACGTGGAGAACACCGGTCTTGAGGTTGCTCTCTCTTGGCGCGACCAGATTGGCAGCGACTTCTCTTACCATGCCAACGTGAACGTGGCCACCAATAAGAACGAGGTAACCCGTCTGGCCAACAGCACTGGCTACATCGACGGTCAGACCAAGGCCCTCTTCGAGAACTCTTCATATGTATCTCGCGTAGAGGTGGGTCACCCCATCGGCTACTTCACTGGTATGTCTTACAGCGGTGTATGGCAGAACCAGGCTGAGATCGACGCTGCTGTCGCCTCTGGCAAGGCCGTTCTTCCAGGCGCACAGCCTGGTGACCTGATCTGGGACGACTGGAATAAAGATGGTCAGATTTCTCTCTCTGAGGACCGCCACGAGATTGGTAATCCTCATCCCGATGTGACCCTCGGTGTCAGCCTCGGCTGCGAGTGGAAGGGCTTCGACTTCGGTATCACCGGTTCAGGTGCTTTCGGTATGCAGGTGATGCAGTGCTACCGCACCGCTCTGCTGGCTAACCAGTATAACAGTTATACGGTTGACGATTTCGACCGCTGGCATGGTGAGGGCACGAGCAACAAGTATCCTCGTCTGGCCGTTGGTTCTATCAACGAGCAGTGGGTTTCTACCCGCTATATGCAGGATGCTGACTACTTCAAGATCCAGAACGTTACGCTGGGTTACGACTTCCGCAATGTTTGGAAGAACTCTCCGTTCAGCCAGTTGCGCCTCTATGTTCAGGCTCAGAACCTCTACACCTTCACTGGTTACACAGGTGTTGATCCTGAAGTTGGTTCATCCGGTGGTAAGGATTCTTGGGCACGCGGTATCGACGTAGGTCTCTATCCTACGGCACGTACCTTCATCGTTGGTGCAAGCATTAAATTCTAAATTAAGAGTTAAGAATTAAGAATTAAGAGATAAGAAAGTATGAAAAAGATATATTTAATGGCAATCGCGGCTCTCTTCACCGTAGGTCTGACATCCTGCGAGGACTTCCTCGATTCCGAAAACTATACTGAAGCCAATACGAGCAACTACCCTGCTTCGGCTAACGACCTGAACAAGGAACTTGCTGCCCTGTATGGCGTGATGAACCAGATGAGTACAGCCCCGCTGGAGACCCCCTGGTTTGTGAACTACATTATGTCTGACGATGCCAACGGTGCCGGTGGTACTGGTGACGTGGAGTCTCATGCCGTAGGTCATCTGCTGTCAAGCAAGGAAGACCTCTATTACGATGCTTGGAAGAATATCTATGTAGGTATTGCCCGTGCCAGTGCTATCATCAGTGCTGTGGACGCATTCGACTGGACTGGTCAGGAAACGGCCCGCAACCAGATGCTGGGTGAGGCTTATTTCATGCGTGGTCTGTTCTACCTCTGGGGTGTACAGTTCTTCGGCGATATCCCCGCTTACTGGGCTGCCGCTGCTCCCGATCCCTGCCCGCAGTTGAGTGCAGAGGATGTGATCTTCCCGCATATCTTGGCTGACTTCACCAGCGCTGCCAACCTGATGACTCACGGTGCTACCACCCGTGGCGACGGTCATGCTACGAAGGGCGCTGCCGAGGGTATGCTGGCTCGTGCCTACATGTTCTATGAGGGCTTCTATAAGAAGGCTGGTGAATTGGCTACAGCCAATCTGGCTGACGTTTCTTTCGCATTCGATGAGGGTGAGCAGGAAGGTGCCGGTGCTTCTCTGAGCAAGTCTCAGGTAGTTGCTTTCTTGGAGGATGCTATCAATAATGGCGGCTACAGCCTCGTAGAGGACTTCCGTCTGCTCTGGCAGTACACCAACGAACTGACCATTCAGGACTATGCTTTCGTGGCTGACCTGAAGGATGCAGGTAAGGTTTGGGCTGGTAACGGCAACTCTGAGGAAATGTTCCAGGTGCAGTATATGAACTCTGGTTCATGGAATGGTACTATCGGCATGGGCTTCGTGAATCAGGTTGAACTTTATACTGGTCTCCGTTGCGATGACGACGGCGCTGGTACCGCTAATGGTGACTTGAATACCTATCCGTTCGGACAGGGTTGGGGTCAGGGTACTATCAATGCCACTCTTTGGGACGAATGGAGCGACAGCGATCCTCGTAAGAAAGCAACTATCCTCGATGCCCAGGCAGAATGCGAGAAGTTCGTGTTTACGACTTCATGCTCTGAGGATGCAGGTTACTACAACAAGAAGTGGATTGTTGTAACATGTCCTCAGTCTACTTGGTCTGACCACAATACTGCATACACATGGTGGGGAGCATACCGCGCTGCGAACACTACATCTCCTAATACCAACGGTAACTCTATGCAGGGTGACCACTTCTCAGACATCGTACTGCTCCGTCTGGCTGACGTGATGCTGATGCACTCTGAGTTGACAGGTACGGATACTCAGATGAATAAGGTACGTCAACGTGCCGGTCTGCCCGCAACGACCTATTCTTGGCAGAACATCAAGAACGAGCGTCGCTTCGAGTTGGCTGGTGAGGGTCTCCGCTTCAACGACCTGCGCCGCTGGTCGGGTAAGGATGGTGGTGCTTCTTGTGAGGCTGCCGTTGCCCTGCAGAAGCAGGATGGTTCTCGCGTGAACTATACTGGCCACTGGACAGAGATGCACCACGGACAGGGTGTAGGCGGTAGCAGTTGGGCACAGCGTTATGCTGATACCGACGGTTTCCTGCCGAAGCCTAATTCTCAGATCAGCCTGATCAATGATGATACGATTCTGAAGCAGAATAAGGGCTGGTATGATGGCACATCATGGAGCATGTCCGGTACTCCTGTGTATAATTGATATAGAAGTAAGAATTTAGAATTTAGAGAATAAGAGAATATGAAAAAATCAATATTATTGTTCGCAGTAGCACTGGGCATGCTCACGGCTTGTGATCCTATCAAGGATAGCAAGGACATGGACGTGGACAACTTCAGCGCAAGTGAACTGCTCAGCGGTGCAACATTCTCCCAGTATGCTGATGAGGCCTGCACAGAGGCAAAGGCTGACGGTAACTGGATTAAGTACAGTGTGCCCAAGGCATCGAGTGTGTTTATCTACTACTTGAAGCCCGACGGCTCTGAGTTCAAACTCGCCAGCGGTTCCGCCTCTGGTGTCTTTAACTTCGTTCCCGCTCGTGGTTCTGATCCTAACCAGACCGTTTATTTCCGTTTCATCAATGCTGATGGTCAGGAAGTGGTGGCTTCTCAGGACTTTACCGTTGAGGTCGCTGGTGAGTTGAAGCCCGAGATCCGTCTGCTCGCTTCTAATGACTATGGCAAGAAGACCTGGAAGTGGGATCCCTCTATCACAGGTGTCCTCTGGGGTAACATGGGTTACTGCGGTGGCGCAGGTGCTGATGTAGGTATCTCTGGTAATGGCCAGTGGTGGGGTGTTACATGCAATGACTCTCCCGAAGATGGTGCAGGTTTCAATAATCAGTTGCAGCACTCTACCGATGGTGTCAACCAGGGTGACGGTGATGTTGATGCCTATATGGTATTCACTGAGGATGGTATCCTGACTGCATACGATGCCAGTGGTAACGCCATTCGTAATGATGCCTACACTGTTGAGGGCTATGATCCTAATGGTGAGTGGAAGGTCGGTGACCTTGTAACAAAGGCTATCCTGTGGCCGTATGAGATCAACTCAGGTGCCAATATTCCTGGCCGCTATGAGATCTGCTATCTGACATCGGATAAGATGACCCTCGTATATCCCGACGGTGGTGACTTCGGTTCACTCGGTGGCTGGGGTGAGGCTACATTCTGGCACTTCTATAGCGACAGCGATATCCTTGGTTTTGCCTATGGCTATGATAAGGGTAAGGACTGGACCTGGAATACTGAGGCTCCCGACGGTGTCGTTTGGGGTAACATGGGCTACTGCGGTGGCGCAGGTTCTGACGTAGGTATTAATGGTAATGGTAAATGGTGGGGTGTCACCAGTGAAGAAGAGTTCATGACACAGTTGAACCACACCAACGACGGCAATGCTCACGGTGATGAAAGCATGGATGCATACTTCACGCTGACTCCTGACGGTGTTATCACGCGTCATGCAGGTGACGGCTCTGTTATCAACAGCGGCTCGTTCACAATTGATGAGAGCGTTGCTAACGAGTGGAAGGTGGCTAACCTGAACACGACAGCCGGTACCATCCTGTGGCCGTATGAGATCAACTCTGGCGGCAACATGCCGACAACCTTCGAGGTGGTTTACCTGACAGGTACCAAGATGACTCTCGTATATCCCGACGGTGGCGACTTCGGTGCCCTCGGTGGATGGGGCGAGGCTTCCTTCTGGCAGTTCAAGGCGAAGTAATTTTCCCCTTATACTTTCCAACCGCCCTGCAGCCCCCGCTGCAGGGCGGTTTTTCTGGCTATTATTTGGTGCTTTCGGAATAATGTTGTAATTTTGCAGCGCTTATGACGAAAAGAATTGGACGATACCTGGATTGGGGCGTGTCGATGCTGTTGGGCATCGGCGTTTTCCTGTTCTGGTATGTGGTCTATCCCCATGCGCTGTCGTATCAGGAGCAGTATCAGTTGTTCCTGTGGACGGGTGATTATTTCTGGGAGCGGGTAAGCCTGCCGGGTGGCTTGGCTGACTGGCTCGGGGAGTTTATCGTGCAGTTCTTTTATGTGGAATGGCTGGGGGCGCTATTATTGGCGCTGCTGTTTGTGACGTTGCAGCGGCTGACCTTGCGGCTGTTGACACAGGGGACAGTCCCCCTGTGTCTGAGTCTGGTGCCTGTGGCATTGGTGTGGTGGCTGATGGGTGATATCAATGTGCTGCTGTCGCTGCCCGTTGCGCTGGTGCTGGCGTTGGCGCTGGCTTGTGTCCGTCTGCCGAGAAAACTCTGGTGGCTCGACATCCTTATCATCCCCATTGCCTATTGGCTCATTGGGCCGATGGTATGGGTATATGTGATTGTCCGGGCCTTACAACTTGGTTGGAAGCACTTGTGGTCGGCGGGTTGGCTGTTGGCCGTGCAGTTGATGGTCTATGCCTGGCTGCTGCCCCAGTGGCCCCTGCAGATGGCAATGACGGGACTGAACTATTACCGCATCCCGCTCCACTATCCACAATGGAGCGGCTACGACAAGGATATGTATGAACTGATCCGCCAGGACTATCTGGTGAGAAACGAACGTTGGGACGAGATCGTGAAGCGGGCGCGTGACCATCAGGTGAGGACACCCTTCTGGTCGAACTGCGTAAACCTCGCCCTGTCGCAGAAACGATTGCTGGCCGACCGTATGTTCGACTTCTACCAGAGTGGTGAGGACGCGCTGATCATGCCCCGCGTACGAGACCTGACCTCGATGCTGCCTTCGGCGGAGGCTTTCTGGCGACTGGGCATGGTGAACTCGGCGCAGCGCTATATGTTCGACACTCAGGAGTCGATCCTGAACGGTCGGAAGAGCGGACGCTGCACGAAGCGCATCGCTGAGTGTATGATTGTGAATGGTCACTACCAGACGGCTGCCAAACAACTCAATTTGTTGAAGAAATCGCTCTTCTATCGAACATGGGCCGAGGAGGCCGAGGCACTGCTGGGCAACGAGGCGCAGATCAACGCTCATCCCGTGTATGGCAAGTTGCGTCGACTGCGATATAAGGAGAACTTCCTCTATAGTTATGAGGAGATGGACAAGATGTTGGGGCTGCTGGTTATGAGGAGTCTGGAGTCAGGAGACGGGAGGCAGGAGGTGAACCGAATGGCACTCGACTATTTCATGGCGCAGATGCTCCTGAAAGGGAATATGCAGGGCTTCCAGCAGTATATGGGGCTGGTGCAGCAGTACGGTGGCTACCGTCAGATGCCGATCGGCTATCAGGATGCCATGCGCTGTATCCAGTTGAGAGGCAATGCACCTGGCTCGAACTATGCAAAGTATGTGCAGCGAATGATGGAAAGGAAGGGAAAATGAGGAGAATCTTTTCAATCATAGGTATTTTGGCTATCCTGGGATTTTTAGGTTGCAGTAGGCTACCAGAGAATCCGACTAAGATTGATCAGCAGCCGGAGATCTATCCCGACTATATCGGGGTGACGATTCCTGCGGATATCGCGCCGCTGAACTTCAACTTCTCCGATGAGAATATTGATGCTATGGATGTGACCGTCAGAGGCTCGAAGGGCGGAGAAATCCATACCGACGGTGCGTGGGCTGATTTCGATATCGACGACTGGCAGCAGTTGACGGCTCAGAATCAGGGCGGCACACTGACGGTGACGGTCTGTGTGGAGAAGGACGGCCAGTGGAAGCAATATAAGGATTTTACGATTAACGTGAGCAACGACCGTCTCGACGAGTGGGGACTGACCTATCGGCGCATCAAGCCCGGCTATGAGGTGGGTGGTGACATCGGGATCTATCAGCGCGACCTCCGCACTTTCGACGAATATGCCATCCTGATGGAGACCGTCGTGCCGGGACGCTGCTTCAACTGCCATACGGCGAACCGCACGAACCCCAACCGCATCACTTTGCAGATGCGCGGTGAGGGCGGTGGTACGATGATTCAGAAAGACGGCCAACAGACATGGGTGGAAACCAAGACCGACTCCACGAAGGCGGCAGGATCGTACAGTTACTGGCACCCAGCGGGTGACTATGTGGCGATGGCTGTGAACTCCGTGCATCAGAGTTTCTTCACGGGCACAGGTCAGCGCATCGAGGTGTATCATAAGTTCAGTGATGTCGAGGTGCTCGACACCCGTACCAACGAACTGATCCTCTCGCCG
>JAFUAK010000012.1 GCA_017460765.1 Prevotella sp. | reverse complement strand
GAGAGTGCCAAGTCGCCTTTCGCCAGATAGGTTATCACGTTGGATGCAGTACCGCCGGGACAGCAGCCCACGAGCACCACGCCAAGAGCCAGTGCCTCGTCGAGCCCGAACAGCCGGGCCAGTCCCCAAGCCAACAGCGGCATAATGGTGAACTGTGCCAGGCAGCCGATGATGACATCCTTCGGACGGCTGAACACGATCTTGAAGTCCTGGAAGTTCAGCGTCAGTCCCATGCCGAACATCACCACCCCAAGCAGATAGTTGATGACCGTGGGGCGTATCTGTCCGGGACCGCTTGGGAATGCCAGTTCCAGCAGTGCTGCGTCAAGCACCAGCACTCCCATGTATTCAGATATGTAACGGCAGAGTTTCTTCATTCTACTTCAGAGGTATTTTTCTTCATAACAGCATCATCGCCGTTGCCGTCTGTACGGCTTCCATCGAGTTGGTGACGCTCAGTTTTTGGAGGAGATTCTGGCGGTGGGTGTTGACGGTGTGAGGATTGATACCGCTAAACTGTCGGCATGCCTCAATATCCGCCTCGCTCAAAGCCGACAAGCGGAACTCATGCCGATGGAAAACTTCCTGTAATTCTCGTCTCAGTACATCCATAATCAGTATAAATCAGTATTGCGCAGTTCAGGAAATTGTTGTACCTTTGCACCGCACTTTTCGGGTGCAAAGGTACAAAATAAAACTCAAAATACGGATGATATGAGCAGGATTTTAATTTTGGTAGGCAGCGTGCGCCGAGGCGGGAATACCGATTTGTTGGCACGGGCATTTGCAAAGGGGGCTCGGGAGCATCACGATGTTGAGATTGTCTCCGTGGCCGACTACAGAGTCTGTCCCTGCATCGGCTGCAATTCCTGTTTCGGGCGGGCAGACCATGCCTGTTTCCAGAAAGATGACATGGCGGAGATATATCGGAAACTGCATCATACGGACGTTCTCGTCATTGCTTCGCCCGTCTATTTCTACGGCCTCAGCGCCCAACTGAAAGCAGTGATAGACCGGCTGCATACGCCCCTTCGCAACTCGTTCCCCATCCAGCGCCTTGCCTTGCTGTTGGTCGGTGCCGCCACCCTGCCCGAATTGTTTGACGCCATCAAGACGCAGTATCGCCTCGCCCTCAAATTCTTCCATCTGGAGGATGCCGGTATACTGCTGGTCAGGGGCGTGAAAGACATCGGCGACATCCAGGCAACGGATGCCTTGGAACAGGCCTTTCGGTTAGGACAAAGCATTATTTAGTCACATCTGCATCTTCATTTTTAAACGTGTCGAATTGTACACGTTTAAAAACGAATTATGGAGACTCCCCCATGAGGCGAGAGGCGAAGAATGGTTATAAATCAGTATTGCACGGTCAGCGGAATCGCCGTACCTTTGCACCGCAATTAAAACAAGACCTGTTAGCTGCATTCCCGCGAATTGGGAATGCAGCCAGGAATGACGGTGATGGTGCATACTTCGCTTAGTAGCATGGGTTACGTCTGTGGTGGTGCACCGACGGTGATAGAGGCACTATTGGAAACTGTTAGAAGCGAGGGAACCATCATGATGCCCACGCAATCATGGAAGAATCTTGACCCAGAGGTGGGCGTTCATCCCGAAGTGAGCAAAAGACGACTGGCAGACCATCCGCGACAACTGGCCACCCTATGATAAGCGCACCACGCCGACACAGACAATGGGGGCTGTGGCAGAGTTGTTCCGACAGTGGCCAGGCTCATTACGCAGTGACCATCCCGCCCGTTCCGTAACTGCCAATGGGCGACATGCCGTCTATTTGACAGAGCATCACGACCTCTCAAACATCTTTGGCGACGGTTCACCCATTCATTACGGTTTGAAGCCTTTCTGCCAGACAGCTTTCACACCGTCGCAGAAGTCGTAGAGGATATGCCCTCCAGCGATGCGACGGCTGGCGGGGAGGAATCCACAGATGTTATATGTGCTGCAATTCTTTTTGATGATTTTTTAATAAAGTTGCACTATTCTTTCTAATTGTCTTATTGACAGCCTATTAGTTAAGGTGTATCTTTTTATCAAAGTTACACTACATACACCAATACCAAAACAAGTTGTTTTGGTGTTGTTAAGATGGTCTTTTCGGTTCATTAACCCTACCTTATTGATACCAAAACAAGTTGTTTTCTTCTTATAACCCATATGAACCCACCTTCGGCCCAGTTCCATATCCGTACCCTTGGTAATACAAGTTTCGTTCACGATAAAAGCCGTCGTCGATATGATTTCGGCCTGTAAAGATACAAAATAAGATTGCTCACTTCGCTGAACATATCTGCGATTTTGACGGGCTGTAGAGCCATGTACTGCCATTTCTTTTTGATGAACTGGTGCAACTCGTCCAACGGAGTTAGCGGTTTTTTCGGGAAAAATTTGGTTATACCGATTATTTTGTCTATCTTTGCAACGACAACAATCATTCTTATGCGTTTGAACAGAATATGGGCTTCTCTCCTCGTGGGATTCCTGCTGGCATCGGCACTCCCGGTATCGGCAAGGGATAACCGTTTCTACGTCTATAATGCTGCCAACGGACTGGCAGACAACAGTGCGCAGACCATCCACTGTACGAAGACGGGCAGGCTCGTCATCACCACGATGGGGCAGATCAACTTCTTCGACGGACAGTCGTTCACCTATATTGATCCCAGTACGGAGAACATCTATCCGCTATCCAATTATTCGGGCAACTACCATCTCTATTTCGACAGGTATCACCACCTCTGGCTGAAGAATACGCACACCATCACATGCGTCAACCTGACTACGGAGCGTTTCGCTGACTCCATCGAAGACGTGCTCGACGAGTTCGGCATCGACGGAACGGTGCAGGACTTGTTCGTGGACCGGCAGAACGTAGTATGGCTCCTGACGGAGAAGGGGCTTTTCAGCGTCGAGTCGAAGCGCTGTTATGAGACCAGAAAGCGTCATCAGTTGCAGGATATGGATGTATGCCAGCAGAAATATCTCTTGCTCTTCTATGAAGACGGCCTGATGGAAGTGCTTGATATCCAGACCGGCAGGAAGATTCGTGAAAGCAATGCATACGACCGGTCAAAGGCTTCGCGCTACAATCATTCGTCGGTGCTATATAACGATGATTATACCGTCTTCCAGATCAGAAACGGTGCCAAAGAGGCAATTGTGATGAGTGCCGAGGTGGGAGAATGGGAGTGGAAGACTATTCTTCAGGTGCCATACCATCTGAATAATTTTGCCGTAGAGGACAGCATACTCTACATCCCGTCGGAATACGGCTACTGGACGTACGATCGCTCGACAAACGAGACTGAGCATGTGGAAAAGTTGCCGATGGCAACAGGTGACATGCTGCTGACGGATATCAATGCGATGGCCTTCGACAAACAAGGCGGTATGTGGATCGGTACCGAGAAGCGCGGTCTGCTTTACTCCCGCCCGCTGGCCTCGCCATTCAAGGTGCATCCCTGGAGCGACCGCAGGGCAGTGGAACTGGCAACGATGATGGACAAGGTGGTGAAGCCACGATATCGGTATCGGAACAGGAACGTGAACTGCGTGTTTCGTGATTCCAGAGGCTGGGACTGGGTAGGCACGTCATCCGGACTGCAGTTGTATAAGAGTTCCAGTGATAAGTTACCACAGATCATCACCCGCAAGGACGGTCTGTTGAACAACGTTATCCACACCATCATCGAAGACGGTTTCCACAATATCTGGGTGGGTACGAGTTTCGGTATCAGTTGTCTGCTGTTTGACAACGGGAAACTCCGCTATATCAACAGTTATAACGAATGGGACAACATCCCCAGTGAGTCGTTCGTCAACGGCAGGGCCATGCGACTGGCTGACGGTACGATCGCCCTCCAGATGCTCGACCACGTCATCGAGTTCAATCCCGACAAGATGGTAACCATCTCTGAAGGCGTTGCTTATGAGATCTATCCGAAACTTATCAGACTGATGGTGAATGGCAACAACATCAGGACGGGACAGGAACTGGATGGCAACGTGATTCTGGAAAAGGCCCTGACGAGAACGAAGGAAATCGACCTCAACTACGACCAGAACTCTGTGTCGCTTACCTTCTCAGGCTTGAACTATTTCCGTCCGCAGCAGACTTATTATCGTGTACGTATCAATGGACTGGATGATACCTGGAATGTGCTGACACGTTACAACTCCGGTGGTCTTGTGGATAGTAAGGGACAACTTCACCTGCCCTTGGTGGCTCTGAAGCCCGGCTCATATTCCATCGAGGTACAGACCTCCATGCTGCCTGACAAGTGGGACACTGTTCCCTATGAGTGGATTATCAACATCAATGAGCCCTGGTGGCGCACGACGGGTATGTTCGTACTCCTGGGCTCTATCCTCCTGCTGCTCTTGATGATCAATGCCTATTATTATCTGCGGAATGCCAATATGCGTGCAATCCGCAATAGTCAGGAACAGAATCTTATCAAGCGCATCAAGAACTATGCCGAGCGCTGTACTCAGCGAGGCGGGGAATTGCTGGAGCCTGTACCAGAGGAGATCTATGGCTTCGGTGGTGATCCCCAGAACGAACTCGCCCCTGAGTTCATGGATACGATGATCAAGATGATGCCCGTTTTGCTCTCCAAGGATGCATCGAAGATGACGATGCGAGAACTGAGCAGTGAAGTGGGGATGAACGTGCAGAAGTTCTATCAGTTGATAACGGCGAATATCTATAAGAGTCCCAGGTCGTTAGCCCGCATGATGATGCTGATGAAAGCCTCGGGAATGCTTGAGACTACAGACAAGAGCATCGGGGAAATTGCTGATGCCTGTGGATTCGTGACGCCTAACTATTTCATTGCCATGTTCTATCATCAGACGAAAATGACACCAGAACATTATCGCAGCAGACACGGTATGAAAAAGGTAATTGGTGATTAACGATTGATTAGCGGATTTCCAGTTGGCTATAGGCTACCAGCCGCCAAGTACGCTCTCCCGTACCTTTATAATAGACAAGTACCTGATAACGGTTCTCGGTCTCATAGAAGTTGCCTTCTGAAGGTAGGGGGTGTGAGGTGTCATCGTCTGTAATCATCAGATACTGGTAGGAATAATAGCCTTGTTTCTGCAAGATGCTGGCAGTATAGAACTGACTGTCCTCATCGTAAGTCATGACGTAGGTATCCGGGTGCTCTGTCGTCCATCTGCCGTCGATGACGATT
This sequence comes from Prevotella sp., assembly GCA_017460765.1. GTDB lineage: Bacteria > Bacteroidota > Bacteroidia > Bacteroidales > Bacteroidaceae > Prevotella. The sequence goes on along the minus strand of JAFUAK010000012.1, from coordinate 1,623 downwards.
GTGCCTTGGGGAGGATAGGGCGACTTGAGTCTGTAGTTCACCCAGACATAGTCGCTGGTGAAGTCGTTCTCGATATTGTCGCTGTTACGGATATAGAAACTGCCGTTGGCATCCTCATCGTAGAGGTAGTTCGGACGCGGTTCGCTGATGAAGGGATAGGCCTGGAAGTATTCACCATCCCAAGTGATACGGTCGATGCCCATCGTGGGGTGGGAGGGATCGAGTACTTCGAACTTGCGGTACTCATTACCACCATCAAAGATGAGGTCCTTACAGTGCTTCCACTCAAGACCGTTCTGACTGAAAGACGTTGGTCTGGTGTTCCAGCGCCAGTTGTCTTCACGTCCGTTCTGCATCACTACCGTCTGCAGTTGTTCCTGTGGATCTGTTACGGTGAGGTTGCCGTATTTCAGGCCGAACGTCACTTGCTGGTGGCATTTGTTCGTGTCAATGTCCGTGTTGGTAGATATGGCTGTCGAGAGGATGGCAGCCTGTTCTGTCACCATGAACTCCACAGAGAGGATATCCTGACTCTCATCTTCGTCGATGATACGCAAGCGGTAGTTGCCGCTCATTTTCAGACGGCACTGTTCATTGGGGATGGTCAGTTGGTAGTGGGTGTAGGCTACAGTGGTGTTGATGGAGCGCTCGAAGTCCTCAATCACGATATCGTTGAAACCTTCCAGCCAGTCGCTCTCGAAGATTTCCTGCGATACGGCCCAGTCTGCCTCGCAGTGCTCAAGCCTGTAGACATATCTGTGGTAGTCGTGTGACAATTCGTCGAAGCCGACGTGCAGGAGATCGTTGCCATAAAGCCGCATGACGGGTGGAGAGAGCCAGTCCTGATTCACTACGGCCTGCAGGGATTTTACCTGAGAGTCGTAGATTCTGTTCTCTGCAGACAGTGTCATTGAAAACAATGCCAATAAACAGACGAAGGCTTTCCTCATTCGGATACTGACTTGATTACTTACTTTTTTCCTTGATGATTCCCAGACGATAGGCATAGAGCAACGCCTTGAGGTCTGCCACCTGGGCTCTGAGTTCCTCGCCCTTGTCTGTGTCTGCTACAAGCATCCGATGGGAGGACATCTCGACAATCTGTGTGGTTGACTTGATGTCGATCTCGCGAACGATGGCGTCCTGCTGCGAGGTGAACGGTTCGTGCTGTACCAACTGGAAACCACGGGAGTGGTAGACGAGTGTGTATCCGGCGATACCTGTCTCATGATGATAGGCTTCAGAGAATCCGCCATCGATTACCATGAGCCGTCCGCCTGCCTTGATGGGATTTTCGCCCTTGGAAGCATGGACGGGGACATGGCCATTGATGATATGGCGGTTCTCGCCCTTCACACCGAAGGCATCAAGGATATGATCGCAGATTTCTTCTGAGTCGCGCAGTTTGAAGTAGTTGCCCTTTTCCTCCTTGTAGGTTTCCTTGTCCTTGAGGAAATACCGCTCGAAAGTGGCCATCTTAGACTTATCGAAGAGGGGAGAGTCCTTGCCGCACCAGAGATAGAGGAAATAGTCGCGGGCATAGTCACGTGGATATTCCTCGTTAGGGCCGGAGAAGGCTGAACGGATAATCATACCGATGTGGTGCATCAAGTCCTTACCACT
>JAFUAK010000096.1 GCA_017460765.1 Prevotella sp. | reverse complement strand
GTTACTGCCCTATTACCAGCAAGTAGGTATTTCAGCCAGCAATACCTATATTATATTTAAGGAAGACGGTACGTTCACTTCGAAAATTGTCGGCACGCCATTCAGCGGCAACTACACGTTTGATGAAGCCAATCAGAAGATTACCCTGAAAGGTATGCTTCTCAGCGTAAACTGCTATACAAAGCGTGAGATCAGCGGTATATCAATCTTATTCGAGGCCAACAAACTATTGACGCTGCTTCAGACGATGTCTGCTCTTAGTGGTAACAAGGACTTGCAGGGTATCGGCGAACTGAGCAAGAACTACGACGGCGTGCGTATTGGCTTTGACATGAGCAAGTAATTTTGCAAAAATATGCAGAAATATTTGGTTGGGTGCAAAATAATATGTAATTTTGCACCCGCATTTTGAATAAATATACCGCATGAAAGTCAAGAACAACCGATTAGAAGCGCTGAGACTCATCATTTCGAGCCAGCAACTGGGAAGTCAGGACGAACTACTGAACGCCCTTCAGAAGGAGGGGTTTAAGTTGACCCAGGCCACCTTAAGCCGAGACCTAAAACAACTGAAGGTAGCCAAGGCAGCCTCCATGAGTGGCAACTACGTGTATGTGTTGCCCAACGAAACGATGTACAAGCGTGTCAGTTCGCCCAACAGCATTCGCGAGATGATGAAAGTGCCAGGATTTATCAGCATCAACTTCTCCGGAAATATCGGCATCATCAAGACGCGGCCAGGCTATGCCAGTAGCATCGCATGGAATATCGACAACAGCGATGTGCCCGAGATACTTGGAACCATTGCGGGCGATGATACTATTTTCATCGTTATTAAGGAAGGCATCAGGCATCAGGATGTTGTTGACGCTTTAAGCGACATAGTACCAAACATGAAGTAATTTAAAGTTTACGGTTTACAGATAATGGAACAAGAAACAGAGATTGAAGTACTGGTAGCCGGTCCAGAGCACGAGAAATACGTTGATACGATTCTGGACACGATTGCAGAGGCTGCAAAGGTTCGCGGAACTGGTATTGCCAAAAGGACACATGAGTATCTGACCAAGAAAATGCTGGAAGCAAAGGCTGTGATTGCGCTGACAAAGGACGGGCGCTTCGCAGGCTTCAGTTATATCGAGACGTGGGAGAATCAACAATACGTAACCACCTCCGGACTAATCGTACATCCTGACTTCCGAGGACAGCACGTAGCCAAGCGCATCAAAGACATGACTTTCACCCTGGCGCGCACCCGCTGGCCACACGCAAAAATATTCTCCTTAACTAGTGGTGCTGCGGTGATGGCCATGAATACAGCCCTGGGCTACCAGCCCGTCACCTTCGCCGACCTTACCGACGACGAGGCTTTCTGGAAGGGTTGTGAGGGCTGCGTGAATGTGGACGTGCTGCATCGTACAGGCCGCAAGTACTGCATCTGTACGGCCATGCTTTATGACCCAACAGAACATCTGCCCGCAAAACTACCTGAGGATGTACTCTCCAGAATCCGTCATTTACAAGAATTAGAAGAACAATAAAAAAATAGCAATATGGCAAACAAGAAAGTTGTAGTCGCATTTTCAGGGGGCCTCGACACCTCCTACACCGTGATGAAGTTAACCCAGGATGGCTGGGACGTGTATGCAGCCTGCGCCAATACAGGCGGTTTCAGCGAAGAGCAGTTGAAGAAAAACGAGGAAAACGCCTATAAATTGGGTGCAGTTCAGTATGTCACCCTCGACGTGACCCACGAATACTACGAGAAGTCGCTGAAGTACATGATCTTCGGCAACGTACTCCGTAACAACTGTTACCCCATCTCCGTGAGCAGTGAGCGTATTTTCCAGGCTATCGCCATCGCCCGCTATGCCAAGGAGATCGGTGCCGACGCTATCGCCCACGGTTCGACTGGAGCCGGCAACGACCAGATTCGCTTCGACATGACCTTCCTCGTGATGGCACCTGGCGTGGAGATCATCACACTGACACGCGATAAGAAACTGACTCGTAAGGAGGAGGTTGACTTCTTGAACGAACATGGATTCTTCGCAGATTTCACCAAACTGAAATATTCCTATAACGTTGGTATCTGGGGTACCAGCATCTGTGGCGGTGAACTGCTTGACCCGACACAGGGGCTGCCTGAGGATGCTTATCTGAAGCACGTCACAGCGAAGGAACAGGAATCGCTTCTGAAGATTGAGTTCGAGAAGGGCGAAATCGTAGGTGTGAACGGCGAGAAATTCGACGACCGCGTGAAAGCCATCCAAAAGATTGAGGAGATCGGTGCTTCATATGCCATAGGCCGCGATGCCAACGTGGGCGACACCATCATCGGAATCAAAGGTCGTGTAGGCTTTGAGGCCGCTGCTCCGAAACTGATTATCGAGGCCCACCGCCTGTTGGAAAAGTCAACGCTGAGCAAGTGGCAGCAGTACTGGAAGGATCAGGTGGCCAACTGGTACGGCATGTTCCTGCACGAGAGCCAGTATCTGGAGCCTGTGATGCCCGATATCGAGGCTATGCTCACCAGCAGTCAGCGTAACGTCACTGGCACCGCCATCCTGAAACTCCGTCCCTACGGATTCGAGACCGTCGGCATTGATTCTGCTAACGACCTGACGAAGTCGAAACTCGGCGAATACGGTGAGACACAGACAGGCTGGACTGCCGACGAGGCCAAGGGCTTCATCAAGGTTTCAAGTACGCCATTACGCGTCTACTACGGCATTCATAAGGACGAAAAGAGATGATTAAAATAGGAATATTAGGTGCAGCAGGCTACACGGGCGGAGAACTCATCCGCCTGCTGCTCAACCACCCCGAAGCACAGATAGTTTTCGCTAATTCAGAAAGCAACGCAGGCAATCCTGTGGCTGATATCCACGAGGGTCTTTACGGTGAGACAGATTTGAAGTTCACCGACCAAATGCCCTTTGAGGATGTGGATGTCGTGTTCTTCTGCTTTGGTCACGGCAAGAGTGAGGCTTTCCTGAAAGAGCACACTATCCCTGTGAACGTAAAGATTATCGACCTGGCACAAGACTTCCGCATCAAAGGTGAGCACGATTACGTGTATGGTCTTCCAGAGATTAACAAGGGCGAGATACAGAAAGCGCAGCATGTAGCCAATCCCGGCTGCTTTGCTACCGCCATCCAACTCGGCCTGCTGCCTGCCGCCAAACTTGGTCTGCTGAAATACGATGTTTCCGTGAATGCTATCACGGGGTCTACGGGTGCCGGTCAGAAGCCAGGTGCCACCACCCACTTCTCCTGGCGCAACAACAATCTGAGCATCTACAAGCCGTTCACCCACCAGCATCTGGCAGAGATTCGCCAGTCGCTTACGCAACTACAGGGCAGTCTCGACGTAGACATCGACTTCATTCCCTATCGCGGTGACTTTGCCCGCGGCATCTTTGCAACGGAGGTTATCCGCACAAAGGCCAATGCCGATGAGGTGATTGCAGCCTATAAGGACTTCTATAAGGATGCGGCCTTTACCCACTATGTGGACAAGGCCCTCGACCTGAAACAGGTGGTGAACACCAACAAGTGTCTTGTGCATATCGACGCCTTTGAGAACAAACTGCTTGTCACTTCCTGTATCGACAACCTGCTGAAAGGTGCCGTCGGACAGGCGGTGCAGAACATGAACCTGATGTTCGGCATCGACGAACGGGCAGGACTGCACCTCAAGGCTTCTGCATTTTGACAAGGAAATCGGCTGGCAAATCTGCCAGCCGATTCTCTTTTATCTCTCTTCATGCTCCCGCATATAGTCTCGTGGTGACATGCCGTAGAAGCGCTTGAACACCGTCGAGAACGATGCCGAGTTGGCAAAGCCGCAGGCATACATCACCTC
>JAFUAK010000095.1 GCA_017460765.1 Prevotella sp. | reverse complement strand
GCAGCCTCCTTGGTGTGGAGCTCGCGGTAGTTGCCGTCTTTGTCCTTGCGCTTATAGTCGTAGATGCGGTAGGTCACATCCGAAGTCTCCTGGATCTCTGCCACGAAACAGCCAGAGCCGATTGCGTGGATACGGCCGGCGGGGATGAAGAACACGTCGCCCTCCTTTACCTCGTAGCGCGCCAGTGCATCGACGATGGTGTCGTTCGCAACCATCTGTTCATATTCCTCGGGGGTAATCTTCTTCTTCAGACCATTGTAAAGATGGGCGCCAGGGGCTGATTCCAAGGTGTACCACATTTCTGTCTTTCCGCGAGACTTACCTTGGCGCCGGGCTGTCTCGTCATTCGGATGCACCTGAATGCTGAGATCCTGACGAGCGTCGATAAACTTGACGAGCAACGGGAACTCATCACCGAAGCGCTGGTAGTTCTCCTCGCCTACGAGTTTTGCTTTCTGTTCGCATACCAGCTGGTTCAGACTCTTGCCTTTATCGGGGCCATTGGCCACTATCGTCTCGTTATCCTTCACGCCTGAGATTTCCCAACTTTCTCCGACGCGTTCCGTCTGTGTGTTAAGATGCTTGAAGGGGATAATCTTGTCACCTCCCCAGAGTGTCTGCTTAAGCAGCGGTTCGAATTTATACATAATATTATATTAGTGTGTAGTTAATTTTCCTTCCAGAAGCTGCGGGTGAACAGCACCAGCACCGTCATAATCTCAAGACGTCCCATGAGCATCAGCGGACAGAGTAACCACTTGATATAATCAGGTAGTATTGACCATGACATCACAGGGCCGATCTGCGTGCCCAACGTCGGACCTACGTTGCTCACACAACTCAGGGCGATGGTGATGGCGTTCGTGTTGTCTATGCCTGCCACAATCATGATTGTAGCAGTTATGATGACCATCAGTATTGTCAGCGTGAAGAATGCAAAGAGTGCCACCAGTTTCAGCTGAGGTATGTTGATGCCGTTTATCTTGACGGGTAATACGGCATTCGGGTGCAGACTCTGGCGGAAGTTGTTGCGTATCACCTTCAACAGCATCACACCTCTGATGCACTTAAAGCCACCGCTAGTGCTGCCTGCACAGGCGCCCAGATACATCACGACACCCAGTATCACCCAGGTGATGTGTGGCCAAGTGCCCGCATCCTCGTTAAACATGCCTGTGGTGGTCATGAACGATACCACTTGGAACAATGCGCTGCGGAAGGCATGCTCCAGGTCATAGTCCATACGAGTAAGCAGCAGATACATAATCCAGAGCGTGGCTCCGGCTACGACGCTGATATAGAGTTTGAATTCTGAGTTCGTGAACAGGGATTTCAGTTTCATCTTGATTATACTTATATATAATAAGGTGAAATTGATGCCCGAAAGGAACTGGAAAGTGATCGAGATATAGTCGATGGTAGCAGAGTCGAAGTACTCTGTGCTCTCGTTGTGTATGGCGAATCCGCCTGTGGCCGTTGTAGTCATAGCGTAGTTCACGGCCTCAAACCAGTTCATACCCGCAGCCCAGAATGCCAGTCCGCAGGCAATGGTAAGCGTCAGGTAGATACTCCAGATCCATTTGGCTGTGGTGGATAGTCGCGGGTGCATCTTGGCCTTGATGGGCCCCGTGGCCTCGGCAGCAAACACCTTCACGCTACCACCCACCAGCGATGGCAGAATGGCGATGGTGAAGAAGACGATTCCCAAGCCGCCAATCCATTGTGTGAGCGAGCGCCAGAACAAGATGCCGTGAGGCAATATCTCCACATCGTCGATAATCGATGCACCAGTGGTGCTGAAACCTGACGTCGACTCAAAGAAGGCATCAGTGACATTGGGAATACAACCGTGGGTAAGGAACGGAAACATGCCGAAGAACGAGAAGATCACCCATACTGCCGTGACGAGCAGATAGGCATCACGACGGCTTAATATGTTTTCGGCATTCTTTCCGAATAGCATAAATAAGGCACCGCATCCGAAGGTCAGCAACATCGATAGCAGGAATGCCATCTGGTCGTCTTCGTCGTAGCTGAATGAAATGATGGCGCACCACGACATGAAGAACGCCTCGATGAAGAGCAGCGAACCGATGATCTTGCTGATGATACGGAGGTTTACCATATCGTATTCTTTTTGAAGAAGGTCTCTACGTTTTTCAGTTTGGTTTCATGACAGAAAACCATCACGGAGTCGCCTGCCTGAATCTGTGAGTTACCGTTGACGAGCATTCCCACACCGTTGCGTACTAGTCCGCCGATGGTTGTGCCAAACGGCAATCCCAGATCCTTAACGGGCTTCCTGGTGACCTTTGAACCTTCGGCAGCAGTGAACTCAGCCACTTCGGCATCGACGAGCATCAGCGAACGCAGATTGTCGACGTCGGCATCCAGCAACATCTGGAAGATATGACTGGCGGCAATGGTCTT
>JAFUAK010000011.1 GCA_017460765.1 Prevotella sp. | reverse complement strand
GTGGTGAGGCTCACGGCGAGGAAAATCAATGTGGAGTAAAGTCTGTTCATATTGCTTAGTTATTTTAATTGTTGTTTTTTCTTGGTGTAATCGTTTGCACCTCCTACTTGCCGGCTTTCTTCCTGTATTCCCTATGAGCCAGTTTAATCTGGTTGCAGTAGTCGGCCTTTGTATGCAGATAGGCGATAAGGACACAGCCCAACAATCGTCCGGCATCAATATCGGTAGCCCAGTGGTAGCCTATGATCTGACGGTTGTAGCCAAAGTCATAGGCACGGCGCAGCAGTTGGTTCTGCTGACTGGGTGCCACTTCAGCCAATGAAAGTGACAATGCCCAGGAGAGACAGGCGTGTCCTGACGCATAACTGCTGCTGGCCCTTTCGTCGTCTTCGAACCAGGGGACGGGGGTTGTTTCCTGTAATTCTACATAGGGACGGGCGCGGAAATACATGGCCTTCAGTTGGTGGGAAATACTTACGCTTTGAGGATAGATCATCTCAATCAGATTGCAGATGGCAGGCGTATTGGATGGGGAAACGCTGATGCCGAGAGCCTCCCCGTAGATTTTCCACAGATTCTCGGAATCGGTATCTGCATCGGCAATGGCCTGCTCGCCACGAGGAGTGCCTCGGAATGTCTTGGCGTACTCATAGCGTTTCAGGTCGGCCTGATAGCGTTCGTCGGTGGTGCTCACTGGCGGGTTGAGGATATTCGAACCCATAGGTTGTGCAGAATCTGCGGTGGGGTCGTAGGAAGCGGCAAGCCCCTTTAATTTCCTATATTCTTCGCGGGCGTCAATGAGATCTTGCTTAAAGGCACTGTAGTTATGGGCTTGGGCAATGGCTGCCGACGCGCAGAGATAGCCGCTGTAAACATCGCTCTGGTAGTTGGAGCCGCTGATGACGCGATCCTCGCCGAACAGGAAACCCAGGCGCAGGATATCGTCCTGAAGCGGGGGCCACATCTCGGCGAATACCAGGGCGACGGCCCAGCCTGCAGCAGTAGTGACTGAAGGGTAGGAACTGTCGGTGTTGTTGAGGTCTTCCTCATACCAGGGGCTTTCTCCCATCTGGACAAAGGGGCGCTGCCGCTGGAACTTCTGCTTGGCAGTTTCTGCAACAATCTGACCAGTCCTGAAAGCGTTGGAGAGAAGCCGCGACAAGGCAGGTGTACCGATATCGCTGATCGTACTGAGGCTGAGTTCCCAGGCCATGGCGTCGCTCATGACGCTGACGGTCCTGCCCATACGAGTCATAGCCATCAGGCCACGGAAGGACTCGCGCTGGCTCTTGCCCCATTCCCACTGTACCTGGTCATCCACAAAATCAGCATCTTCCATAGAAGGTGGAGCAGGCAGGATGTAGATCATGTCAGGAATATCCGATTCGGCGATATAGGTGCCTGCCAACAGTTCTTTTTCCTCTTCAGGCTCTTCCTCTTCTTCCTCCTCTTCCTGTTCCTTTTCTTTTTCGCCTCCATCGTCGATTACCACGGGGCGTGTACTGTTCTGGTTGTCAGTATCGTCGCACGACACCAATGACATCAGAAAGAAGATGGCAAATATTGCTATTCCCTTCGACAGTAAGGTTTCTATCAAGTAGTTTATTTTCTTCATGTTGAGTGCAAAGGTACACATATTTTGCGAAACAACCAAAGATTATAAGGATTATTAAATAGAAAATCAGGCGGATCGCTGTGGTAAGCGACCCGCCTGAATAATATAGAGGATATTCTTTTCTTACTCTACTGTGCAGTAGATATTGTCAGAACCCTTACGTGTCGGATAGAGTTTGATGGTCGTACCGACTACACCCAGATTGTCGCCGTTGGCCACGAGGTTGTCGGTAGTTCCGCCGAGGTTCACGTCCCAACTGTTGTTCGTAGTGAACTTCCAGCCGTTCTCGTTGACACCGGCACCGGTGATGACGAAGCAGTAGTTCTCTGCATCCCAGGTCATCTGCTGGGCATCATCGCCTGCATTCCAGCCGTTGAAGTCGCCCACAAGGTTCATGTTCTGTACCCTCATGGCGTTGAACGAACCGTTGGCCATGTCGAGCGTGAAGAAATAGACGCCCTCGCCGCCAGTCACACGGAAGTTGCCGCCACCGTCCTCAGCGTCACCGGTGATGCCGCTGGTCATATGGCCGGTGTTCACCTCGGTGCCCCAATCGCCGGGAACCTTCTGGAACTTGAACTCATTGCCCCAGCCGTTCGGATCAGCGCAATAGATGTAGCCTGTGTAGATGCCGCTCTCGTCGGTGAGCGCCAGTTTCTGCTCGGCATTTGCCCATCCATCGGTGGCACCAATGAAGTAGATATAAGGATCGAAACTCAGTTCCGTGATCTCGTAAGACCTCTGAGCCATGTTGACAGTGAGACGGTAGTATTTAGCCTTGCCATCGACGCAGAACGAGTGGTCGCCGTCGAGGTTGTAGCGGTTGTCGAAGTTACCGCTGAGGTCTGTGCTCTCACCCTTCGTACCGAAGAGTTTCGTCCAGTCGCCATTGGCCACGGCCTCAATAGCCTCGCCATCGCCGAATGCGAACCACATGTCACCACCGTTGCCAGCAAAGGTATAGGTGAAGACGGGATCCTCGAAGACATCCTTGTTGCTGTGATTGAACTGCATGGTCCAGGCAGCATCAGCACTCCAGTCGCCAGGACCGCCGATGAGGTAGTAAGACTCAGCAATGTTCACAGGCTCGATGGTGTAACTGTACTCCATCATGTCGAGGGTGATGCGGATCTTCTTGGCATTCTGCACGTGGAATGAGTGGTCGCCGCCCAGGTTATAGCGGAAGTCCATCGTACCGTTCAGATCCTCGCTCTCGCCCTTGGTGCCGAGCAACTGCGTCCAGTCACCGGCATTGACTGCATCGAGGGCAGTGTCATCACCAATGGCGAACCAGCAGTCATCACCACCGGCATCGACGATGATACTGAACACGGGATCGTCGTAGACATCAGCATCGCTGTGCTCGAACTTCTGCGTGCGTGCTCCGTCGGCACTCCAGCCGCCGGCAGCGCCAATCACGTAGTAGGCAGGAGAGATCTGCACCTTGAAGAGCGGTGTGAACGATACACTCTGCTCTGCGTAGTAGTTCTCGCCGGGCTTACCGATGATAGCCTGTGATGCGCCATTGGTCACGGTATAGAGCGTGGTGCGCATGTAGAGGTTGACAGTCTTCGGGTTGCGGGTGATATTGTTGAAGTACTCATCCTGCAGGTCATTGGCCGAAACCGTTACGACGCCCTCTTCGATGGTGGCGGGCAGCGTAATCATTTTCTCAAAGTTGGCATCGTTGGAGAAGTCGACGGTAGCACTGAGAACGGTATTGGCGGGCATGGCACCCTCACGCACCGACGCCGTGCCGATGGTGATGGGGTCGCCGCTCTCGATGAGGCTCTCGATATTGATGCTACCGGCAGATGCCGTCATGGTGACGTCGCTTGCAGCCAGCGGGCTCTCTGGGAGGTTGGACTGAGGTCCTACCTCGGGGTCAAAGTTCTCCGTACATGCCGTGAAGGCCATGGCCAGGAGAGCCGACATGAAGATATTTATCTTTTTCATATTCGTATGCGTTTACTTTTGTTCAAACTTAATGGTACCCTGAATCATATCGAGCGTAATCTCGAGCGGACCGCCGGGGAAGCCCAGGAACGTCCAGGAACCCTTACCGGGATAGACGTACTGGTCGGTATAGACACCACCGCTGAACGCCACCTCAGTGGCTTCGTCGTCGGCCAGATGACCGAGTGATGCACCGCCGTCCCAGCCTGTGAGGGCCGTGTAGATACGGAAGGTCAGGTCGCCCTCTGGCATCTCAACAGTGCCGTTGAAGATTTTGCTGCCAATCTCTGTCTCATAGATGCGCCAGTCGGTCAAAGCCTCTGCATTGCCCTTGCTCGGCTCAAGCCAGCCACCGCAGTTACCGATGATCCAGATGATGGCCTTGCTCTTGATAGCGCAGTAGGCTGCCATGTGGTCGAAGGTAACCTCGTTGGAGAGGATGGCCGTGCCAGGCACGTCGTTACCCTTGGAGTCCTGGATGCTCGACTTCACACGGAAGACGATGGGGCGGAAGCCCTGGTCTACATAACTGTCCTCATCTACCACGCCGTCGATCTCGCAGATAGCCTCTGCAATCTCTTCGCCGCTGATGTCAGCGTTACACTGTGTGAAGGTTGTCTCTAAGAATTTGTCGGCACCGTCCTTCGTGTTCCAGGTGATGCTTCCATTGTTGTTGACACCCACCTGAATCTGGTAAGTGGCCAGTGCGTTGTAGCCATAGTTGGGCTGTGACCATGTGAGGTTCACCTTGTTGTCGGCTGTCAGTTGGATGTACTGACCAGCCACAGGCGAAGCATTGACAACAAACTGTGTCGGCTGCCCGATGGTGGGGTTAGAGTCACGGTCGTCTGAACAGGAGGTCAGTGCCGTAGCCATACCCAGCAACATCAGTGCAAATGAAAATATCTTTTTCATATCAATTCTTAACTCTTAGTTTTTACTCTTAATTCTTAACGTCTTAGTATCCGGGATTCTGCTGGATTTCACCCTTCACCTGGTCTGCAGGAATGGCGAAGATGTTCAGGTGAGCGTCGAAACTGCGGCCTTCCTTGGCTCCGCCTTTCCACATCCACTTGTAGTTGCTGCCACCGAACTTGCCATGACGGATGAGATCGACGCGGCGACGGCCCTCGAAGTAGAACTCACGGCTCCATTCGTCGAGAATCTGGTCGAGCGTATAGACGGTCTTCGTCTCGGTATTGGCACGAGTGCGCAGGGCATTGATCAGTTCTGTACCCTCAGCAGTGGTCTGGTCGCCGTTCTGACGGGCAGTTGCCTCGGCATAAGTCAGATAAGCCTCTGCCACACGGAAGAAGAAGAAATCGGCATCGGGGAACTGTGCGTCGCTACCCTTGACCACGGGGCCCGTAGACTTGTAGTTGATGAACTTAGCCACGCCGTAGCCGTCCTTGAAGTCGCCGAAATAACCCAGTTCATTCTTCAGGGTATGGCCGCTGCTGAAGAAGAGTGCGCGGTCGTCGCCAGCGGCCACCTTCGTTTCGTAACCTTGTGCATCGGTAGGTGCGTTGTCGTTGGGGAAGAACTTGTGGACGAGGTCGTAGCGGGCGCGGTTACCTGCCCACTTCTCGCTGGTACCATTGTTACCACCGGGATCAGCAGCCGTAGCATCCATGTCGGTGTCGTAGGTAGAAGCCATCAGGAAGAGGCTGACACCCCAAGAGGTGGTCTTCTTGCCGTCGCAGAGTACGGGGAAGATGCACTCGTAAGCGGCAGAACTCTCACCATTGTCGCCCATGAACAGCATCTGGTAAGCACTCCAGTTGGCAGTACCAGTGGTATTCAGTTTATAGGAAGAGTCGATAACCTTCTTGGCGTACTCGGCAGCCTTGCTCCACTGGGCGGTACCTGTGTAGACCTCGGCATTGAAGTAGAGGCGCATCAGGAGCATCCAGGCAGCAGCCTTATCGGCGCGACCGTACATGGCATTGTCAGATGTCTTGGCATTAGCAGCAGCCAAAGAGGGCTCGATGGCCAGCAGTTCGCTCTCAAGCCAAGAGTAGATCTCAGAGCGTGTCATATAGGTAGGCGTGCTCAAAGTCTCAGCGAAGGGAACACCACCAAAGGCATCCATCATCAGGTAGTAGTGCAGGGCGCGGATGAAGCGGATCTCTGCCAATTTCTGGGCATCCTGTCCCTCTGCCACCTGCAGATACTGGTTGCAATAACTGATGCCGGTAGTCAGACGGTTGAAGTAACCGTTCATCATCGGGTGTGAAGCATCGTAACTGTTATAGTCGAACTGCTGGATACCGTCGTCACCCCATGAGCAGATAGCCTCGTCGGTAGTCAACTCGTTAGAGTTCCACATCTGACGGATGAAACCAGTGGTACCACCGTCAAGACCGTCGATGTCGCAGTCGCCGTTGGCACCGCCGTTACCCTGCAGTCCAAGATTGGCATAGCACTTGTTGAACAAACCGTCGTAGTCAACTTCCAACGAGAGGTTCGGATCAATAGGTGTCACGTCCAGGTCGCCTGTGCAACTGGTCATACCGAAAGCCAGTGTGAGCACTGCGGCGGGAATTATATTCTTGATGAATCTTTTCATGACTGTATATTCTTAATTGTTATTTTGAATTATGCGCTATTAAAGGTTGAAGTTCACACCGAAGATGAACGAGATAGGACGCGGGTACATCTGGTTGTCGTAACCGTTGGCAATCTCAGGATCCAATCCGTCGTAGTTCGTAATCGTGAACACGTTGGAAACAGTACCATAGACACGTCCTGCCAGACCATGCCAGTTGCCGCACTTGAACAGGTCGGCGAACGAGTAACCGAGTGTGATGTTGTCGCACTTCAGGAAGGTGGCATTGTGTACGTAACGGTCCACGATCTGTGCGGTTACAGCGTAGGTGTAACGGCCATCAGACATGGCGTTCACGGGACGGTTGTTCAGAGCGTGGAATGAGTTGTAGACCTCATTCGGGTTCATGTTGGTCATACCGGCAGAGATGTTGTCGAACACATAGTTGTTGAAACTGGCACGGAGCGAGAAGCCGAGGTCCCAGTTCTTCCATTCCATGCGTGAACTCAGACCCATGGTTACGTCGGGAGCCGGCTTCTTGTAGAAGTACCGGTCGTCGGGCGTAATCTGTCCGTCGCCGTTGCGGTCTACGACGGCATTCTCAATGGCATTGCCGTTCTTGTCGTAAGCCTGCTGGTAGACATAGAATGAGTTCATGGCATAGCCTACCTGATTGTACTGCAGGTATTTGTCGGTACCAATGGTAATGCCAGTGTTGGGCACGGGCGAACCGTCGGTCGAAACACCGCTCAGGTCGGTAATCTCATTGTGGTTATAAGTGAAGTTATAATCAATAGTCCAGTAGAAGTTGTCTGTCTGGATGGGCTTGATGCCGAGGGTTACCTCAACACCCTTGTTCTCCAGCGAGCCGATGTTCTGCCATGCCTGGTTGCGGAAAGCAGACAGGGCTACCGTCGGAGCGTAGTTCAGCAGGTCGGTGGTCTTACGATAGTAGACATCGATGCCTGCGGTGAAGCGCTGGTTGAAGAAACCGAGGTCGAGACCGACGTTGTATGTTTCTGTGGTCTCCCACTTCAGGTCGGGAGTATAGTTGTCCGGACGATAGAGCGTACCGTCACCGGTAACGGGATAAAAACCGTTGGTACCCGTACTGATGGAGTAGGTCGGAATCCATGCGTAGTCGCTGTTTACGTCCTGCTGTCCAGTCTTACCGTAACTGAGACGGAGTTTCAGGTCGCTCAGGCTGTTGACGTTCTTCAGGAATGCCTCTTCGTTGATCTTCCAAGCCAGTGCAAGAGAGGGGAAGAGTGACCAGTGGTCCTTGAAGCGGCTCGAACCGTCGTCACGGATGGTGGCTGTCAGCATATAGCGATCCATCAGCGTGTAGTTCATACGGCCGAAGAATGATACGAGGTAGTTCTCTGTCTTGTACTTATGGAGTTGCCAACTGTCGTATCCGCCGGGATTTGTCGGGTTGGTAGCAGGGATGGCTCTCCAGTAGTTGGTTGTCTGAGAACGCCAGAAGTGCTGCCACTCGTAACCACCCATGATGTCGAAGTGGTGGATCTTGGCGAAGTCCTTATAGTACTGTGCATAGGCAGAGAGTGAGAGGTTGCGCTTTGTGATCTCGTCCTTGTTGCGGGTAGCATAGTATGTGTCACCGCCAGGGAATGCCGGGGTAGTGAAGGTGTTCTGACGACCCTTAGAAATGTCGGCACCCAAAGTCAGGTGGAGGCGCAGGTCCTCGAAGCCATGAACCTTATAGTCCATATCAGCACTGCCGATGAAAGCGCGGCTATGAGCCACGTCGTCTTTCTCGCTCAGCATGGCGACAGGGTTTGCCGTAGCATTACGCTCGTAAGTCCAAGGCCATGTAGAGTCACCGAAGGCAGCACCGGTAGGCCACTCAAAGAAACCACCGAAATTGGCAGTGGAAAGGCCGGCCATGGCATTGTGATATTCAGAGGTGTATGCATGGGGATCCTGTGTCGGATCGAAACTGGTGGCAGCACCTACGGCACCACCGTCAGCATACTGTGAACGGGAGTACATGCCCTTGGCATTCAGGTTCAGGTTCAGGTGGTCATCGAACAATGTCGGATTCAGGTTCAGGGCAGCAGTCACACGCTTGAAGTCAGAAGTCTTCAAAGTACCCTGCTGGTCGGTATAGCCGAGAGATATACGATAAGGCAGACTGCCGGCAGCACCAGACAAAGTCACATTATGGTCGTGAGAGATGGCTGTGCGGAAAATCTCGTCCTGCCAGTCGGTATTGGCTGTACCAAGTACGCTATAAGCCTCACTGTCCTTGCCGGAGATCTGCTCGATCAGGCTGCGGAACTGGTTGCCGTCCATCACATCGAGAGTCTTCTTGTTATGGCTGATAGTCAGACTTCCGGCGTATGACACGCTGGGAGCAGCACCCTTACGACCCTTCTTGGTGGTGATGATGATGACACCGTTAGAACCACGGCTACCGTAGATGGCGGTGGCAGAAGCATCCTTCAACACGTTGAACGACTCGATATCCTGCGGGTTAATCATAGAGAGGGGGTTGGCAACACCCTTCACACCATTGTTGTCCATAGCCACACCGTCGATCACAATCAGCGGGTCGTTGGAAGCGTTCAGAGACGAACCACCACGCACACGAATCTGGGCACCGCCACCAGGGGTACCGTCGTTGCTCGTGATGTTGACACCAGCCACCTTACCGGCGAGCATGTCTTGTGGGTTCACTACGAGACCCTTGTTCTTGGAGTCGGGTTTCAAGGCGGCGACAGAACCAGTCAGGTCGCTTTTCTTCACTGCACCATAACCGATGACCACCACGTCTTGAAGAACTGTCTGGTCATCCTGCAGTGTTACTTCAACAATCGGGGCAGCCTTTACCGTCATAGGCTGGTAGCCGATGTAGGTAATGGTAATGTCTGCACCTTCATTAGCCTTCAGCACGAAGTTACCGTCGAAATCGGTAACGGTGGCGGTCTGTGTGCCGTCAACGCGTACCGTTGCGCCGATAATGGGTTCGCCTGTAGCATCTTTCACAAGGCCCTTGACTTCAATCTGAGCAAAGGCGCCAACCGATAGGAACAGCCCTAAAATAAGGCCGAGCATCCTAAGCGGAACTTGAATGTTTACCTGCTTCATCATTACATTTAATTAGAGTTAATTGTTGTATATTCTTATTGCTTTAGCTACTCATTTAGCTCTTTAGGCTTCGATTCACGGTGCAAAGATAGGATTCTTTTTAATACGTTGTGCTTTTTTTGCTTAAAAAAGATACTATTGCGCCATGCAAACGTTTGCATAAGCATGCGTGAACATATTTTCTTAAGTGATAGCGCTTGTTATTTGGATTTTTTGTATCTTTGCATCGTCAATAGTTAAAAGCCTGATGAAAGAGCATGTGCCAATGACGATGAAGGACATTGCCAAGGAGTTTGGAGTCTCCGTGGCAACAGTGTCTCGCGCCCTCAAGGATTCGCCCCGTATCAGTGAGGAGCGGCGGCGGGCCATTCAGGCTTATGCACGCGAGCATAACTTTACGCCGAACTCGATTGCGGAGTCGCTGCGTTTCAGTAAAGTGAAACCGCAGAAACTGATAGGTGTCATCATCCCCGACTTTGTGCATTATTATTTCGCCTCTGTGCTGGCAGGTATCGAGGAGGAGGCCTCGTCGCGCGGCTATCGGCTATTGGTGGGCACCAGTCAGGAGAGTTATGAGCGCGAGGTGCATATCTGCCAGTCATTCTTTGAAAACAAAGTCTGTGGTATTATTGTCTCACAGGCTAAGGACACAAAACGCTATGAACATTTCCAGAAACTGATTGATGCTGGTGTGCCATTGGTGTTTTATGATCGTATCTGTACAGGCATCAATGCCAGTCGTGTGGTGGTTGATGATTATATGGGTGCCTTTAATGCGGTGACCTATCTGATTGAGAAGGGCTGTCATCGTATTGCCTTCTTTGGCTCACCGATGACGATGGAAATCTCAAAAAACCGCTTCAACGGTTATAAAGATGCACTCTTGAAGCATGGGCTCAAGTATGACCCCGAGTTGACTCTCGTCTGTGACAACCGTGCCGATGCGGAGAGCATGGCCCCGGAGGTACTGACACAGGAGCATCGTCCGGATGGTGTCTTCGCCATCAACGATGATACGGCTATCGGTGTGCTCTATACCGCTAAACGGGTAGGACTGCAGGTGCCTGGGGACATCCAGATCTGCGGTTTTACCAATGGCTACCGTTCTATTGCCTGTGACCCGATGCTCACCACAGTGGAACAGCGTGGCCGCACGGTCGGCGAGGAGGCTGCCAGTATCCTGATAGGTCATGTGGAGGGTGAGATCCCAATGACGAAGGCAGAGCGTCGTGTTGTGCGCACCCGGCTGATTATCAGAGGAACAACGAAGTAATGGAGTTTTAGAATTTAGAAATTAGAGATATGAAACAGAAACCAGACTTGTCTTTTTGGAAATTGTGGAACCTGAGTTTTGGGTTCTTTGGTGTGCAGATTGCCTATGCTCTGCAGAGTGCAAACATCTCAAGAATTTTCCGTACCCTCGGTGCCGATCCCCATTCGTTGAGTTTCTTCTGGATTCTCCCGCCATTGATGGGAATCCTCGTGCAACCGATTGTAGGAACACTGAGCGATAAGACGTGGACACGTTTTGGGCGTCGTATACCTTATTTATTTATAGGTGCAGCAGTGGCAGTGGCAGTGATGTGCCTTCTGCCAAATGCAGGTTCCTTTGGTATGGCAGTCGGAGCGGCTCTGATTTTCGGCCTGATTGCCTTGATGCTTCTCGACACGAGTATTAACATGGCGATGCAGCCTTTCAAAATGCTTGTGGGCGACATGGTGAATGAAAAGCAGAAGGCTAAAGCCTACTCGATACAGTCGTTCCTGTGCAATGCCGGTTCGGTGGTTGGTTTTTTGTTCCCCTTTATCTTTACGGCCATTGGTCTGAGTAACGTGGCACCAGAAGGCGTGGTACCCGACTCAGTGATCTGGTCGTTCTATATCGGTGCTGCTATCCTGATTCTGTGCGTTATCTATACTACGATGAAGGTGAAGGAATGG
>JAFUAK010000094.1 GCA_017460765.1 Prevotella sp. | reverse complement strand
TGGTCCATCGTCGATGCACTGGTCTGCTGCATGTCGTCAGCTTTCACAGAAACCACCGAGCCGGTGATGTCGCTGCGCTTCATCGTACCGTAGCCGACTACCACCACTTCGTCCATCACGTGGGAGTCTTCCTTCATCACCACCTTCATGTTGGCAGCAGCTTTCAGCTCCTGTGTCTTGTAGCCAATAAAGGAGAATACCAGTGTGGCGTTCTTGGGCACTTGTAACTTGAAGTTACCGTCCAAGTCTGCAACAGAACCTCCAGTGCCTCCCTTCACTTGCACCGTACAGCCTATCAGTGGGTCGCCGTTGGCGTCGGTGATGTTACCCGTGACGGTCATCACGTCTTGCGCCTTTATGCTCAGTGGCAGGAAGGCCAAGAGGAAGAGAAGCCTCATCAAGATTTTTCTACTCATAACTTCTATTTTGTTTTTAGTTTGATAAATCTCACAAAAAAAGCACTCGCCAGACTGAATCATCTGACGAGTGCAAAATTATAATATATAATTAACATAGCCTGCTTAATAAATGCTCATTACCCTTTAATTTGTTAAGTGTGTCTCTGAATTTGTTACATAGACCATTGAATTTGTTACGTCGGGTCTTTTCCCTCCTGATGCTTAGCCATATAGGCTGTCGGCGTGACCCCAAAATGCTTCTTGAAAGCAGCCGTGAAATTGTTAGGATTGGCGAAACCTACGGCATAGGTGACCTGCGATACATTCACGTCGCCGGCCTCTAAGAGCTTGGCTGCCTGTTGCAGGCGCAGATTGCGGATAAACTCGCCTACGGTGATGCCTGTCATCTCCTTCATGCGGCGGTGCAGTTGTACACGGCTGAGGCCTACCTTGTCGGCCAATGCCTCCACGTTGAAGTCGCTATCATCCAGGTTCTCGTTGATAGCCTTCATGATGCGTTCCATCAGTTCTGCATCGTTTCCCTTCATTTCAATTTTCTTCACGGTGTTCTCCTGTTCCTGTACTCCCGAGAACTTGCTGCGCATCTTGATGCGATTGGCTATCAGTCCGGCAATGCGTGTCTCCAGCTCTTCCAGATTAAAAGGCTTATCGACGTATGCATCGGCACCTTCGGTGAGTCCTTTGATGCGTGAGTCATGTTCGGCCTTGGTGGTGAGCAGGATAATGGGCACATGGCTAGTCAGCGTGTTACTCTTCAGTCGGCGGAGCAGTTCTATACCATCCATATGGGGCATGACTATATCGCTGATGACCAGGTCGGGCACGTTGTCGGTGATACCCTCCAGTGCCTTGGTGCCATCGGGATAGGTATGCACGTGATAGCTCTCGCCCAGTTCTGTTTGCAGGAAGTCTCTGATTTCGGGATCATCATCAACAACGACAATGCGGTAAGTCGTCTTCTTCCTGCTGCGACGCGGTTTGTCTGCATCAGTTGTCAGCGGTGCCTTCGCCTCGGCAGCCTCCTGCTTGTCGAAGTAATGCTCGTCAACCAATAGTTTCTTGGACAGATGGGCATTGCCCAGTGGGATACTGATGGTGAACTCTGCCCCATGTTGGTCGGAGCGGTTGCGGGCGGTGATGTTGCCTCCGTGCAGCATGGCGAGTTTCTGAGCCAGATTCAGTCCGATGCCATAGCTCATCTGCCCTGTTGCAGGACGTGCGGAGGCCTGATAGAAGCGGTCGAAGATTTTCTTCAGCTGTGCCTCGTCGATGCCGGGACCGTCGTCC
>JAFUAK010000093.1 GCA_017460765.1 Prevotella sp. | reverse complement strand
GTGAGTTTAAAGGTGTTGACCTGATTGTCTACAGGCTCATCACTCTTGAACAAGGAGAACAGGGCTTTCAGACCAGCAGACCACCAGGGGGATTTCTGACCGTCCTTCAGGTAATCGTAATAGGTCATCACATCGACTCCCGTGCTGTCGTCTTCGCGCTGCACCTTGATAGGGAACAGTGAGGCTCGGAAGGTGACACTGTTCATCAGGTCTGGATAAAGCGTGGGAAGCAGGGCATCACCGCCTGTACTTGCATTACCCAGATTAATGCCAAAACTGCTGGCCAGACTGGAGAGACCTCCACTCTTCACACCCATGCTGGAGAGTTCGGGTGCCAGCATCACAGTACACTTGTAGTAGTTGGGAATGCTCAATGTAATAAGGGCTGATATCACAAAGGTTACAGATAACACTTTGTAATACAGTCGTTTATGTTTCTTAACATCTTGCCAGAGTTGGCCAAGAGTTGGTTTCTCTGTTGTCTGCGATGAACGGGGTTCTGTGATCATAAAATAATATTTACCTGTTTGGGCTGATGGAGACTATCTTTTCGAGTCATGCTAAACATTGTTTCATATAGGTTTCAAACATGGGAACAATTTGTTTCTCCAATGGAAACACTTTGTTTCTCAGGTAGAAACAATTTGTTTCTATTATTTGCGTTATAGTGAAACTTACTTATTATCATCGGAAGACTATTTGATAATATTTGCAATGGTGGCAAACATGGTGGCGAGGGAGGCTGCGCTAGTACCGATGCCAAGCCACTGGGCTACGGCATTCTCATTGCGGGGTGCCTTGGAGGGTACAACCACCTCACAACCAGGCTCTATCCTACCCTCTTTGCCCATGGCCATCGTACCGTTCTGATAGACAATATAGGTGTGGCTCTTTTTGGCACGGTTGCCGAAACCGCCTGCCTGCTTCACATAATATTTGTAGTTCTCACCTTCTTCGTAAGCCACCGTGTTGGGGGCATTCACATCGCCACTGATACGAACAGTACGATTGAAACGCGGTACTATCAGACGGTCACCGTCTACCAGTTCTATGTCCTGTGAGCATCCTGGATTGGCTATCGCCTCGTCCAGGTGGATACCTACCGTGTAGGTGGAATCCATGGATATCTTGTCGAGATTGATGGAATCCTTACCGTCGGCACTCTGACGGCCCATGTTAATGACGGCTTGCATACGGGCCTTCTCGTCATCTGACATCTTGCGGACAAGACGAGCACCACGGACAAAACTGCCAGGCACGACACCGCCTGCCGCCTTGATGACATCGGAGAGTCGCTGGTTCTTGGTATCCATGGTATAGTTGCCCTGGAATGAGACCTCACCTTCGACAGAAACGCGGATGGGGTCCTGATAGACTGGACTCTTACGGACCTGCACGATGTCAAAGGGTTCGAGGGTGAAACTGCGGTCACCATCGACAGTGAAGTTATCCTTCAGGGCAAAACTGAAGGTCTGGGCCAACTGCATGTCTGCACTCTGGGCCGAAGGATCCTTGAGGCGGCGCGACACATCGACCTTCACCGTTGAGGCGGCATCAGTCAGGCCTCCTGCCTGCAGGATGAGATCCTCGATGGTCATGTTGTCGGCATATTCATAGATGCCTGGGAAGATGACCTCACCGTCGATGGTCAGCGTGCGCAGGTTCTGGTGTTCGGCCAAGGTGGGAATGAAGAGGACATCCTCATTCTGAAGGGGAACATCAGGTGATGTACCGTCAAGAATTCCCTCCAGATTGACGGAGAGCACTTCCTGTGTGCGGTTCGGCTTCATGCGACGGAGGACAGCCCGGGTGGTCATGGCCTCTTCTGTCAGTCCGGAGCAGATGTCGATGAGTGAGCGCACGCCACTGACCTTGCCGCCCAGATGGTACAGACCAGGGCGGAACACGGCTCCCTTCACCTCTACCATATTCTTGAAGCGGTCGTAGACAGAGTCAACGGTTACGACATCACCGTCGTCAAGCCTGAAGTCAGAGAATTCGAACTCCTCAACATTATACACACTTTTCAGTTCCTCGCTCGTGCGGAGCACACGCACCAGTTTCCTGAAGGCATCGCCAGTAAAACCGCCGCTGTATCTTAACAGCGTGGCCAGACTCTCCGACCTGCGCATCTCGTAGGCCATCGGACGCTTGACACGCCCATCAATCTCTACGATCGATTCGTAGGTGCCCACCTGGATGACATCGTTGTCCTGAAGACGCACATTGCCTGACAGACGCCCATTCAGGATGAACTCATAGACATCGACCACAGAGATCTGTCGCCCCTGACGGAACACCTTGATATTACGAAGCGTGCCCAGACTGTTGATACCTCCGGCCTGATAGAGAGCATGGAACACGGTGGCAAAGGCTGAAAGCGTATAGGTGCCCGGCGTGCGGACCTCACCCATCACATTGACCATGATGGTACGGGTCTGTCCCAGCGAGGCCTTGATCTCAGAGGTCGTGAAGTAACTGCCCACACGACTGCGGATACGAGCCTGGGCAGCAGAGACCGTGAGGCCGCTGACCTGGACAGGACCGAAATCGGGAATCACGATATCGCCATCAGGACTGACCGTGAGCGTCATGCTCTCCTGGGCTGCCCCATAGATGTCGACAACGAGTTGGTCGCCAGGCCCCAATACATAGTTCTGCGGCGTAGCGATATTCATCTGGGGTTCAAAGGTGAGGGCCTTATTATTGAAGATGTCACGACCAAAGACCCGCTTACCCGATGGCGAAAGCAACTCTGTGGTATACTCAGGGGCTTCTGCGCCCTCATGGGTGACGATCTCATTGTCGCTGACCTCATTGTTGACGCGCATACGGTCCTTGACATTGCCTATAGCGTTGTCGACATTACTGTCCATGCCGCGCTGGGTGATCTGCTTGGCATACTGCTGACGGATGCGCTGAATCTGCTCCATCGTAGCACCGCGCTGCATCAGTTTGGAGGCAATGTCTGTCTCTGAAGCACCTGATTTCTTCTCTTCAACGGCTATTTTCAGAACTTGTGAGTCTGTCAGGCTCTGGGCGAAGGTCATCGTCGTCAGCCCGACAGACAAGACTACAAAGAAAACTATTTTTTTCATTGGCATGATGGTATTAACAGAGCCAAAAGGAGGGGGTCATCACCTTTTTGAATACAGGTGAAGACTGGCATAATTGCGATATGTAACTGTTACGTCTCATGTTCCTTGCTGGCATCCAGCGGAGGTCTCTGATTCGTTGCTGCCGGAATAGCCGCCGTCAACGAATCGAAGTCCCGCCAAGGAACCATGGACACGAAAAAAGCGTGAAGTCTGCTCTGCCCGTCCGCTCTTTTAGGTCGTAGGAAACCTCACATAGAAAACAGACAGAATGACACTCACGCCGTTGGTATATAGTGCACCCGTAAAGTGTGCTTGAGGCGGTTAAGCCTCTGCACACTAACGGGGATGTATACCATACCCGTAGTATCCGTTCTGCAATGTTCTTGACTATGTGGTTTTGAATTTCCTACGTTCAAAAGAGCCAATCACAAAGCGTCGCAAGACACTATTCCTCAAAAATGATGACCCCCGCCTTCACTGCCTTTCAGCAAGTCTGACGGAGTGTCATGTGTGCAAAGGTACGGCAATTTATCTAAACTTGCAAATTTTTGCAGAAAAAAAAACAAAAAAGAGGGCAAATTCTGAAGAATCTGTCCTCTGCTTTACGCGTACCTTATATTATATTAGAAAGGCAACGGTCCGTCTTCGAAAGGTGGCGGGATGGGATTGCCACCATTGACCTTTGAACCCAGAATCTCGCCACCACCCACAGGTGCACGGTTTCCACCCAAATTCTTGTCTTCTGGATTCTCAAAGCGCGTATATTCACCTCGGAATGTCAGAAGTACGTCACCCGTGGCTCCCTTACGATGCTTGGCAATGATAATCTGCGCCATACCGTGCAGGTCGCGACCGTTGTCGTCCTGATAGATATGGTAATACTCAGGGCGATGCACAAAGATCACCATATCGGCATCCTGCTCGATGGCACCCGACTCACGGAGATCGGAGAGTTGCGGGCGCTTGCCCTCCAAGCCCTCACGGCTCTCCACGCCACGGTTCAACTGACTCAGGGCAAGAATGGGGATATCCAGTTCCTTGGCCAGGCCCTTCAGCGAACGGGAGATGGTAGAGACCTCCTCCTGACGACTGCTAAAGCGCATGCCGTTGGCATTCATTAACTGGAGATAGTCGATCATGATCAGTTTAACACCATGTTCACGCACCAGCCGGCGTGCCTTCGTACGGAGTTCAAAGACGGAGAGGCCTGGGGTGTCGTCGATGAAGAGCGGAGCCCCCAGCAGGTTATTAATGCGTTTGTCGAGGCGTTCCCACTCATCGCGCTGCAACTGTCCGTTCAGGATCTTTGAACCCTGGATCTCACAACAGTTGGAAATCAGTCGGTTGACAAGTTGGACATTGGACATTTCGAGTGAGAAGAATGCCATCGGAATTCTCAGGTCGGCGGCAATGTTCTTGGCCATCGACAGGGCGAACGAGGTCTTACCCATGGCAGGGCGTCCTGCGATAATCACCAAGTCGGAGGCCTGCCAGCCGCTGGTGATATCATCAAGTTTATAGTAGCCTGTGGATACACCCGTCAAACCGTCGGTATTGGCCGCAGCAGCCTGAATCACCTTCAAAGCCTGCGAAATGACAGGGTCGATGGCCGTGTAGTCCTTCTTCATGTTGCGCTGGGAGAGTTCGAAGAGCGAACCTTCTGCCTCCTGCATCAGGTCCTCCACGTCGATGGTCTCGTCGAAGGCCTTTGTCTCGATGACACTGGCAAAGGATATCAACTGTCGCGCCAGGGACTTCTGGGCGATGATATTCGCATGATACTCGATATTGGCAGAAGAGGCCACGCGCGAACTCAGTTCGGCAATATAGCCAGGGCCCCCCACCTCGTCGAGGGTTCCCAATTTAGCCAACTGTTCCGTCACCGTCAGCACATCGACGGGCTTCTCTGCCATGCTCAGGTCGCGGATGGCGGTATACACCATCTGGTTGCGAGGTTCATAAAAACTCTCTGGGCGCAGGATCTCACAAACCACGGCATACGCGTCCTTGTCGATCATCAGGGCACCCAGCACAGCCCTTTCCACCTCCAACGCCTGTGGCTGCAGGTGTCCGTAGGTATTATCCACTGGCTGTTGCCGTCTTTGTCTTCTCGGGTTGTTATTCTGTTGTTCAGGCATATCTTGTGTTATTATTTCTCTTCATTCAAAACTGGCAGTGAGATGTGGTACTTCACGGCAAGGAAGCGAACCAGGCAGGTCACCACAAAACTGATGATGGCGCTCAATTCTGTTGAGATCCCGAATTCAAGCAGTCCCCAATAGGCCAGGCCTCCCAACACGCAGGCTATCGCATAGATTTCCTTGTGGAAGATGACCGGCTCATTATTCAGCAACACATCCCGGATAACACCACCGGCAGAACCCGTGATGCAACCCATGATGATGGCCACCCAGAAGGGCTGACCGAAGGCAATGCTCTTCTGGATGCCCGCTATCGTAAAAAGTGCCAGGCCAAGCGTATCGAACACAAACCACGCATTCTTCAAAGGCTCCATCCATTTACCGAAGAAGGCAACTGTCAGCAAGGCGACTGCCGTACATATTAAATAAATAGGTGTCGTCATCCAGAATGGGGTCGTTCCTAGCATCACGTCACGGATGGTACCACCGCCAATGGCGACAGCCACACCACAGACATAGCCGCCAAACCAGTCGAAATGCTTGGCAGCAGCATGGCGTATGCCGGAAATCGCAAAGGCAAACGTACCCAGCAACTCTATAATGCGTATGATCAGATCCTGCTCCATCACTCTTCACTCCTCATATCGCTTTCCCCAGTAGTTCACCATCCGCTGGTACATCTTCTCCTCAGTGGGGTTATGCTGTCCGTGCCAAAGACGCTCATTTACAAGTGCATCGGGCAGATACTGCTGTTCCGTAAAATGCCCAGGATAGTCATGGGGATACTTATAGCCATCGTGGTAACCCAAGTCCTTCATCAGTTGGGTAGGTGCATTGCGGATGGGCAGCGGCACGGGCTGGTTGCCAGTCTTCCTGACCAGCGACAAAGCGGCATCCACACCCAGATAGGCGCTGTTGCTCTTCGGCGAAGTAGCCAGATAGACCGTCGCCTCTGCCAGAGGGATACGACCTTCAGGCCATCCGATCTTCATCACGGCATCGAAGGCTGCATTGGCCAGCAAAAGCGCATTGGGGTTCGCCAGCCCGATATCCTCTGAAGCACTGATCACCAGTCTACGGGCAATGAACTGCGGGTCCTCACCACCCTCTATCATACGGGCCAGCCAATAGAGGGCGGCATCGGGGTCGGAACCGCGTATGCTCTTGATGAAGGCCGAGATGATATCGTAGTGCATCTCACCATCCTTATCGTATGCCAGCGGATTCTGCTGGAGCCGACTGACAACAATTTCGTCTGTTATCAGGACTTTATCCGACGCTTCAGCCTCAACAACCAACTCCAAGATGTTCAATAACTTACGGGCATCTCCCCCACTAAACCTTAACAGGGCTCCCGTCTCTTGAAGCGTGATGTCTCTCTCCTTCAGGATAACATCCGTATGGATGGCTCTGTCGAGCAGTTTCAGGAGGTCATCCTTTTCCAACGACTTCAGCACATAGAGTTGGCAGCGTGAGAGCAACGGACGGATCACTTCGAATGAAGGATTCTCCGTCGTGGCACCAATCAGCGTGACAATGCCTTTCTCCACGGCACCCAGTAGCGAATCCTGCTGGGATTTCGAGAATCGATGGATTTCGTCGATGAAGAGTATGGGGGAAGCCTCATTGAAGAAGCGGCCTTTCTGTGCCTTCTCTATCACGTCGCGTACGTCCTTCACACCACTCGTCACTGCCGACAGAGTATAGAACGGCGTCTCCAGTTTATGGGCAATGATCTGCGCCAGCGTCGTCTTACCCACTCCGGGAGGCCCCCATAGGATAAAAGAAGAAATACGCCCTGCGTCAATCATTTTCCGCAGGACGGCCCCCTCACCTACCAGATGCTGTTGTCCAATGTAGTCATCCAAGGTGCGCGGACGGAGTCTTTCAGCCAGTGGTTGTGCCATATTTTGGGTACAAAGGTACGCTAAAATGCGAAAATTACAAAAAATTCCGCCCAAAAACTTGCTAATAAAAAATAAAGTATATACATTTGCAGAAAAAAACAGGAAATATATGGCAAGAACAAAACAACAGCAACCAGAGAGCAACCCCTCTCTTTCTATTAAGGCAATCACGAAGAGCAGTGTTTGGGATATTCAGGAAAACGATGTTTTGCGTATGTGGGAGGCAGCCACGAAGGATGCCGAGGTGAAGGAAAACGTACAACATTATCTTGACATATTCAAGAGCGCATTCCTCATCGAGGAAATCAAGGACGACATCCTGCTGGTGAAGAAAAGTTATGAAAAACGCGGCTACAAAGTTGCCCAGATCAAGTTTGACGAAGGCCTGAAGTTCTCATGGGCCATCAAGAAGCGCCCCATCATGCGCGTCACTGACCTGACCTACGAGAATATACGCCACATCTCTGCCGCCAAACTTGTTGAGGTGCTCGACCGCAACTTCGGCGGTGGCTGGGACTCGCTGCCCCAGTCCATCCAGGACATCATCCAGAGCGGCTTCGACATCTCTACCACTACCCTTCCCAAGGACAGGCTGCACAAGAAAGGCGGTATGTACGAGAAGAAAATCGAGGATGGCTACGACGTGCTCGAAGTAGAGAAGGGCGGCTGGATTGAGGCAATCTTCGCCAAACTGAAACCCGAGCAGGAGAAGATCCGTATGCAGTTCAACGAGAAGAATAAGGACGGTGAGAACGGTGACTTCGACGAGGACGACGAGGATGTTGTAGTGGAGGACAACTACAGTTCCCACGACGACGAGGACAATGAGGTCGAGGATCCCAATGATGACGATATTACTGAAGACAACTACTCCACGATGATGGACCTCGGCAGCGAAGATCCTGATGACGAAGCCGCAGAACTGATTGACTACGTTGACGAATAACATAAAAATTTACCTTTAACTAAAAACATTTTGATATGAACATTCCCGCAGTATTTTGGCTCGTGCCCGTCGCATCTGTCGTGGCATTAGGCATGGCGTGGTTTTTCTTCACCCAGATGATGAAGGCTGATGAAGGCACACCACGTATGAAAGAGATTGCGCTCTATGTGCGCAAAGGTGCTATGGCTTATCTTAAGCAGCAGTACAAGGTCGTCTGCATCGTGTTTGCAGTACTCTGCGCCCTCTTCGCATTTATGGCGTATGGGTTGAACGTACAGAATCCCTGGGTACCCTTTGCCTTCCTCACGGGCGGATTCTTTTCTGGTCTGGCAGGTTTCTTCGGCATGAAGACCGCCACCTATGCCTCTGCACGTACCGCCAATGCTGCCCGCGAAAGTCTGAATGCCGGTCTGAAGATCGCCTTCCGCTCTGGTGCCGTGATGGGACTGACGGTAGTAGGTCTAGGACTGCTCGATATCGCCATCTGGTTCGTCGTGTTGAACTACTTTGATGCGGACGGCCTTATTTCCATCACCACCACGATGCTGACCTTCGGTATGGGTGCCTCCACACAGGCCCTCTTTGCCCGTGTGGGCGGTGGTATCTACACCAAGGCTGCCGACGTGGGTGCCGACATTGTTGGTAAGGTTGAGGCTGACATCCCTGAGGATGATCCCCGTAACCCTGCCACAATTGCTGACAACGTAGGTGACAATGTAGGTGACGTAGCCGGCATGGGTGCCGACCTGTATGAGAGTTATTGCGGCTCCGTCCTCTCGACAGCCGCCTTGGGTGCAGCCGCCTTTGCTTTGGCTGGCACCGAGATACAGTTGAAGGCTGTCATCGCCCCGATGCTGATTGCAGCCGTAGGCGTGTTCCTCTCCCTGCTCGGCATATTCCTTGTCCGCACTAAGGAGGGAGCAACGATGAAAGACCTGCTCCATTCGCTGTCGTTGGGTACGAACGTCAGTGCCGTACTCATTGCCATCGCCACCTTCGCCATTCTCTACCTCCTGGGCATCGAGAACTGGCTGGGACTCTCCTTCTCCGTCATCTCCGGTTTGGCTGCAGGTGTCATTATCGGACAGGCCACAGAATACTACACATCACACTCCTACAAGCCTACCCAGAAGATCTCCGAGGCAGGACAGACTGGTGCCGCTACCGTAATTATAAAAGGTATAGGAACGGGTATGATCTCAACCTGTATCCCTGTGATCACCATCGGTGTGGCTATCATGCTGAGTTACCTGTGTGCGAATGGCTTCGATCTGTCTATGTCGTCAGAGAGTCTGTCACACGGTCTCTATGGTATCGGTATCGCTGCCGTAGGTATGCTTTCCACACTGGGCATCACTCTGGCTACTGATGCCTATGGTCCTATCGCAGATAATGCAGGTGGCAATGCTGAGATGTCGCAACTTGGCGAGGAAGTACGTCATCGTACGGATGCCCTTGATGCCCTTGGCAACACCACAGCCGCCACCGGTAAGGGCTTTGCCATCGGATCCGCTGCTCTTACTGCCCTGGCTCTGCTGGCTTCCTATATTGAGGAGATCAAGATTGCCATGGCCCGTGCAGGACAGACGATTACCAACGTGGCCGGTGATGTCATCTCGGCTACCGATGCGACGATTCCAGACTTTATGAACTACTTCCAGGTGAACCTGATGAACCCGAAGGTGCTTGTTGGTGCCTTTATCGGTGCCATGGCCGCCTTCCTGTTCTGTGGAATGACGATGGAGGCCGTAGGTCGTGCTGCTGAGAAGATGGTACAGGAGGTGCGCCGCCAGTTCCGCGAGATTGCAGGCATCCTTGAAGGTACTGGCACTCCCGACTACGGTCGTTGCGTGGAGATCTCTACCCGTGCTGCCCAGCACGAGATGATCGTGCCCTCTGTCCTTGCTATCATCATCCCTATCATCGTGGGAATAATCCTTGGTGTGGCCGGTGTCCTTGGACTGCTCGTAGGCGGTCTGGCAGGTGGCTTTACGCTTGCCGTGTTCATGGCAAATGCCGGAGGAGCATGGGACAATGCCAAGAAGAATATCGAGGAAGGCAACTTTGGCGGCAAGGGATCCTTTGCTCATAAGGCCTGTATCGTCGGTGATACCGTCGGTGACCCGTTCAAGGATACCTCAGGCCCATCGCTGAACATTCTCATCAAGTTGATGTCGATGGTATCGATCGTGATGGCAGGTCTCACCGTAGCCTTCGCATAGAAGCATCAAACAACAGATAATGAAACAGAAAGCGCTATTTATCGTTGCCGCCAGCCTCTGGCTCGGCAATATCCAGGCACAGGAGGTCCCCAATGCAGAAGAGTTTCTGCCGGGGCCTCCTGCCATTACCTCCGTACAGTATATTAAGGACTACCTGCAGTATGAGTGGGGAAAGACCGAGCGCGAGACCGATCTGGGCCAACAGGCAGAAGTGGACTTCTACGCTCAGACTGCCAACTACCTCGACGCTTTCTCCAAGGTAGTAGGCATCGAACTGTCTGCCAGCAATACACCGAACATCTACACACTGTTCGACTACTGCATGACCTATGGCGGCAAGGCACAGGCACAGGCACAGTCATCCTACTTCTACCGTCGTCCGTATGCCCGCTTTAATCAGCGCACGCTTGTTCCAGAGCAGGAGAACACATACCGTGACGTCAGTTCCTATCCTGCTAGTCAGGCGATGATGGGTTGGCTCTTTGCCCTGATGCTGACTGAGGTGTGTCCCGACAAACAGGATGAGGTACTTGCCCGTGGCTATGCCTACGGCACCAGTTCGGTCATTTCCGGCTATCATTGGGACAGTGATACCTATGCAGGCTGCCTGCTGGCCTCGGCCCTCGTGGCACGACTTCATTCCCACACGGGCTTCAACGCCATGATTTCATCAGCCATAACGGAATATGAGAAGAAATCAGGAATTACCAACCCTAAGCGTTCTTCTGTCGACAATGCCTATTTCACCATCGACGAGTTACCAGAGGCCTTTGAGTACTTACCAGAGCCCCCGTCCAACGTGTCGCCCGTCTTCGCCACTGATCTCAGTGCCCATATAGACGGACTTATCACCCGTACCGATAAGTCATCCACCGACGGCGATACGGCCATCAGCGACGTTGACGACAGTGCCGAATATTTCTGCAAGATATTCTCTGAGGTACTTGGAAAGACCTTCTCGGCCACTGATACGCCTGAACTCTACAAACTCTTCAATCGTATTTATCTCTCTGCCGTTGATGCCACACAGACCTGTAAGTCCTACTACCAGCGCCTGAGGCCTTACGTGCAACTCAACGAATCGACTTCCTATCCTGCTGGCGAAGATGCCCTTCGTGACAATGGTTCCTACCCCTCAGGCCATGCCTGTGCCAGTTGGCTCTACGCCCTCGTGATGTCCGAGATTGCCCCCGACTATCAGGAGAAGTTGCTTGCCCGCGCCTTTAAGTATGGTAATGGCCGCGTCATTACGGGCTATCACTGGCAGAGCGATGTCGACATGGGTCGCCTCGTGGGAGCGGCAGCCTATGCCCGCATGCACACCAACAATGATTTCATGGAACAGTTGCAGCGAGCCACACAGGAGTACAAAGGCACTTCGGGCATCCGTGCCACCAGCGACAATGCCACTCATGAAGCCGACATCTACACCCTTGAAGGCATACGGCTTAACGAGAAGCCAGTCCGGCAGGGAATCTATATTCAGGGAAACAAGAAAGTGGCTTACTAAATGCAAACCAAACTACTTACGCTCACATTATTCTGGCTTTGCGTCACCTTCAGTGCGCAGGGCCAGACTTCTTCTGACGGATTCTTAGTATCCGAGATCCCCGACAGTGTATGGCAGCGCATGCAGGGGCGCTCCTACCATGCTAACCCCCATATCCAGCGCAGTGACCTGCGCTACCTCAGAGTACTGCACTGGGATTACGACGAACAGACACATCGGGGTGAACTCGTATGCAACAGGCTCATCGCCGTCAAACTACTTCACATCTTCCGCGAACTCTATGCTGCACACTACCCCATTCAGAAGATCCGTCTGGCCGACGACTACGAAGCAGATGACGAACGGCAGATGCGAGACAATAATACCAGTTGCTTCTGCTACCGCAACGTGCC
>JAFUAK010000092.1 GCA_017460765.1 Prevotella sp. | reverse complement strand
GGGCCATAGAGATTGAGACCTACAATCTGGAGCATCCGACACCAAGGCGGGACTTGCCCCCTGTGGATAGTATTATAATAGGTATAGACATCGATCGTGAACTGCGGCGTGAGAAGATCACCCGCCGCCTGAAGGCCCGACTGGAAGAGGGTATGGTAGAAGAAGTGAAGGCTTTGCTCGACGAGGGCATCCCTGCGGAGAACCTTCTTTACTACGGGCTGGAATATAAATATGTGACGGAGTATCTGACCGGACAGACCTCTTACGATGAGATGTTTGCCCGTTTGGAGATTGCCATCCATCAGTTTGCCAAGCGGCAGATGACATGGTTCCGGGGCATGGAGCGTCGGGGTTTTAAGATCAACTGGATAGATGCAACCCTTCCGATGGAAGAAAAAATAGAAATAATAGAGAATATGATATGAGTGGTATGGCAGTAGAAGTGGGAAAGTGGGGCATATTGTATTGCCCGAAAGCAGGAATCACGAACAAACGTAAGCGTTGGGAGAAGATTCAGAAGGTGCTCGATGCGCGCAAGGTGGAGTATGACTTCGTGCAGAGCGAGACGAGTGACAGTGTGGAACGTCTGATCAAGATGATGATATCGAACGGTTACAAGACTATCGTCATCGTCGGTGGCGACTCGGCCCTGAATGATGCTGTGAATTGTCTGATGATGGAAGAAAAGGTGATCAGGGACGGCATTGCTTTGGGCGTGATCCCCAATGGCGTGATGAACGATTTCGCACGTTTCTGGGAGTTTGATGAGGACAACATCGAGCAGACCGTCGATTGGCTCATTCAGCGCCGTATCCGCAAGGTGGACCTCGGTTGCATCCGCTATACGAATGCAAAGGACGAGAAGTGTCACCGTTACTTCCTGAACTGCGTCAATATCGGCATGACGGCTGATATCATGAACCTGCGCCGCCAGACGCGGCGGCTCTTTGGCTCGCGTACCTTATCTTTTATTTCGTCGCTCTTCGTGATGCTCTTTCACCGGATGGAGTATAAAATGAAACTGAAGATTAACTCCGACGAGATCGACCGCAAGGTGATGACCGTCTGTATCGGCAGTGGCCCAGGCTACGGACAGACACCGAATGCGGTGCCGTACAATGGGATGCTCGACGTGTCGGTGGTCTATCATCCGGAGGTTGTCCAGTTGATTGAGGGCCTCTGGCTGTTGGTGACAGGACGCTTCTTGAACCATCGTAGTGTCCATCCTTTCAGGACAAAGGAAGTCAGGGTGGAACATGCGAAGCATGCTATGGTGGGTATCGATGGTCGACTGATGAAAACACCCGTCGGCCCCTACCGTATCAGTGTTGAGCAGGAAGTCATCAATTTCCTGATTCCGGCATAAAATAGGCTGGCAAGTTGACAAAACTTGCCGGCTTTTGTTTAAATATTTGTTAAATATCTTGATTTCCTTTGTGGACTCCGCAAAAA
Source organism: Prevotella sp. (assembly GCA_017460765.1). Lineage (GTDB taxonomy): Bacteria > Bacteroidota > Bacteroidia > Bacteroidales > Bacteroidaceae > Prevotella. Next base: position 6,200 of record JAFUAK010000092.1, on the reverse strand, counting down.
TGCCTACCTTTGGGGAATTAATGACTAATATACAATAATTAAATACCTTTAGACAGGAACTATGAGCTATTTACGATTAGAAAAAGCCGTGATGACTAACCTGCAGGAAAGTCTCCGTCGTGAATTACTCCGGACTAACCGTTCTGGCGCCTATAGCAGTTCTACACTCGTAGATTGTAATACGCGCAAGTACCATGGTCTGCTGGTAGTGCCTGTACCCGAGTTGGATGACGAGAACCACGTGCTCTTGTCCTCACTCGACTGTACGGTCATCCAGCATGGAGCAGAATTCAACCTGGGACTCCACAAGTATCAGGGCAACACATTCAGTCCTAACGGACACAAGTACATTCGTGAGTTTGATGCCAGCCTCGTGCCGACGACTACGTATCGCGTGGGTGGTGTCGTGTTGAAGAAGGAAGTGATCTTCCAGCATTACGAGGACCGAATCCTCATCCGCTACACTTTGGTGGATGCACATTCGGCCACAACGCTGCGCTTCCGTCCCTTCCTTGCCTTCCGCTCGGTACGGCAGTTCACACACGAGAATTCCACCGCCAGCCGTGAGTACAAGTCGGTTGACAATGGTATCAAGACTTGCATGTATGCCGGCTATCCCGACCTCTTCATGCAGTTCTCGAAGAAAAACGAGTTTATCTTCCAGCCCGACTGGTATCGCGGCATCGAATACCCGAAGGAGCAGGAGCGTGGTTACGCCTCCAACGAGGATCTCTACGTGCCTGGTTATTTCGAGATGCCGATCAAGAAGGGTGAGAGCATTGTCTTCTCTGGTTCTACCTCGCAGATCAAGTCTTCTTCCCTGAAGAAACTATTTGACGAAGAGGTGGCCGACCGCAAGCCGCGTGATAATTTCTATCATTGTCTGGTGACGGCTGCCCACCAGTTCCACAACCGTAAGAAGAATGACGACCGCTACCTGCTGGCCGGCTATCCCTGGTTCAAGGCCCGTGCTCGAGACACGTTCATTGCCCTGCCGGGTCTGACGCTGTCCATCGGTGAGCGCGACTACTTCGAACTGGTGATGAAGACCGCCGAGAAGGGTCTCCGTGAGTTCATGGAAGAGAAGCCGCTGAGCGTTAAGATCTATGAGATCGAGCAGCCCGACGTGCCCCTGTGGGCTATCTGGTCTATCCAGCAGTATGTCAAAGATGCCGGTAAGGAAGAGGGCTATAAGAGGTATGGCAAACTCGTGAACGACATCGTTGACTATATCATCAAGGGTACGCATCCGAACCTCCGCCTCGATGACAACGGCCTGCTTTACTCCAATGGCCGTGACCGTGCCGTGACATGGATGAACTCGACGGCTAACGGTCGTCCTGTGGTGCCTCGCTCCGGCTACATTGTAGAGTTCAACGCTCTCTGGTACAATGCCCTGAAGTTCTGCGCCGCCATGAATGCCGATCAGGGCAAGGCCAAGGTGGCCGAGAAACTGGAGGAGCGCGCCGCCCTGGCTAAGCAGTCGTTCGTGGAGACGTTCGTCAACGAGTATGGCTATCTGCTCGACTATGTGGATGGCAATATGATGGATTGGAGCGTGCGCCCGAACCAGATCTTCGCCGTTGCACTTGACTACTCGCCACTGAACCAGCAGCAGATGAAGAGCGTGGTGGATATCTGCACACGCGAACTGCTGACCCCGAAGGGCCTCCGCAGCCTCTCTCCAAAGAGCGGCGGCTACAACCCGATGTACGTCGGCCCGCAGACCCAGCGCGACTATGCCTACCATCAGGGAACGGCCTGGCCTTGGCTCGGCGGTTTCTATATGGAGGCCTGCCTGAAACTCTACAAGCGTTCGCGCCTGAGTTTCATTGAGCGCCAGTTGGTGGGCTATGAGGACGAGATTGACTATCATGCCATTGGCACCATCAGTGAACTGTTCGACGGTAATCCGCCATTCCACGGACGTGGTGCCATGTCGTTTGCCATGAATGTGGCCGAGATTCTTCGCACGCTGCAACTCATGGATAAGTATTCATATCAAAAATAAGGAGGAACGACGATGAAAGTATTAATGTTTGGATGGGAGTATCCTCCTCATGTGTTTGGTGGACTCGCCACTGCTAATTATGGTATATCCGAGGGCCTGAAGGCTCAGGGAGATATAGAGACCGTGCTCTGTCTGCCGCATCCCTTCGGCGACGAGAGTCAGCATGCCTGCCGTATCGTGGCCATGAATGCCGTGCCCATTGCCTGGCGCGATGTGGACTACGACTATGTGAAGAACCGCGTAGGCAATATCATGGATCCTGACTACTATTTCAAACTCCGTGATCATATCTATGCCGACTTCAACTATATGAACGTGAACGACCTTGGTGCGATGGAGTTCGCCGGTGGCTATCCCGGTAACCTGCACGAGGAGATTAACAACTACTCGATTATTGCCGGCCAGGTGGCCCGTACCGAGGAGTTTGATATCATCCATGCCCACGACTGGCTGACCTTCCCTGCCGGCATCCATGCCAAGCAGGTGAGCGGCAAGCCCCTGTGCATCCACGTTCACGCCACAGACTTCGACCGTAGCCGTGGTAAGGTGAACCCGACTGTGTATTCTATCGAAAAGAACGGTATGGACTGGGCCGATTGCATTATGTGTGTGTCGGAACTGACCCGTCAGACGGTCATCAACCAGTACCATCAGGATCCGCGCAAGTGTTACACCGTGCACAACGCCGTCTATCCGCTGCCTGATGAGTATCAGGCCATCCCGCGTCCTGACCATACAGGCAAGGAGAAGGTGGTGACGTTCCTCGGCCGTATCACGATGCAGAAGGGCCCCGAATACTTCGTGGAGGCTGCTACGATGGTGCTTCACCGCACCCGTAACGTCCGCTTCTGCATGGCTGGATCGGGCGACATGATGGATGCCATGATCCACCTGGCTGCAGAGCGCGGTATCGCTGATCGCTTCCACTTCCCCGGCTTTATGCGCGGCAAGCAAGTCTATGAATGTCTGAAAGACTCTGATGTATATGTGATGCCTTCCGTGAGTGAACCGTTCGGTATCTCGCCGCTGGAGGCCATGCAGTGCGGTACGCCTTCGATCATCTCGAAGCAGTCGGGCTGTGCTGAGATTCTCGACAACTGTATCAAGGTTGACTACTGGGATATCCACGCCTTGGCCGATGCCATCTATTCGATCTGCCACAACGACTCGCTCTTCCAGTACCTGAAGGAAGAGGGCAAGCGCGAGGTGGACCAGATAACATGGGAGAAGGTGGGCCGTTGGATTCGCACGCTCTATCGCCGTACACTCGGATGGGAGGAATAGTGATATTGGACAATTGGACTATTTCACAATTGGACAATTGTAATTCCCATGTTAATAGTAAAATAGTGAAATTGTAAAATAGTAAAATAAGAGTATGAAAACGATTTGTTTATATTTCGAGATACATCAGATTATTCATCTGAAGCGCTACCGTTTCTTTGATATCGGTACCGATCATTACTACTATGATGACTACGAGAACGAGCGTAGCATCACCGACATTGCCGAGCGCAGTTATATGCCCGCGCTGAACACGCTCCACGACATGATCAACGAGCACGGCAAGTATTTCAAGGTGGCTTTCTCCCTGTCGGGTACCGGCATCGAGCAGTTGGAGATGCATGCGCCTCAGGTGCTGGAGAAACTGCAGCAGATGAACGAGACCGGTTGCGTGGAGTTCCTTGCAGAGCCCTACAGCCACGGCCTGTCATCACTGGCCAACGAGGAGACCTTCGCCCGCGACGTGAAGAAGCAGGCCGCAAAGATCGAGGAACTCTTCGGCAAGAAGCCTACCGTGCTCCGCAACTCCTCGCTGATCTACAGCGACGACATCGGTGCACAGGCTGCTGCCCTGGGCTTCAAGGGCATGCTCACCGAGGGTGCCAAGCACGTGCTCGGCTGGAAGAGCCCGCACTATGTCTATAACTGCAACATCGCCCCGAACCTGAAACTGTTGCTCCGCGATATTGAACTCTCTGACGATATCTCGCTGCGTTTCAACAACTCGGAGTGGGACGGCTACCCCCTCTTTGCCGATGCCTACATCGACCGCATCGCCCGTCTGCCGGAAGAGGAGCAGATCATCAATATCTTCATGGAACTGTCGGCCCTGGGTATCGCCCAGCCGCTGTCGAGCAACATCCTTGACTTCATCAAGGCCCTGCCCGCCTGCGCCAAGGAGAAAGGCATCACCTTCTCCACGCCGACTGAGATCTGCAAGGCCTGTAAGAGCGTGGGTCAGATTGACGTGCCCGACACCCTCTCTTGGGTTGACGAGGAGCGCGACGTCAGTTGCTGGCTCGGTAACGCCATGCAGCGCGAGGCCTTCAACAAACTCTATAGTGTGGCCGACCGCCTGCGCATTGCCAATGATCCGCGCATCAATCAGGACTGGGACTACCTGCAGGCTTCGAACAACTTCCGCTTCATGACCACCAAGCCCTCCAACGTGGGTCTCGACCGTGGCATCTACAGCGGTCCGTTCGACGCATTCACCAATTACATGAACATCCTCGGTGACTTCATTAACAGGGTGAACGCCCTCTATCCGCTCGACATCGACAACGACGAACTGGAAGGTCTGCTGACCACCATCAAGAACCAGGGTGACGAGATTGAGATGAAGGATAAGGAGATTACGCGCCTGAAGGCCAAACTCGAGAAACTGGAGGCTGCCAAGCCGAAGGCTGGGAAGAAGCCCGCCGCCAAGAAGGCTCCTGCCAAGAAGGAGGCTAAGAAAGCCGAATAAGCGAAATCTCATTCTCTACTAATAGCAAGTGGCACTTATCGCGCGATAAGTGCCACTTATTTTTGAATAAGGCAGGGTTATTTTGCAATAACCCTGCCTTATTGCAGACTACTTCAGGTTTACGATAATCTTCTTCAGATCCTGGTCGGCACTGCTGCTGCCTACCATCAGTTCATACTTGCCGGGTACGACGCGCATCGTGTTCGTCTTCACGTCCCAGCCCTCGAAACTCTGGCGGGGCAGATCGATGGTGACGGTCTTGCTCTCCCCGGGCTGCAACTCCACCTGCTGATAGGCGCGGAGTGTCTTCAGCGGACCTTCCTTGTCGGCGGTGTTGCGGACGTATACCTGTATGGTCTCCAGACCTTTCCTGTTGCCGACATTCTTCACGTTCACGCGTACCTGATCATTTCTATAGACTGGCTTGCCGATTTCGAACTGAGTGTAACTCAGGCCGTAGCCGAAGGGGAAGAGCGCCTCGCCCGTATAATAGCGATAGGTGCGGTTCTTCATCGTGTAGTCGAGGAAGTCGGGCAGTTCTTCGGTACTCTTATAGAAGGTGATGGGCAGTTTCCCGCTTGGGTTATACTGGCCGAAGAGCACCTCCGCCAGTGCCAGTCCACCCTGTTCGCCACCATACCATGCCTGGATGATGGCATCGCAACTCTCCAGTTCGGGTACGAGGGCCATGGCAGAGCCGGAGCAGTTCACGAAGATCACTTTCTTGCCTGCCTGGTGGAGCATGGCCAATGTCTCGCGCTGGGCCTTGGGCAGTTCGATGCTGGTGCGGTCGCCGCCCTTGAATCCCTCTTCGTTCACGCGCATCTCCTCGCCCTCCAGTTTTGGCGAGATGCCGCCCACGAAGACGACGGTCTCCGTGTTGCCGATCTGTGCCAGCAGTTCCTCATTGGTCGGGGCCACCTTGTGCTGGATGTCGAAGGCCAGCACGGCGAATCCCTGCTCCTGCACGTAGTCGATCTGGATGCGGTAGTGCTGTCCGGCCTTGACGGCCAGTTCCTTTTGCTCGCCCTGGATGCGCTGGCGCACCTTCCAGATGTCTACGATGGTGTCACCATTGACGAGCAGTCTGACCTTATCGTCTGCACCGATGCCGAAGATCACGGTCTCGTCTCTTGTCGGGATGAAGGTCGCGTCGAGGCGGGCCGAGAAGTTCTCAAGGTTCACGCCGGGGGCAAAGACCGTGTTGCCGCCGTTGCTCAGGAGTACGGGCGAGGTCAGGTCGATGGTGGCGGCGGGGACTCCCGTCATCTCCGTGTTGTTATAGAACTTGGCCTGTATGCCCTTGCTGCCGAGTGGTGTCTTCAGTTCCGAGAAGCGGCTTTCGAACACTTCATTGCGCGTCAGTCCGCAGCCGTTGATGAAACGGGCCTGCGGGGCGATGCGCTGGATGCCTTCAAGGGCGGTAATGGTCTTTGT
>JAFUAK010000091.1 GCA_017460765.1 Prevotella sp. | reverse complement strand
GAGAAAACTCTTACTTTTGCAGTGTACTATTAAAGTGGTACACTATTACAAGAAACAAAACCATTAATAAAGTAACGATATGATAGAAGTAAAGAACATCAGTTTCAAGTACGCAGGTCAGAAAGGTCTCGTATTCGACGATTTCAGTCTGACGCTGGAGCAGAACAATATCTATGGTCTGCTGGGTAAGAACGGTACGGGCAAGTCTACGCTGCTGTATCTCATCAGCGGTCTGCTCCGTCCGAAGAAGGGTACGGTTTGTTGTGATGGCGTCGCCACATGCAAGAGACGGCCTGAGACGCTGAGTGAGATTTTCATCGTGCCGGAGGAGTTCGACCTGCCCATGATGTCGCTGGAGCAGTATGTCAGGATCAACGAGCCGTTCTATCCGCGATTCTCGCGTGAGGTGCTGGAGAACTGTCTGAAGGACTTCGAACTCTCGACGGACCTCAATCTCCATGCGCTCTCGATGGGGCAGAAGAAGAAGGTGTTTATGTCGTTCGCCCTGGCCGCCGGCACGAAGTTGCTCCTGATGGACGAGCCTACCAACGGACTCGACATCCCCTCGAAGTCGCAGTTCCGCAAGGTGGTGGCGCAGTACATGACGGAGGATCGCACGCTGATCATCTCCACGCACCAGGTACACGATGTGGAGTCTTTACTCGACCACATCCTGATCCTGAGTCCACAGAAACTCTTACTCGATGCCTCTGTGGCTGACATCCAGGAGAAGTACGTGTTCGAGTATCGTACGGCAGACGAGATGGCCGATGCCCTCTATGCCGAGCCGTCGCTGCAGGGCAACGCCGTCATCGCGCCGCGCAAGGCCGACAGCCCTGAGACGCAGATTAACCTCGAATTGTTGTTCAACGCCGTAACCCAAGGGAAAATATGATACAGTTTAATCTGAATAGGTTCGCGAAGTTGGCGAAGTGGTCGCTGACCAACGACATGAAATACCACGTGAAGTCGTTCTGGCAGATGCTCGTTATTCTGGCGCTGTTCTTCATGTTCTTCACGATGGTATTCAGGACGGAGGGAAATGATCTGCAAGGCTATCAGATGTGCGCCTTTGGCGTGATCAGCATATTTGTCTTTACACTACTGATCGTAGGACCGTCGCTGATGTTCTACAGCATGGAGGGCAAGCACGACATGCAGACGCTGCTGATGCTGCCGGCATCGAACTTCGAGAAGTATCTGATGCGCTATGCCTCGTGGCTGATCCTGCTGCCAATCTATCTCGTGGGATTCCTGGGGGCCGACCTCTTGCAGTATGTGGCGCACCTGGTGACGGGACAAGGAGAAGGCATGTTTGTGGCCTCGGTGGTGGTTAACGGTTTGAGTCGTATGTGGGCTCAGATGCCAGACAAGATGCATGGTGCACTCGTCCATGCCGTGATACCCATCATCCTCTGGCTTCACTCGTTCTATGCCCTTGGGGCCACGTTCTTCCGCTGGCGGAAGCACAACTGGGTGCTGACGACGTTGGCGCTGATGGTGTTAGTAGGCCTGCAGGCGTGGATATTCCCCTATAGTGTCTCTGCGGAGGAGGCGCCTACGACGGATTTCATCCTCAACGATGTCCTTTGCGCCTTCTGGACCGTGCTGAATTTCTGGCTGTCGTACAGGCTTTTCTGCCGGAGGCAGGTTATCGGAAAGTTAGTGAACCTCTGAAAATGTTTTTGATGCGAAGCGTATTTTATATTCACGGACGATGAACTTATGTTCACGGTCGAAGAACATGTGTTCTCCGCCGAAGAACTTGTGTTCACCGCCGAAGAACATAAAAAGTAAAAGGAGATAAAAAATAATTTCAAGATATGAATAGTTTTAGTTTCAATAGGTTTTTCAAGACGCTGCGCTGGGTGATCAGCGTGAATCGTCTGG
>JAFUAK010000090.1 GCA_017460765.1 Prevotella sp. | reverse complement strand
GTCCGCGCAGCAGTTCGGCCAGTTCCGTGGCCCAGTGTACCATCTCCTCATAGTCATAGCGCCGCCGTGAGGCATTCAGCAGCAGTTCCAACACGTCTTGCCGGAAATCGACGTTGCGCTGTGCCTCGTCGTGGCGCAGCAGGGCCTCGCAGATGATGATGGCCGAGTCCTGCTGCATCATGACGTAAGAACTGCTAAGCACTTTAGCACGAAAGAGTGCGGCGCGGTAATCCGGCATATTGCCCACAATCTCCGCCGAGTCGAGAATCTGCAATGCCCGCTCTGGCAGCGTGTCATAGATGGCCATGGCCCGCTCTTCGGTATAAAGAGAGTCGCTTGTCTGCGGCACGTGTTTCGTACTCGTGCCATCACCCGTGCAGCCTGCCAAAATCATCAGACAGGCTACGACCATTATTATATATATCCCTATCCGGTGCTTCATATCCGTTGCTTGCACAAATCGGGTGCAATGATGCGAGTAAGCGAGCGCAAAGAGAGCGTGCTCTCCTTTGCCGAACGTGAGCATCATCGCCGATTCGTCGGCAAAGGTAGTGAAAATTTGCCTAACAATCGTATCCAAATCCACTTTTAACCTCTTTTTTGTGACAATTAGTTTTCTCTGCGCCAAGATTTGGTATATTGCTCAATTTATTGTACCTTTGCAGGCAGATAGAATTTAACAACAATAGATTATGGGACTGATTGGATCAATTATTATCGGATGTCTGGCGGGTTTCTGTGCAGGCAAGTTGATGAAAGGTGGAGGCTTAGGCTTCATTATGAACCTGGTATTGGGATTGTTTGGCGGACTGCTCGGCGGTTGGCTGTTTGAGCAGTTGGGCATCTCATGGGGAGGTGTGCTGGGACAGTTGGGTACGGCCATTATCGGTGCCGTTGCCATTCTGTGGGTGGCATCGCTGATCAAGAAATAAATTTTATGATGGATCTCCTTTTCGGAACAGGTGAGTGAAATGTTTCGAATAGAGTTCCGAAAGTCCTTGGCGGTTGTCTATGGCCTCGCCGACCACCAGCATAGTGGTGAGGGTGAGGTGGTTGTCGTGAACAATCTTGGCAAGGTCTTTTAAGGTGCCCCGATAGATGCGCTGATCGGGCCACGTCAGATGGTAACAGGCGGCTACGGGTGTGTCTTCGGGATATTCCGTGAGCAGTTCGCGCTGCACGTCGTCCACGATGGCTGCACTGAGGAAGATGCACATGGTGGACTGACTTCGGGCGAGCAAGTGCAGTTGCTCTTTCTCAGGCATAGGAGTGCGCCCCTCACCACGAGTGAGAATGATGGTTTGCGTACGCTCGGGGATGGTGAACTGGCTGCGCAACTCAGCGGCGGCGGCGAGGAAGGAGGAGATGCCAGGGGTGATGTGATAGGACATGCCATTGGCATCGAAAAACGCCATCTGCTCCTGTATGGCTCCGAAGATGCAGGGGTCGCCGGTATGCAGACGCACAATGAAGTGCCCCTTGTCATAGTGCTCCTTCATCAATGCGCATTGCTCTTCGAGATTCATATCGGCTGAAGAACGAACTACCGCTCCGAACTTATGGCAGTCGGTGAGCTCGCGTGGCACTAAGCTGCCGGCATACAGTATCAGGTCGGCACGTTCCAACATCTTACGACCACGAACACTGACTAAATCGGGGTCACCGGGTCCGGCACCAACGATTTCGATATGCCCCTTTTTCTGGCGAAGGTATTTGTAGTCGATGGCGAGGGCGGCAGTCCAGTTCTTGCCTTTCACCTTGGGCACAATGAGTTTGCCGTGATTGGAACCGAGGATGGCGGCTGCCTCGCAGACGCTGGGAGTGCCCACATGTTTGAGAACGGTCTCACTGGGATTGGGTACTTCTACTCGGGCTAACTGTTCGGCGGTGTAGAAAACCAGTTCCTCGCCCATATCATCAACCAGCATCGCACAGAACTCTTCTTCCTTTTTCACATCGATGGTGCAATAGCGCTTATAGCAGGGCAGAACGCCTATCCGACTCATGGCTTCGTCAATCTCGTCGTAAATATGATCATAGTCATCAGGATGACTGGCGAGTCCGAAACCTAATGCTGCTATCATGGGTACGAAATGCAATTCAGGCATACCATCAGGAGCACAGAGATTATAAGGTGATACGATGATAACCAGTTTGAACTTCCGAGGGTCTACATCAGTAAGACTGTTGACGATGGTGACGTGCGAAGGCAAGGTCTTTTCCAGATAGTCGGTACCTTCATCCCGAATGTCCATCAGCAGGGCTGTGGGCTCTCGATTGACGAAAGCGGCTATGCATTGGTTCATATCATCGTCGCTGGCAATGGCCCAGTTGAAGCGTTCGGCAAATGTATCAAGTGCCCACAGGCCGGCAACATCGCTCTGGGTGGTGATGACCTCATGAGCCCCCACGAGTGCGGCGATGTCACGAGTAAGATCGTTGGCTCCGCCGATATGTCCTGACAGTACCGAGACGGCATTGACGCCGAGGCTGTCGATACAGACAATGGCTGGGTCGGTGTGCTTATCCTTGACGAAAGGTGCTATCGTGCGGACGCAGATGCCCATTGCTCCGATAAAGACAAAGGCGTCGAAATCACTCCATCGCTTGCCGACATCCGTACGTTGGATGAGGGTAGCCTTGTATTCTCTTTCGATGAGGTCGCAAATTTCTTTTCCTGCCTCGCTAATCTGGATAATCGCTATTTTCTGCATTTCAGTATGGTGATGGGATGATATTGATTCAATTGTATATGTAGGGGCGGTTCCTGATGGAGTCCCAATTCCTGGCAAGCCTCATTCCAAAGTTGTTCGCTGTCGGTGGTGACTTTGGGCGCTTTGACGCTATTCATCACGATACACCCGTCGTCAGCCAGAACGCTCACAGCTTTCGCCATGATTTCCTTGAGCCGGCCTCCGTGTCCACCGATGAAAATGGCATCGGGGGGAGTGTTGGTTACGATGGAGTCGCAACAGGCGGAAAGGAAATCGCCCATGTGTATCTGAATGCCGGGGGCACCATGACGGTGCATGTTCTCGTTGATAATCGCTTCGCATTCAGGACGTATCTCAAAGGCGTCAATCTGCAGATGGGGGAACAGCAGACGGGCCTCAATGCTGACGCTCCCTGTGCAGAAGCCGATGTCCCAGAACCTTTTCTTACAGGGCAGTTCGAGGGCTTGCAGTGTCAACAGACGAATAGGCATCTTGGTAATCATCTTCTCCCTGCCGTCGAGCAGGGCAAACTCGCTGTCGGGGATGCCGAAGGGAGTCTCCCCCCTGTAGTCCCCCGAGTAGGACAGAAGGAGGCAGTTGGGGTGGGTGAAGTCACGCCTTACGGCTTCTTCTATGGTGAGGGTCGTCACGCGTTCCTTTTGGGGATTGCCCAGATGTTCGCCTACGTGCATAGTATAGCAGTTATAACCATACTCCAACATGCGTTGGGCAATGGCGGCTGGTGTGTGTTCCCTGTCGGTCAGTATACCGATTTTGGCTTTTCTTTCTATTAGTGCCTTGTCGAAGTCAGACCAAGGGCGTCCTGTCAGCGAAACGATATGCATATCGTGGTAGGGCATTACCAGTCGATGGGCCAGCATTTGCAGAGAATTGAATGTGGGGTAGAGTGCAATTTCCGCTTCTGGCATTTTGCGACGGATGGTGTTGGCAAAACCGTAGAAAAGGGGGTCGCCACTGGCGAAGACGATGAGCGCGTTGAACTTTGAACTTTGAACATTGAACATTGAACTTTGGTATTGTTCAAAGACGGCATCGAGGGGGGCGGTAATGTCTATCCATTGGGCATCAGAAGGCAGATAGGAAGCGACAATCTCATGATGGCGCTTGCCACCAGAGAAGACTTTGCCGTTTTTGATAATCTCCATCACCTCGGGCGGAAACCAAGGCTTCGGATTGTCCGTTATGCCAATAACAATAAACTTCATAAATCGCGTCCGGGTTTCAATTGCTCGGCATCATCGAAAGTCAGAATAGCATTGCAGAGCGTAGCGGCAAGATTGCTACCGCCTTTGCGCCCCTCTACGATAATCTTTGGAATGTTGCCAAATGGTTTCACCATGTGTTTCGATTCACGGACATGAACAAATCCCACAGGGGCGGCAATGATGCCGGCAGGTTTTGCCTTGCCCTTGCGAATCAGGTCGCAGAGTTCCATCAGTGCCGTAGGTGCATTGCCGAAGGCGAAGAGGGCATCGGGATGCTCCTCTACGGCAAGACGAATGCCGGCCTGTGTGCGTGTGATCCCTTGCGATGCAGCCATCTCCGCTATACGTGAATCGCTGAGATAGCATTTGGCTTCGATGCCTAAGCGTTGCAGAGCTCCCTTACGGATGCCACTTGTCACCATCGTCACGTCAGTGATAATGGTTTTCAGACTTCCGTCCTTTACCTTATTATATAAAGTGCTTACTGCCCCTTCGTCAGTATAGAGAATCTGTTCCATCTCGAAATCGGC
>JAFUAK010000089.1 GCA_017460765.1 Prevotella sp. | reverse complement strand
GAAAAGACGGGCTGCGCAAATCCGTTCAACGAATCGCCCCTTATTTTCAGTAAAGCCGGCGATTTGTATTTTGTTAGGAGATTTTTTGGCTATTTCAAAAAAAAGTGTTTCCTTTGCACCCATGAACAAAACTAGACCCATTCTCACCATTACTGGTTCCGACTCCACGAGCGGCTCAGGTGTACAGGCGGATATCAAGACGATCTCTGAACTGGGCGGCTATGCCGTGACAGCCATCACTAGCATCACCGTACAGACCACACTGGGTATCCAGGAATTCTACGATGTACCTGCCAAGATCGTGGCGGGACAGATAGAGGCCGTGATGAACGATGTGCAGCCCGAGGTGGTGAAGATCGGTATGATACGTACCCTGGATGTGGTCGATGTCGTCGTCGATAGTTTGAGGAGATACCGTCCTCGGCATGTGATCTTCGATGCTGTCGTCCTGTCGAGTCAGGGCGATGCACTGGTGTCTGAAGCGGTGATTGCAGCAGTCCGTCAGAAACTGTTGCCCCTCTGTACGCTGATTATCCGTCCCGATGAGTCCAAGATGCATGGCTTGGCTAATCGCTATGCCTCTGCGGTGGCCTACTACCTAAGCACAGGGGAGTCGGTGGAACAGGCCCAGACGCAGGCCAGGGCTTACATCAATACACAGATTGTACGGACCAGTGACTTGCAGGGTCGTGCGTCGGAACTCTACAATGAGTTCCTCGATGCCTTGGCAGCGCACCTTCATACCAATAGCGATGTTCATTTCTATGCCGAGGTCCTCAATGTCAGTAGCCGTTACTTGGCGCAGGTGAGCCGTCGTATAGCGGGGAAATCGCCAAAGGCTATCATTGACGAGTATCTGATTAAGGAGATTGAACGCCAACTGTCCACGACAGACCGTACGATTCAGGAGGTGGCCTACGACTTCGGCTTTTCCTCTCAGGCACATTTTGCAAAGTTCTTCCGCAAAATGAAAGGCCAGAGCCCTACAGACTACCGCCGTAGCCTGTCTTCATGACTTTTTTTGAGCACAAATTGAAGTGAAGTTTGTCCATACGGGAACTCCGTTTGGTAGTGTCGCGTAAAAGTTGTTCCTTTGCAGTCGATTTTAAATATTGACTGAAATGAGTACACAAAACAGACAAGAACTGAACAGAAATCTCGCCCAGATGCTGAAGGGCGGAGTGATTATGGACGTGACAACCCCAGAGCAGGCCCGCATCGCCGAGGCGGCAGGTGCCTGTGCAGTGATGGCCCTGGAGCGGATACCCGCCGACATCCGTGCGGCAGGTGGCGTGAGCCGTATGAGTGACCCCAAGATGATTAAGGGTATTCAGGAGGCCGTAACGATTCCCGTGATGGCGAAGTGCCGTATCGGGCACATCGCTGAGGCGCAGATCCTGCAGGCCATCGAGATCGACTACATCGACGAGAGTGAGGTGCTCTCGCCAGCGGATAACATCTACCACATCGACAAGACGAAGTTCGACGTGCCCTTCGTCTGTGGCGCGAAGAACCTGGGTGAGGCCTTGCGCCGTATCGCCGAGGGAGCCACGATGATCCGTACGAAGGGTGAGCCGGGTACGGGCGACGTGGTACAGGCTGTGAGTCACATGCGCCTGATGCAGAGTGAGATACGTCGGCTGGTGTCGATGAGCGAGGATGAACTCTACGAGGCTGCCAAACAGTTGCAGGCCCCCTACGAACTGGTGCGCTTTGTCCATGAGAATGGCAAACTGCCTGTGGTGAACTTCGCTGCCGGTGGTGTGGCGACGCCTGCCGATGCGGCCTTGATGATGCAACTCGGTGCCGAGGGCGTGTTCGTGGGCAGTGGCATCTTCAAGAGCGGCAATCCTGCCAAGCGGGCGGCTGCCATCGTGAAGGCCGTGACGAACTACAACGATCCGAAGGTGCTGGCAGAACTCTCCGAGGACCTCGGTGAGGCAATGGTGGGCATCAACGAACAGGAAATAGAACTGCTGATGGCAGAGCGCGGCAAATGAGAATAGCAGTATTAGCCCTTCAAGGGGCATTTATCGAGCATGAGCAGATGCTCCATCGCCTGGGTGCAGAGACGTTTGAGGTGCGCCAACTCTCCGACTGGCAGCAGCCGAAGGACGGGCTCATCATCCCAGGCGGTGAATCGACTACGCAGTCGAAACTCCTCCGCGACCTCGGCCTGTTCGAGCCTATCCGCGAGGCTATTCAGGATGGCCTTCCTGTCTTCGGCACCTGTGCAGGACTCATCCTGCTCTCGCCGATGCATCTGGGTACGATGGACATCGACGTGCGCCGTAATGCCTATGGTCGCCAACTCGGCAGTTTCTATACGGAACAGGATATCGTCGGTATTGGCGAGCAGATCCCCATGACCTTCATCCGCGCCCCATATATTAATAAGGTATATGGAGATGCCGAGGTCTTGGCCGAGGTGGACAGTCACATCGTCGCCGCCCGTCAGGGCCGCCAACTCGTCACCGCCTTCCATCCCGAACTCAACACCGATCCCCGTATCCACGAGTACTTCCTGCAGATGTGCGCTTAGCACTTGCCTTGTTCATGGTAGGAGTAATAATGTCCGTCGGTGATGATGACGTGGTCCAGGAAGTGGATGCTCATCACTTCGCAGGCCCTTCGGATCGATCTGGTCAGGTCGTCATCCTGTCTGCTGGGCGAGAGGTTGCCTGAGGGATGGTTGTGGCAGACGGCGAGGATGGTGCAGTTGGCCAGTACGGCCTCGCGGATGATGATGCGGATGTCGACGGAGGTCTCCGTGATGCCGCCGTGGGAGATGCGCACTTTCTTGATGAGGCGGTAGTGCTGGTTCATGTAGATGGCCCAGAACTCCTCCACGTCGAGGTCCTGCATCACG
>JAFUAK010000088.1 GCA_017460765.1 Prevotella sp. | reverse complement strand
GTGATCGTAGCACCTGTATCCTCCTGCATCTGCTGGATGATCTTTCCGCCCGGGCCAATAACGGCACCAATGAATTCCTTAGGAATATCGAAGGCCTCAATACGCGGAACCTGAGGCTTCAACTCTGCACGCGGTTCAGCGATGGTCTCAGTCAACTTGCCAAGGATGTACTCACGACCAGCCTTGGCCTGCATCAGCGCCTTTTCAAGGATATCGAACGACAGACCGTCGCACTTGATATCCATCTGCGTAGCGGTCAGACCGTCCTTCGTACCAGTGGTCTTGAAGTCCATGTCGCCCAGATGGTCCTCATCGCCGAGGATATCACTCAGTACGGCATACTTGTCCTCACCCGGGTTCTTAATCAGACCCATGGCGATACCACTGACAGGCTTCTTCATGGGAACACCGGCATCCATCAGAGCCAGCGTACCAGCGCAGACGGTAGCCATCGAAGAAGAACCGTTAGACTCCAGGATCTGGCTCACCAGACGTACGGTGTAGGGGAAGTCCTCAGGAATCTGGCCCTTCAGACCGCGCCATGCCAGGTGACCGTGACCAATCTCACGACGGCCTACGCCGCGCTGGGCCTTGGCCTCACCCGTACAGAACGGCGGGAAGTTATAGTGCAGCAGGAACTTCATATAACCGCGCTCCAGCACGTCGTCCACGAGTTTCTCATCGAGTTTCGTACCCAGTGTACAGGTAGAGAGCGACTGTGTCTCACCACGTGTGAAGATAGAACTTCCGTGAGGCATGGGCAGCGGACTGACCTCGCACCAGATGGGACGGATCTCATCGGTCTTACGACCATCGAGACGGATACCCTCGTCAAGAATGCAACGGCGCATGGCATCGCGCTCCACGTCGTGGTAGTAACGCTCCATCATGGCATACTTCTCCTCCAGTTCGTCCTCGGAGAGGTCAGCATGGTCGGCTGCATATTTCTCTTTGAAATCGGTGAGGATCTTTTCAAAAGCCTCTGCACGGGCCTGCTTCTCGAGTGCCTGCTTGGTAATATCGTATGCGGGCTGATAGAGTTCCTTGTTCATCTGCTCACGCAGTTCCTCGTCGTTTACCTCATGGTCATACTCGCGCTTTACGTCCTTGCCCAGTTCCTTAGAGAGTTCTGCCTGGAGTTCGCACATCGGCTTGATGGCGGCCATAGCAGCCTTCAGGGCACCGATCATATCCTGTTCTGACACCTCTTTCATCTCACCTTCCACCATCATGATGTTCTCGGCAGAAGCACCGACCATGATGTCCATGTCGGCTTCCTTCATCTGCTCGAAGGTAGGATCAATGACATACTCTCCGTTGATGCGGGCCACGCGCACCTCACTGATCGGACACTCGAAGGGGATGTCGGAACACGCCAAAGCGGCAGAGGCAGCAAAGCCTGCCAGTGCATCGGGCTGGTCTACGCCGTCGGCGGAGAGCAGCATCACATTCACAAACACCTCAGCGTGATAGTTTGACGGGAAGAGCGGGCGGAGCACACGGTCCACCAGTCGTGATGTCAGGATTTCGTTGTCGCTGGCTTTGCCTTCGCGCTTGGTAAATCCGCCGGGGAAACGTCCGGCTGCACTGTACTGTTCACGATAATCTACCTGCAAAGGCATAAAATCTGTTCCGGGAACTGCATCTTTTGCGGCACAAACAGTGGCGAGCAATACGGTGTTGTTCATGCGGAGAACAACGGCGCCGTCGGTCTGTTTTGCCACTTTCCCGGTTTCAATGGTGATGGTTCTTCCATCAGCCAATTGAAGGGTCTTCGTAATTACGTTCATCTTAAATTAAAAACATCTAAAAAATAAAAAACAGGTGCGACAGGAGCGCTGTCCGTCGCAAAAACGGCGCAAAGTTACACATTATAATATAAATAAACGAAGAAATCGGGAATATTTTTCGTTTTTTATGAAAATTGTGCTACCTTTGCAGCCAAAAATAAACATACAATGACAATGAAGCATATTTATAAAGCGGCAGCCATCACGCTGGCCGCAGTGGCTATAGCCTCATGCAATGACAAGAAGTTTACGGTAGAGGGACAGATTACGAACGCCAAAGACTCCGTACTTTACTTTGAGAACGTAGGACTGGAAGGCATCAACGTGCTTGACTCCATAACACTGAGTGATAACGGCGACTTCTCCTTCAGTGAAGCCGCAACACAGGCTCCAGAGTTCTATCGTCTCAGAATCGCTGACCAGATCATCAACGTCAGCATTGACTCCACAGAGACCGTACAGGTCAAGGGCGAATACCCCGCTATGGCCTCCAATTACACCATATCCGGTTCTGACAACTGTGAAAAGATCCGTGAACTCACCCTGAAGCAGATGGCCTTACAGAACCAGGCTATTGCCCTCCAGCAGAACACGATGCTGGGCATCGCCGTCGCCAACGATAGTATTCAGAAATTGATTGATGCCTATAAGGAAGACGTGAAGCGCAACTATATCTACAAGGAGCCCTTCAAGGCCTATGCCTATTTCGCCCTCTTCCAGGCCATCGGCAACTACCTCATCTTCAATCCCCGTAACAATAAAGACGACATCAAGGCCTTTGCTGCCGTCGCTACCAGTTGGGACACCTACTACCCTCATGCCGAGCGCGGACAAAACCTGCATAATATCGCCATTGAGGGCATGAAGAACCAGCGCATCGTCGATGCACAGAACCAAGACTTGCAGGTGGAAGCCGACAAGGTGCAGGAGGCTGGCGTACTTGACATAGCCTTACTTGACAATAAAGGCCAGGAGCGCCATCTGACAGACCTGAAAGGAAAAGTGGTGCTGCTCGACTTCCACGTTTTTGCCCTTGAAGACTCCCCCGCCCGCATTCTGATGCTGCGTGAACTCTATAATAAGTACCAGCAGCAGGGCTTCGAGGTCTATCAGGTGTCCCTCGATCCCGACGAGCATTTCTGGAAGCAGCAGACGGCTGCCCTCCCCTGGATTAATGTCCGTGATGCCGATGGCATCCAGTCGCAGCGACTCCTGCTCTACAACATCCAGAGTGTGCCCGACTTCTTCCTTATCGACCGTGGCAACAACCTCGTGAAGCGCGCTGCCCAGATTAAGGATCTGGAAACGGAAATCAAGAAACTGCTTTAGAATAATTGTCAAATATGCAAGAAAATCGGCGATTTTCTTGCATATTTGAAATCTTATGCTTACCTTTGCACCCGCAAACCCAAAAAAGTCGGCATAGCTCAGCTGGTTAGAGTATCACCTTGACATGGTGGGGGTCCTTGGTCCGAATCCAAGTGTCGACACAAGAAGTCTTTATTATTTCTCTGCTATGACTTCGATTTCCACCAATGCACCTTTCGGCAAAGTCTTGACAGCAACGGCAGAACGGGCAGGAAATGGCTCTGCAAAGAATTCTGCATAGACGCAGTTCATATCAGTAAAGTCGTTCATATCAGCCATGAACACTGTCGTCTTCACCACATTGTTCATGGTCAGTCCGACCTCTTCCAATATGGCTTTCACATTGGTCAATGACTGCCTGGTTTGTTCTTTGATACCCCCTTCAACAAACGCTCCGGTAGCGGGGTCAATGGGAATCTGACCTGAAGTATAGACGAGATTTCCCACTTGAATGGCCTGACTATACGGGCCGATGGCAGCAGGTGCCTTCTTTGTACTAATCGCTTTCATATTCTTTTGTTTTTGACATAAACTTCTAAAATATCAACCTTGCTATCAGAAACATTTCTAATGTTACAATAATCACGACATTATGCTGGTGGGCGACCTCTCAGAAACTCTGCAGCCAGCCCTTCAGTTCAAAGATCATCTGGTAGTGGTAGGCGAATGACTCGCGATAGCCCCAGCCATGACCGCCCGTGGGATAGATATGGATGGAGGCGGGGACATCATGCTTATAAAGTTGCTGATAGTAACTGAAGCCGTTGGCAGCGGGCACAGCCTTGTCGTCGTCGGAGAGGGCAAGGAAGGCGCGCGGCGTCGTGCGGTTCACCTGCAGGTCGTTGCTGTACTCCACCTCCAGTTTGCGAAGTTCCTTCTGTTCTTTCTTCGACTCGCCCATGCCCAGCAGGTTGTCATGGGAACCTTTATGCGTAAAGCCGAGATCCATCGTAATGACAGGGTAGAACAGAATCTGGAAGTTGGGCGCAGCCTCGCCCTTCGAATGGGTGGCGATGGTGGAGGCGAGATGGCCACCGGCAGAGAAGCCCATAATGCCTACGTCACTGGAGTTGACATGCCACTCAGCAGCGTTCCGGCGCACAATCTTCATGGCCTGCTCGGCATCAGAAATGGGAATCTGCGGGTTGCCGTGGGGCATACGATACTTCAGGACGATGAGGGCTATGCCCTGATTGTTGAAGAACGTGGCCCACTGATGACCCTCATGATCCATCGCCAGATGATTATAGCCGCCGCCAGGACAGCAGACGACAGCACGCCCCGTCGCCTTCTTGGCATCAGGCAGATAGACTGTGAGTTCCGCCTTGTCGTTCTCGTCACCATTCGAGTTTGGTGCTCCATTGGGCCATAGATCCATCGTTGTTCCTTTCTGTGCAAATACCGCTGCTGAAAGCATCAGCAACAGCAAAATAACGTTTAGTTTTCTCATTGTTTTAATTAATTTGCCTGCAAAGTTACGAAAAATAAAATAAAAATCGTAACTTTGCAGGCAGAAACTTAAAACGAACAATCAATATGAAGAAGATTCTGACGATTCTGGCTCTCTCGGCACTGACGTTAAGCGCCCAGGCCAAGGTAAGGCTGCCGCACATCATCTGCGACAACATGGTACTGCAACAGCAGACGGATGCCCGTCTCTGGGGATGGGCTCAGCCCGGGAAAACGGTCAAGGTGACCACATCGTGGAGCGACCAGGCAGCCACGGCCAAGGCAGATAAAGACGGCAAGTGGCTCGTGAAGATACAGACACCAAAGGCCTCGTACGACCCACTGAGCATCACTTTCGATGACGGGGAGCCGCTTACTATTAATAATGTACTCGCGGGCGAGGTTTGGGTCTGTGCCGGACAGTCGAATATGGAAATGCCGGTGAAGGGTTTCTGGATGTGTCCCGTGAAGGACTATAATCAGACGGTCATCGACGCTGCCAACCATACGGGCGTGCGCTCAGTAAAGATTCCCAGTGTGATGCGTTCCGAGCCACAGGACGATGCCCAGTGCGAGTGGCGCATCTGTTCGCCTAATACCGTGAGCGAGTTCTCGGCCACGGGCTACTTCTTCGCCCGTACAATGCATCAGGCCCTTGATATCCCCATCGGCCTCATTGAGGCCAACAAGGGCGGTACCCGCGTGGAGAGTTGGCTGACAAAGGAGAACCTGGAGAAATATACCAGCGACCCGACGGACTCTGTGGAGATCTGCAAGAAATGGGACAAGTGGGACTACCACCGCTCACTGCTCTGGGGCAACGGCACTTTCAACCCCATTCTGAACTACACCGTGAAGGGCATCCTCTACTATCAGGGCTGCTCGAACGTGGGCGACCCGGGCGACCAGTACTCCGAGCGCATGAAACTGCTTGTGGACCAGTGGCGTGGGCAGTTCGGTCTAGGCGAGATTCCTTTCTACTTCGTACAGATTGCACCCTATCGCTATGATGACGATGATAATGCCATCAGCGGAGCCTTGCTTCGCGAGCAGCAGTTCAAGGCCGCGCAGATCATCCCCAACAGCAGTCTGGTATGTATCAACGACCTCGTTTACCCCTACGAGACCACGCAAATTCATCCCACCCAGAAGCAGCAGGTGGGTGAGCGCCTGGCCTATACGGCCCTGAACCGCGACTACGGCTTCGAGGGAGTCCTGTATAAAAGTTCTACGTACAAGGACATGAAGATTGACGGGGATGCAATCTATATCCACCTGGACAACAACTATCACACGGATGCGCCTTTCGAGGATATTGTGGGCTTCGAGATTGCAGGGGAGGACAAAGTCTTCCATCCCGCTACCGCCCGTCATTTCTGGCAGGAGGGCGGTGGCTATTGGGACGAGGCCATGAAGATATCCTCGCCCGAAGTAAAGAACCCCGTTGCCGTGCGCTACTGTTTCAAGAACTTCCAGATCGGCAACGTGAAGAACGCAGCCAACCTGCCCCTCTTCCCTTTCCGCACTGATAACTGGTAATATCGATATGCATCATCCATTAGACCTTTTCCACTACTGCCCGAAATGCGGCAGCGAGTATTTCGAGATAAACGATTTTAAGAGCAAGCATTGTTCGAACTGCGGGTTCACCTATTATCAGAACCCCAGTTCGTCAACTGCTGCATTTATCCTGAATAGCAAGGGCGAGTTGCTGGTGGCCCGTCGTGCCAAAGACCCCGCCAAGGGTACACTCGACCTGCCAGGCGGTTTCGTTGATAATGGAGAGAGCGGGGAGCAGGGCATGGTTCGAGAGATACGGGAAGAGACAGGTCTTGACATCCACGAACTGGAATACCTCTTCTCCATACCTAACGTATATCATTATTCTGGTATGGATATACATACACTTGACCTTTTCTTCCGCTGCCATGTGGAAGACGATGCCGTCGTGCATGCAGCAGATGATGCTTCAGAATGCATGTGGCTACCGCTCAGGGAAGTCTATGTGGAACGTTTCGGACTGCGCTCCATTAGGGAGGCTGTTCATCGTTTCTTGCAGTTAAATTGTTAAGAAATACAAAAATCCTCTATATAAATAAGGTGAGAGAAACTTTTTTGCTTACTTTTGCAGCCCGTAAGAAATAATAACGAGACAAAGTATGCAGAAAAACTTAGTGATTGTCGAGTCTCCAGCCAAGGCGAAGACAATTGAGAAGTTCCTGGGAAAGGACTTCAAGGTAATGTCAAGCTACGGCCACATCCGTGACCTGAAGAAGAAAGAACTCAGTGTCGACGAGGTGACACTGGAGCCAGAATATGAGATTCCCGAAGAGAAGGCCAAACTCGTTGCCGATTTGCGCTCCAAGGCAGAAAAGGCAGAGAAGATATGGCTCGCTTCCGATGAGGACCGTGAGGGAGAGGCCATCTCCTGGCATCTGTGCGAGGTACTGGGACTGGACAAGCAGAAGACTAACCGTATCGTCTTCCACGAGATTACCAAAACCGCCATCCTTGAGGCCATCGAACACCCGCGTCATCTGGACATGAACCTGGTTAACGCCCAGCAGGCTCGTCGCGTGCTGGACCGTATCGTTGGCTTCAAACTTTCCCCTGTGCTTTGGCGCAAGGTAAAGCCCGCCCTGTCCGCAGGACGCGTGCAGAGTGTTGCCGTAAGGCTTATCGTAGAGCGGGAACGCGAAATTCAGAATTTCCAGAGCGAAACCTATTACAGTGTAAATGGAATCTTCGCCATTATCAATCCTGACGGTTCTGCCACAGAAGTAAAGGGATTACTCGCCAACCGCTTCAAGACCGAAAGCGAGGCAATGGCTTTCCTGGAGAAATGCAAGGAAGCGACGTACACCGTGGACAGTGTGACCCAGAAACCGGTCAAACGCACCCCTGCACCGCCATTCACGACCTCTACCCTGCAACAGGAGGCAGCCCGTAAACTCGGCTTCACCGTGTCGCAGACAATGATGGTGGCACAACATCTTTATGAGAGTGGACGCATCACTTATATGCGTACCGACTCCGTGAACCTTTCCAAACTCTGTCTCGGTGCCAGCAAGGAAGAGATTACCAACTTGTATGGCGAGGAATACAGCAGGCCCCGTCAGTTTCATACCAGTTCAAAAGGTGCACAGGAAGCCCACGAGGCTATCCGTCCCACCTATATGAATTTATCTGAAATTGAGGGCACTTCACAGGAGAAGCGTCTTTACGAATTAATTTGGAAGCGCACGATAGCCAGCCAGATGGCTGATGCAGAAATCGAGAAGACTACCGTGAACATCAGTGTCAGTGGTACTGATGAGCAGTTTGTGGCACAGGGGGAAGTCGTCAAGTTCGACGGTTTTATCAAGGTCTACCGCGAATCATCTGATGACGATGAGCAGCAGGAGGAGTTCGGTCATATCCTACCACCGCTGAAGAAAGGCCAGGAACTGAGCCGTCGCGAAATCATCGCTTCAGAACGCTTCAGCGTAGGTCCACAGCGATATACTGAAGCCAGTCTCGTTCACAAGATGGAGGAACTGGGTATCGGTCGTCCGTCAACCTATGCTCCCACAATCTCGACTATCCAGCAGCGTGAATACGTTCTGAAAGGCGACAAAAAGGGAGAAGACCGTCCGTTTACCGTCATCACTCTAAAGGGCAAGCAGATTAACCAGAAGAGCCGCAAAGAGAATGTGGGCTCGGAAAAAGGCAAACTGATCCCCACAGACATTGGTATCGTGGTCAACGATTTCCTGATGCAGAACTTCAATGACATCATGGATTACAACTTCACCGCCAAGGTGGAGCAGGATTTCGATAAGATCGCTGAGGGCGACGAAAAGTGGACGGACATGATGCAGACTTTCTACGATGACTTCATGCCGGAAGTGGAAAAGACGATGAACAGCCGCAATGAGCACAAAGCCGGAGAGCGTCAACTGGGCAAAGACCCAAAGACAGGACGTCCCGTCTTCGTGAAGATCGGCCGTTTCGGACCAGTCGTACAGATTGGCACAGCCGATGATAAGGACAAGCCACAATTTGCCCAACTGCCCAAGGACCAGAGCATGGAGAGTATCACGCTGAACGAAGCGCTGGAGTTGTTCAAACTGCCCCGGGAAGTAGGTGAATATGAAAATAAGCCCGTCACCATCGGCGCCGGACGCTTCGGCCCCTACATTCTTCACGACCGCAAATACACCTCCCTGCCCAAGGGAGCAGACCCCATGACCATTACCATTGATGAGGCCATCGACCTCATTGAAGAAAAGCGCCAGCAGGACAGTCAAAAGCACTTGAAGTCATTCTTGGAGGATCCCAAACTTGAAGTACTTAACGGCCGCTATGGCCCCTACCTGGCCTACGATGGCAAGAACTACCGTCTGCCAAAGAGTATGCACGAAAAGGCTGCCGAACTGACCTATGACGAATGCATGAAGGTTATCCAGGCCATGCCGGTAAAGAAAAACTGACATGAGGCGTATTATCCTGATAGGCTATATGGGTGCCGGCAAGACAACTGTCGGCAAGGCGCTTTCGAAAGAACTCGGCATTCCATTCTACGATCTCGACTGGTATATTGAAAGCCGGATGCGGAAGACTGTGGCCCAGATTTTTGCCGAACGCGGAGAAGAGGGCTTCCGTAAGATTGAGCACAACATGCTGCACGAGGTGGCAGAATTCGAAGACGTTATCATCAGTTGCGGTGGCGGCACACCTTGTTTCTTTGACAACATGGACTACCTGAACCAACAGGGACAAGTGGTCTACTTAAAGGCCACCCCCGAGGTGCTATACAAGCACCTGCTGATGGGAAAAGTGGAACGTCCATTGTTAAAGAACAAGACACCCGAGGAACTTATCACTTTCATCCGCGAACAACTGGAAAAGCGTGAGCCCTTCTACAGCAAGGCGAGGTATACCCTTGATGTCAGCCTGATGGACAACTACGAGAAAATCAAAATCAGTGTCGCCAAGATCCGCGAACTGTTAGACCTATAACCCGCTAAAACCATCTGCCAATGAAGAAATGGACCATTGACGATTCCAAGGAACTCTACAACATCAACGGTTGGGGTACCTCCTATTTCGGCATCAACGACAAAGGTAATGTCTATGTCACGCCTTGTAAGAACCAGACGCAGATAGACCTGCGTGAAGTGATGGACGAACTGGCCCTGCGCGATGTCACGCCCCCGGTGCTGCTCCGATTCCCGGATATCCTTGATAACCGTATCGAGAAGACCTGGAGTTGTTTCAAGAAGGCCGCCGAGGAGTACGACTACAAGGGTGAGAATTACGTGGTCTACCCCATCAAGGTGAATCAGATTCAGCCCGTTGTCGAGGAAATTATCTCCCACGGCAAGAAGTTCAACCTCGGTGTAGAGGCCGGTTCAAAACCGGAACTTCATGCTGTCATTGCCGTACAGTGCCAGAGCGATTCCATTATCGTCTGCAATGGCTACAAGGATCAGGGCTACATCGAACTGGCCCTCCTGGCCCAGAAGATGGGCAAGCGTATTTTCATTGTCGTGGAGAAACTCAACGAACTTGAGATTATTGCCAAGGTGGCCAAGAAGATGGATGTTCGTCCGAACATTGGTATCCGTATCAAACTCGCCAGCAGTGGTTCCGGCAAATGGGAGGAAAGCGGCGGCGATGCCTCGAAATTCGGACTGACAAGTGCCGAACTGCTCGAGGCCTTGGAATTCCTGGATAAAAAGGACATGCGCGACTGTCTGCGCCTCATCCATTTCCATATCGGTAGTCAGATTACCAAGATCCGCCGTATCCAGACGGCTCTTCGCGAGGCTTCCCAATTCTACATCCAACTCCACAAGATGGGCTACAATGTGGATTTCGTGGATTGCGGCGG
>JAFUAK010000010.1 GCA_017460765.1 Prevotella sp. | reverse complement strand
GCAGCAGGAGCAGACGTTGACACATTTGGCCGAGGAACTGCCCATGCTCCTTGCCTACGTTGACGGCAAAGACTATGCGCACTCGCCCAAATCGGAAACGGAAAAACTCTCCTCAGTGCTGAGCGAGTATTTCCTGAAGTGTTACCTCAAAAGCGTTTTGTGATGCTATTCATTATAACTGGAGAAGTCGATGAGCGCATCATCGCAAACCTGATGGGCTTCCTCGAAGCCACCGAGAGCATGGAAAAGTTCAAGACCGACGACCTCGAACTGACCGCTCTGAACGACGGCAATCAGGCGACGGTAACCATCCCCCTGACCCATCAGGAAATGATAGACGACCTGATTGACCTGCTCGTCTCGAAGCTCCTCTTGCAGGTGCTCTATCTCTACAGCGACAAGGCCGGCAACAACTTCCACGCCCTCGCCTACTCCATGCCCTATCAGGACGAAATGTATGTGGTACGCATAGCGTCACACCAGTGCGGCATCATCGACGAGATACACGTTGATTTCTATGCCTCCATCGAAACCGTTTTCACCTTCCTAAAGCAGGAACTGGAGCGACTGGAGCAACCGCAGCCCGACCTCGACATCGAGGAACAGCAGCGTCTCGACGCATTGCTCATCAACTTCCTTTGACCGCTACTGGCAGTCGCCTTTCAAACAACAAAAACAAACAAATTACACGACTTAACAAATTCATAAAGCAACATGAGTATAATAGACTTGAAAATGATTCTGATGTTCGTGATGGCCGCCGTGCCGTTCACGTTCGCCATGCGCTGGCGACCTGCATTCGCCACGCGATTCTATGAGGGCATGAAGCGCAGCGAGAACTTCCGCAAGTTCTTCACGCTCGTCATCCTGATGGTGATGATAGCCCTCGAGTTTATCGACTTCCAGGCATCCACCGCCATTGCCACGATGATGCACGACGGCCATCTGACTGCAGCCAATGCCGCACAGACCATCGGCTCTTACGGCGCACTGATGACACGCCCCTATGCCACACTCCTGGCCGCAGTGATGAGCCTGGCCATGTTCTCGTACAAGTGGGCCGACACGGTGCTCACCTACCTCCACGACCACCCGAAGCATTTCCTCGTCGTGGCAGCCGTCGCCATGCTCATCGCCATGGTCTCGCCCCGCTACATCATCGTCACCGAGATGCTGGAGATAGTGCTGCTTGCAGCATACATCTACCCCGACCGTAACGGCAACATAACAGGAGGCGGCATCCCGCAGTCCACTATGCGGGATGCTGTGCTGGCATAAACACAAAAGCATTACGACATGGATAAGGACACAGTTAGAAACAGCCAGGTGCGAATAGTCACAGACATCGCTCTCTGGAACCTGCTGCTGCAGGGTGTGAAGAAACAGCCGAAGTACAGTCGCCTCGAAGCCTTCCGCGACCTGATGGAGCGTCAGCGCATCGCGCTGCTTACGGGTGACGGAAAGTTCATGAAAGGCAGCGTCCTCGAGTTCTCGAAAGCCTGGGGATGGGACCGCGATACGGTCAGCCGTTTCTTGGAGAAGTTACAGGAGCTTGGCATCGTCACCATGACCTTGGCAGGCAACCGAAGGGCAATCAAGTTAAACTATATCACAGACAAAGATTTTTAGGGTGTACGACGACTGAAGCGGAGAGCGCTTGCGCGTCTGCCCCAGGTCGTGCCACACTGCCCTTGGGCAGAAGGGTGTAGCCTAATACGCACTTTGTCGGCAGATGCCCCACAAAGATGCCCGTCCTCAATCGCAAGCGAATTGGAGCAAGCTCTCGGACGGTTAGGCTCAGGGTTCACACCCCAAGACCCCCATTTAACTAATAAACGAATAAAAACATGGCTAAGCAAGTATGCGATTTAAGAGCAGGAAAAGGTATAACCGTTGCTCAAAGTAACGAACACCTTCGTGTAGGACAGCAAAACGCCTATATGAAGAAGGTTTCAGGTACACAAGACCCCACCCGCGAGCATCTCAACTTCGAGATTGGCCGTGGTGGCGTAGTAAAAGAGGTGGATAAAGACACCTCCATCCCCACCCGTATCAGGGAAATCCTAAAGGCAAGGGGTATTACCGACCCCAATGCAGGGCTTTCTGAGGATGATCCGCGTCGCCGTCGGACGGTTGCGAATATCATATTAGAGGGTTCACGCGACGTGATGCGTCAGTTGGCCTTCGGCAATCAGGAAGTGAATTTCAAACGTGGATCAGACAATTCTCAGGTCACCCGCTGCCCAAGAATTGAGAAGTG
>JAFUAK010000087.1 GCA_017460765.1 Prevotella sp. | reverse complement strand
AGGGTTTTGGGGCTCGTTGCCCTCGGCGTGGATGATGAAGATGTCGGCCACGGACTCCGACAGAAAGGAGGCTACCCGCTCGTGGATGGACTGTTCGATGAGCCAGTCCTCTGCCCATCTGAGGAAGGCTTTCTGGAGTCGGTTTCTGGCATATTGGGGGAAATTGTCGTAGCCATCGAGCGTCTTAATGGATTCTGTCGTGATTTTTAGTTGTCTGAAATTGTCATCGAAGGTCAGTACGCGATAGTCGCAGGGGTAGGCGATGGGTGAGCCTGTGGCGATGTCGTAGATTTCCTGTCCCTCGCTGTTGACGTAGCGTGTGTTGTCGGAGATGTGATAATGGCCGGTGAACACTGCTTTCACACCAGCCTCCATCAGTCGGTCTCTCAACTGTTCATTGGTGTTGATGACAGAGTACATCATGAACGACTCCTGTCCGTAGAAGTGGGGAATCAGCGAGTGGTGGGCCATCACGATAGTCTGGTCGCCTCTGGCGCGTGCTTCACTGGCTTTCCGACCGACCCAGTCAATGGTGGATTCGTCTACCTGTGCCATATTGCCGGTATCGATGCCGATCAAGGTGAGGCCCGGGAACAGTTGTGTGGCGTAGGAGAGAGAACCGTCGTGGAGTTCACTGTTCTCGCCATAGCCAAAATCGTGATAGGCTTCAGGGAAATC
This sequence comes from Prevotella sp., assembly GCA_017460765.1. GTDB lineage: Bacteria > Bacteroidota > Bacteroidia > Bacteroidales > Bacteroidaceae > Prevotella. The sequence continues at coordinate 25,038 of JAFUAK010000087.1, read as the reverse complement.
GTTGTCCCAGTAACTGTCTATCTTGATGTAGGTGTTGTTCGAATAGCGGCGGGCTTCTTCCATCCAGCCTCGGTCGTGATTGCCGGGGATGACATAGACACCGATGCCGGCCTCTTTGATTTTTGTTAATTTATTTATGACGTACTCATGGCTCTCGTGCTCACCGTCTTTCGTCATGTCACCGATGATGAGCAGCAGGTCGGGCTTCTTTGCAATAATCTCTTCGACGAGTTGGTCGAAGACAGGCACGCTCAGTTCCTGCATCTTCCTGTGGTTGGCAAGGTCAGCCTGCCACGCCTCATTGTCGCTGCTGTCGAGAAGCGAAGGGGCCATAACATGGATGTCGGCAAGAACGTATATCGTCTTGTCGGCCATAGTCTGCAAATAGGTGCAGATGAGGAGGGCCAGCCAACAGGTTCTGAAGCCAGAAAGGTTTATGTGCATCTGCTGAATAAGAAGTTTCCGGCTGCAAATATACCGAGTTTTTTCGAAATATCCAGCATTTGACGATTTTTTTTATGTCTTCAATCGTGAAATTCCCATAAAAATATCATATTATCTCGATATTTCTTTGTATCTTTGTGCCGATTTTCTGCCCGACTCATCCTTATAGGATGGCCTGAAAGGGTGGATACAGATCTGTGATGTCGCTGAATGTCAGTGCAATATGGATACTGAAATAGACGGAAATATCGGAATTTGCACCGTAGCCCCAGGCACGGTGTCCCCCTCCTTTGGCCTCCATTGGTTCCCGATGCGGGTCACTTATTCGCGTGAACTGTTCGTGAAGGCTTTCCTCGACGAGATCGGTGTGGAAACATTCATCCCGATGCGTTATGAGCCCGAAGAGGGCAAGCATCCGCGTCATCAGGTGCTGAGACCAGCCGTGCGCAACCTGATCTTCCTGCACTCCACGCAGGAGCGTATCACGGAATTGAAGATCACCAGGCGTGAGATGTCGGCCGTACGCTATATTATGCGTCCCCTTTATGATGACAAGCACAATCTGACGGGCCGGGAAATTCTGACTGTGCCCGATGCGCAGATGGAGAATTTCGTGCGGGTGGCCTCTGTGACCGACGACCGCGTGTTCTTCATCGAGAACCTCGACTTTGCGGGGAAGCCTGGTCAGCGCGTGAAAATCGTCGAGGGTGACTTCGCAGGCGTTGAGGGTGTCGTGAAACGGGTGAAGAAGAACAAGTGCGTAGTCGTGCAGATCGAGCATGTGGCCGCCGTTGCCATTGCCTTTGTCCCTACGGCATTCCTGGTGGCACTGGAGAATTGAGAAAAATCAGAAAGGATACAGATATGGAAGAAGAAAAGAGAACCCAGCGCACGGAGACACCGACGCTTGAACTGGGCAAGTTGTGGCTTGCCATGAAGAAGTACAAGAAACTGTATTATACGGTGTTGCCGCTGACCTTTGTGGTCGTATGGCTCCTGACGCTGTGCTATCCCGACTACTACAAATGTAAGGTGACGCTGGTACCGGAGTCGAGTTCTGGCAGCAACGGTATGGGCTCGCTGCTCTCACTGGCCAGTTCGTTTGGCGTGAATGTGGGGAATGCCGGCGGCAAGGATGCCGATGCCATCACGCCCGACTTGTACCCTGACCTGATGAAGTCTACGGATTTCGTCACGTCTTTGTTCGATATCAAGGTACAGCGTGACGATGACAGACAGCCCATGACCTATTTCGAGTACCTGCGGGACTGCGAGAGACGGCCGTTGTGGGAAGAGGCACAGCAGGGCTTCTTCGGTTTGTTCTCCTCTGACGATGACAAGAAGAAAAAGGAGAAACTCGACTTGTTCCGTCTGACCTCACAGCAGCGTAGCATCATGGGCAAGATTGTGTCGAATGTAGTCTGTCTGGTTGATCAGAAGACGAACATCATCTCCATTGACGTGAAGGATCAGGATCCTGTGGTTGCAGCCATCGTGGCCGATTCTGTCAGGAGCATGCTGCAGAAGAGCCTCACGGACTACCGTACGAGCAAGGCCCGCCACGACCTGGCCTATGTGCAGAACTTGCACAAGGAGGCCAAGCAGAGTTATGAGCGGGCTTGTGACCTCTATGCCGACTATGTGGACTCCAATCGTGACGCTGTGCTGGAGAGTGTGCGCCAGAAGCAGAGCCGGATGGAGAACGAGATGCAGTTGCGCTACAACAACTATAATGCGCTGAGTGCCCAACTGCTGGCAGCCATTGCCAAAGTCCAGGAGAAGACACCCGCTTTCACCACGCTGGAGCGTGCTACTGTTCCCCCAGGAAAGGCAGGCCCCAATAGGAAACTGATTGTCATCGTGTTCACTTTCCTGGCCTTTGTGTTCCTCACGGGCTGGGTGATGTATAAGGAGAGCCTCTTCAAGCCTTTGCTCAGGGGATTCAACTAAACCTGCTATTGGAGAATGTCAACCAGGAAGATAGTTGCAAACACGTTCTATTACGGTGTCGTGCCCAAGTTGACCATGCTGCTGAGCATTGTCATCCTGCCGCTGACAACCCCCTTCCTGACGACATTTGACTATGGTATCTACGGGGTGCTGACTTCCTATACCAGTCTCTTCGTATCGATTGCGCCGCTGGGTCTGCATGTGCATCTGACCAACAGTTACTTCGAATACCCTCGCCACTATCATCTGGTGTGGGGCAGGGTGCTGCTGATGGTCTTGCTGTCTTCGTTCGTCTTTGGACTGCTGAATGTAGGCATCCTGCTCTTCACGCTTCCGTTGGGTGTATCTTGGAAAGGTCTCGTCCTGTGCCTGGCCGGGTCTGTGCCCATCTTCCTGTTGGCGAACGGCCTTCTGGCACAGCATCTGTTCCCGTTGGTGGAAAGACCCAAGCCCTTGGTATTCACCAATCTGACGGGTTCAGTGCTGGGGATGCTGGTGTCGTTCGTGCTGATCTATTTCTTCCGTCTGGGCTATTGGGGCCTGATCTCTTCTGGCGTGGTGTCGGGCATTTTTGTCTTCACGGTCTTCCTGAAGTTCGTGTGGAGCGACTACCATATCCGTCCTATCTGGGATCGCAACAGGAAGCGCATGCTGCGGATGCTGAAGATCGCACTGCCCCTGATTCCACATACGCTCGGCTTTGTACTGCTGACCAGTTCTGCCCGTATCGTGATGAGTCAGTATCACGTGTCCTACGACGAGATCGGCCTGTTCAGTCATGGCAGCACGATGGGCGACTATGCAGTCGTGATTACTTCTGCGCTGGCGATGGCCCTGACCCCCCAGATACAGCGGGCTTTCAGGAGTTCGGACTTCAGGTCTTACCGCAAATTGTATTTTCTCTGTCAGGCCGTTGCCCTGACCACTTCTTTCATGATATGCGTCTGGATGCCTGATATCTATGGCCTGCTGATACGTAATGCCCGTCTGGCTCAGTCGTGCGACATTGCCTGTATGCTCTGCTTTGCCAATGTGGTGTTCTCCTTCTATGTATTTATGAGTGCCCCGGCATTCATCGAGAAGAACACGATGCAATTGCTCTGGCTGGTATTCGTGCCGGGCATTCTGAACTTCGTGCTCTGCTATACGCTGATTCCCCTCTTCGGCTATCGGGCTGCCATCTACTCCACCATCGTATCCTACTGGAGCCAGTTGCTCATTCCTTTCTTCGTGGGCTATTACAGAAAGACGGTGGGAGTATGGTTAGGAGGCCGCTGGAAAATTCCGGTTATCCTCCTGCTGATATTGGCCGACCTGTTGATAGCCAATCAATTGATGTATATTGCCCTCTGGCAGAAAGTGCTGATCACGCTCGTTGCGGCTTCCCTGCTGTGGATGTTCTACAGACGTCAGCAACTGGGTGAACTGGTTTGATCGTATGAAGATATCCGTCGTTGTTCCCGTCTATCATGTGGCCCAGTATGTCGGCGACTGCATCCGCAGTGTGATGCGTCAGACGTGGCAGGGCTCCCTGGAGTGTATCTTCGTGGATGACGGTGGTACCGACGACAGCATGGAGGTGGTACGCCAAACAATACAGGGCTATCAGGGGCCTATTGACTTCAGAATCGTCGGTCATGACAGGAATCGTGGCTTGTCTGCTGCCCGTAATACAGGTATCGAGGCAGCCACGGGCGACTATATCTATTTCCTCGACAGCGATGATGAGATGACGCCCGACTGTATTGAGATGCTGGCCCGGCCACTGGAGACTGAACGCTACGACGTGGTCTTGGGCGATTACAGGATCGTAGGGACAGGTATGCCGAAGATCCCCTTGATGCTCTCCGACGGCCAGGTACTGAGAGGTGGTGAGGTGATACATGCCTATCGCTATAAGGACTGGTATATGATGTCGGTAAACAAACTCTATCGTACGGTCTTCCTCATGGAGAATCGGCTGCGTTTCATGGAGGGCATCATTCACGAAGACGAATTGTGGAGTTTCCAGATAGCCTGTCTGGCGAAGTCGTTGGTGGCAGTCCGGCAGGAAACCTATATCTACAAACTGCGTGAGGGCAGCATTACCGTCAGGGATTTCTCACCGAGACGGGCAGAGTGCCTGAATATCATCCTCAAGGAGATGTGTGACTTCGCCGACCTGCATGGACTGCAGCACAACAGAGATGTGCACAATACAATCCAGAACTTGCGCATCGACTGTCTGAACAAGGTGCAGCATGGAGCACCTGCGCTGTTCCGTGATTTCTATCGTGACCAGCGACGCATGATGTCTTCTACCTGGCTCAACTGCTGTCGTGCGAATGGTAGCGACCTGAAGAAGCAGGTGCGCGACATGCACATGCTGCTGCCTCTGCCGCTGGCCTATCCCTACTTGCATCAGATGTTGCGTTACTACGATAAACAGTCATAGCCCATGAAAGTCAGTATCGTCGTTCCCGTCTTCAATACAGAGGCCTATCTGCCGACATGCCTTGACAGCATTCTCCGGCAGACCTATACAGACTTCGAACTGCTGTTGGTCGACGATGGCAGTACAGACGGAAGTGGTGCCCTCTGTGATGCCTATCAGAAGCAGGATGCTCGCATTCGCGTGTTCCATCGGCAGAACGGTGGTGTGAGTGCTGCGCGCAACCATGCTGTCGCACAGGCCCGGGGGGAGTGGATCTGCTTTGTGGACAGTGACGACGAGGTGAAGCCCGACTATCTGAAAGTGATGGTGGAGGCTGTCTGCTCTGACCGTTGTCTGGTGATGGGTAATCTCTCTGACGACCGCATGTCAGGCAACCTTCGTGAGGATATCACCCTGTATGGACAGGAGATGGTGCGCTATCTGCTCGATACCTCGGCACTTTTCCTGTCAGGGCCTGTGGCCAAACTCTTCAATCGTGAACTGCTGATGCAGCATGGACTCCGTTTCCCAGAGGGCATTCATTATGGCGAGGATATGGTTTATCTTTTCAATTATCTGAACTTGATCGATGCAGTGGCCATCCGCAAGGACATCAACTATCTGGTTCGTATGCGTTCAGGTTCTCTGACACAGGGCTATTATGCCTATGAGTCGGAACATGCCTGTTTTGAGCAGTGCCTGGAGGCGATGACGCGTTTCGTAGGCAGGCTGGAGGGCGTCTCTGCCGAAGAACAGACACGATTGGTGTGGAGCAACAAGGTGGCCGACGCCTTTATTCGCTGTCCCAAGTGTCTCTATGCAGGTCGGCAGACCTTTGGCTTCAGGGAAAAGATCAGACTCCTGAGGGAGATTCCTGAAGACTATTACCGTCAGTTTGGAAGGTGGTTCCGTCCGCAGGGCTTTTCCTCGCGTGTCATCACCGCTCTGATTAGCCAGAGGCGCTTCTGCTGGTTGTTAATTCTGGGTTCGCTCTATGAAAAGACCCGAAACATGAAGAATCATTGAAAATGCAAGGTATCAAAGTATCTATATGCGTCCCTGTGTATGGCGGGGAGAAGTACATTGCCCAGTGTGCCCGTTCTCTCTTCGGTCAGACATACGGGAATCTCGAGTTCGTCTTTGTCAACGACTGTACCAAGGACCGGAGTATCGAAGTGGTGCGGCAGGTGATAGAGGAGTTTCCCCAGCGGAAAGACGCCTTGAGGATTGTCGATCATGACAGGAACAGGGGCTTGGCTGCCTCCCGACGGACAGGTGTGGAACATGCCACAGGCGATTTCTTCCTCTATATTGACGAGGACGACTATCTGGAACAGGATGCTATCCGTCAGTATGTGGCCTGTGCGGAAGAGACAGGGGCAGACATCGTGATGGCCGATCATAACTTCGTGATGAAAGACGGGGTTGTGCCTCATTATGATGCAGTACCTGCAGATAAGGATGAGTATGTCAGGATGCTGCTCACGCGAAAGGCTTCTATTGAGATATGGGGACGTTTGTTCCGGCGTTCCTTTGTCATCGGGCATGGTCTGTTTGCTCCTGAAGGCCTGGATCTGTCTGAGGATTATGTCCTGATACCCCGCATGGTGTATGATGCGGATCGCATTGCCAAGGTCGATGCCTGCCTGCTCAACTATGTACGCTATAACGAGGATGCAGGTTCCAGGAAGGTGCGCCGTAAGGGCTTGGAGACGACAGCCAGGGCTATGAAACTGCTGGAGGCATTTTTCACCCGGGTACCTGATGCTGCTGATTATACGGAGGTTCTTAAACGGGCAAAACTATACAACAAGGTGACGATGTACGGACTGGCAGCCAAGGCTGACTATGACTTTATCCGGCCCCTTTACCCGGAAGTCAGTGTCTGGCATACATCTATCGAGACGAAATACAAACTGCTTCTGACCTTGGCTTCATGGGGACTCGACTCCCTGGTGTTCCGTGCCATCAGTCTTTTCAAGAAATAGCATGATAGTCTATATCACCATTATATTCGCATTGCTCTCCATCTTGGGCTTCGCCTTCTCCCCGGAGGTGTTCAGCAGGCCGTTCTGTGTCCTGGAGATGGTGCTCTTCCTGATTGCCGGCGGGGCATTCCTCAGACACAAGGTGAGGCGTAATGGCCTGATCTGCTTTGACACCTTCTTCATTCCCACCTATTTGCTCATCAACTATGCGCATGCAGTGTTCATCTATCCCGACGATCAGTATCTGCCGGCCTTTGCCTTTGCCACGCATGCTGATGTGATGCCTCGTGCCCTCGCTGTGGCTCAGTTGGGTATAGCCATGTATATGCTTGCCAGCGTCTTGTTCGAATCGCGTGTAAAAGTGAAGAGGGACCTGAAGGTTGAGATTCCTTCGAGGGCAGTGAATCGTACGGCTTATCTCTCTGTCGTGGCCGCTATGGGTGTCTTTGCCTTCGTATTCGTCATGAACCGGGTTCAGGCCTTCACGCATATCTATCCTCGTCTGATGGCTATGATCATGACGCTGCTCGGACTCTCCTGGTACTATCAGGCCCAGTTGCTCGAAACAGGTGAACGGGGACTCCATGTCTTGTGGAGCCGTAACAAACTGAACATCCTTGCCACGCTGCTCTTTGCCCTCAGTCAGTTGTATATCGGCAGTCGCAGTGAGGTGCTGCTCCTGCTGTTTATGATTCTGATGGTGGTCAATGCCTATTATGTGAACATCAAGTTCAAGGTGCTCCTACCGACGGTGATTGTCGGTATGATTCTCATGGGTATCCTGATGATTACGCGTGTGTCGAAGTACAGCCTGCTCGATGTCTCTTTGGTCGACTCTGTGACCTTTGGTGTCAAGACCATCTGGGAGTCGCCGAACATCCTCTGGATGTTGCTCACCGACTTTGTCGTCAATGCCAAGACCCTCTATGAGGCCATCGACTATTCTCAGGTGCATGGCTATCTCTACGGACAGTCCTATATCCAGTATCTGTTCGTTTTCCTTCCCATGGGCGGCTCTTTCTTCACGAAACTGCTGACGGGACTGCCCATTGAGGATCTCTCCACAGGATTCATCTTGTCTCATTTCGCGGGCTCTACCTATGGTCTGGGCACCAACATGGTAGGCGACCTTTACCTGAACCTTACCATCGTAGGAGTCTGCGTACTGATGTTCCTCCTGGGATGGTTACTGACTTGGGTGGAGTTCCCGAGGTCTAAATATCAGTATTTCATCTATCTGTCGCTCTTTGCCAACTGTGTGTTCCTCGTCAGGGCCGACATCTTCAGTTGGATTACTTTCTTCGTGTTCTTCTTCATCCTCGACTGGCTGTTGCGTATCCGCGTCGATATGGATGAGAAGGAACAGACGGAGTGTTAACAGACTTCATAATTCGGATTATGCCAGTATTATTTCAGATAAATGTTGCGGCCAACTGGGGATCCCATGGCCGTATTGCAGAAGGAATCGGTGAGATTGTTCAGGCTCATGACTGGGACAGTTATATCGCCTATGGCCGGTATGCCAACCCGAGCAAGTCTCATCTGTTGAAGGTGGGCAGTTCCTATGATACGTATCTTCATGGGGCACAGTCCTTGTTGTTCGACCGTCATGGTCTGGCCTCCAAGGGGCCTACCTGGAGCCTGATACGGGATATCGACTTTATCCAGCCCGATATCATCCAACTTCATAACATCCACGGGTATTACCTGAACTATCCGCTTCTGTTCGAGTACTTGTCCAGTCTGGACATACCGGTGGTGTGGACCTTGCATGATGCCTGGGCCATGACCGGTCATTGTGCCTTCCCGGCCTTGGCGGAGTGTACACAGTGGCAGCATGAGTGTGTCAGTTGTCCGCTGACCAGGAAGGAGTATCCCAGATGTTATGGCTGGGCGCGTACGCAGTCGAATTTCCAGGAGAAGAAGTATTGGTTCAATACCGTACATAACCTCCATATCGTCACCGTATCCAAGTATCTGGAGGGACAGGTGCGCCAGTCCTTCCTGAAGGATATCGATACCCGTTGTATTTATAATGGTGTCGACATCGATGTATTCCATCCTTATAATTACCAGTTCTCACGTGCCCGTCATTATCAGGTGTTGGGTGTGGCCAGTGTCTGGGAGAAGCGGAAAGGTCTTGACGCCTTCCGTCAGTTGCGTCGTCTGCTGCCGGATAATTACGACATCACCCTTGTGGGCCTGACAGATCAGCAGGCGCGTCAGTTGCCGTACGGCATCTCCAGTGTCAGTCGTACGGACAGTATCCAGGAACTGGTCGAACTCTATGCCAATGCCGACGTCTTTGTCAATCCCTCGCAGGCAGAGTCCTTTGGTATGACGACGGCAGAGTCTCTGGCTTGTGGCACCCCGGCCATTGTCTATGACACGACGGCTTGTCCTGAACTGGTAGACGATGAGACGGGTGGGGTAGTGCCGCTCGGCGATATCCAGGCACTGGTGGAGTCGGTACGTAAGTGGTGTGAGAATCCACAGCGTCAGAAGACGCGTCGTCTGTGTCGTGAGAGGGCTGTGCGCCTCTTCTCCCGACAGGACAGGTATCAGGAGTATTTCGACCTCTATACCTCTTTATTAAGAAAGTAATACACGTATGAAAATATCTATTATCACTGCTACCTATTATAGTGAACGGACACTCCGGGATACGATGGATAGTATTCTGCGCCAGACTTGGCAGGATTATGAATACATCATCGTCGATGGTGCCTCAAAGGATGGAACGCTTGACCTCATCCGTGAGTATGAGCCGCGCTTTGGGGGCAGGATGCGTTATCTGAGTGAACCCGACAAGGGCATTTATGATGCGATGAACAAGGGCTTTGCCATGGCGACTGGGGATGTCATCGGTATCCTCAACTCCGATGATTTCTATACCTCCGATGATGTGCTGCAGACAGTTGTCGATGGCTTTGGCGGGGAATATGTGGATGCGGTCTATGCCGATATCCACTATGTCAGTTGTGAGGATGTGACAAAGTGTGTACGCTATTATTCCTCGGGTGTCTTCAGGCGCTGGATGATGCGCTTCGGCATGATGCCTGCCCATCCTTCTTTCTATTGCAGGAAGGTGGTTTACGACCAGTATGGCACCTTTGACACGACCTATCGCATTGCTGCCGACTTCGATATCCTGGTTCGTTTGCTGTTCATCCACGACATCCGTACGCGCTATATCAAGAAGGACTTCGTCACGATGCGGATGGGTGGGGCTTCCACAACGGGCTATGGCAGTTGGTCGCTCATCATGAAGGAACACCTGCAGATCATGAAGAAGTATGGCGTCTTGTCCAACCGCTTCCTGCTGAGTCTCCGTTATATCTATAAACTATTTGAATTCCTGTAAATGCTCTATTATATTTCGGTTTTTGTTCCGCTGTTGCTCACCATCGTACTGGCCACGTATATCATTCCGCGTATCTTGGTGGTGAGTGTGAAGAAGGATCTGGTGATCCCCTCTGAGACAAAGGGAAAGGGGCGTCTGCGCGTGCCTCGCTTGGGTGGTGTGTCCTTGTTCCCCATCTTGGTAATCAGCGTGGGAGCCACCATTGTTCTCCTGATGACCTTCTTCTCACCTTCTTTCCTGGAAAAAGAGGATAAGATGACCTTCGTGCAGTATATGTTCGGCTTGGCCGGACTGACCACCATGTACCTCCTTGGAGTGATGGACGACCTGTTGGGTGTATCCATCACGTCCAAACTCCTGATAGAACTGTTGGCGGCCTTGTTGATTCCGCTCTCTGGCCTGTGGCTCGACAATTTCCATGGCTTGCTGGGCATCTTCGAGATCCCCGACTGGATAGGCATGCCTCTGACGGTCTTCGCTGTACTCTATATCACCAATGCCATCCCCATGCTGGACGATGTCGATGGCCTTGCCTCTGGCCTGGCCATCATTGCCTTTGCTGTTCTGGGTGGGGTGTCCTATCAGGCGGGTGAGCCCCTGCTGATGATTGTCTGTGCGGCCATGTCGGGCATGCTCATGCCTTTCTTCTACCGCAATGTGATGGTACGGCGCATAGGCTGGCGGAACATCTATCTGGGGGATACGGGTGGCCTCACCATTGGCTATGTATTGAGTTTTGTGGTGATCGTCCTCAGCAGGATGGGAGGCACGTCCTTGCCTGAGGGGGCTATCATGGCCTGCTTTGGCACATTGATTATCCCGATGTTCGATGTGATGCGTGTGTCAGTGACCCGCATGATCAACCACCGCAATATCTTCCAGCGCGACAACAACCATATCCATCATCGTCTGATCCAGGGAGGCATGCGCCCCATGTCTGTGCTGGTCACCATCCTCATCATCTCCACGTTCTTCATTGTCTTCAATGTCATAGGGGTGTGGTCTGAATGGAACCTCTCCCTCCTGCTGGTAGCCGATGTCATGGCATGGATTATCGTACAACTGGTCATCAGTTATTTCAAGAATAAGAACAGAGACTTGATCAACTATGGATGAATTGATAACATATTCAGTATACCTGCCTTTCCTCCTGTCTGCCATGTTAGGATGGCTGTTCATTCCCAGGGTATTGATCCTGAGTCATCGGAAACGTCTCTTTGACATGCCGGATGAACGTAAGACGCATGACATGCCTGTACCCCGCTTGGGAGGCATCACCTTCCTGCCCATTCTCCTGATGTGTGTCTGTCTGGTACTGGGCTTCTGGATGACGCGTCAGTTTCCATTCCCCGTGGGAGAACTGGAGACGCTGATCATTCGCTTCGTACTCCTCTTCGTGGGCATGATGATGCTCTATCTCGTGGGAGTGGTGGATGATCTGATAGGTGTGTCTTATCAGGCCAAGTTCATGGTACAGATAGCCTGTGCCGTACTGTTTCCACTGTCCGGCCTGTGGATCCACGACCTTTCAGGACTGTTCTGGGTCAACGAGATCCCCGACTGGGTGGGCATCCCTCTGACTGTCTTTGTGGTGGTCTATGTCACCAATGCCATCAACCTCATTGATGGTGTCGATGGCTTGGCGGCAGGCATCTGCTTCGTGGCCCTTCTCACTTTGGGAATGGCTGCATCTGTCAAGGGACAGTACCTCTTCATGGTGGTGGCTTTTGGCATGTTGGGCATCCTGCTCCCCTTCTGGAGTTATAATGTCTTCGGCAACATCGAGAAGGGCAACAAGATCTTCATGGGCGATACTGGCAGCCTTACCTTGGGCTATCTGGTCAGTTTTCTGCTCATCTACATGGCCAGTGGGGCTGGCGTCTCCTTCCCGCGTGAGATGCTGGTCATCGGCCTCTCTACCATGGTCGTTCCCATGTTCGATATCGTCAGGGTGGTCATGGCTCGTATCCGAAACCACCGCAATCCCTTTCTCCCCGACAAGAACCATATCCATCACAAGTTGTTGCGGACGGGCATTGGTTCCCGCTGGGTGATGCTGATCCTGGTACTTACCTCCCTGATCATTGTGTTGGTCACCATGTGGTGTGTCAAGGCACAGATAGACACCACCTGGATATTCTTTATCGTGTTGGGGGTATGGCTGGTTTTCGATTATTCAGTAAACTATTTCATCTATAAAAATCATCGACAACGTTATGAGTGATTTTCAGTATCATATCTTTTCGCCTTATCGCGTATGTCCCTTGGGGGCTCATGTGGACCATCAGCATGGATTGGTCACCGGCTTTGCCATTGATAAAGGCGTTGACCTCTGGTTTAACATCCGGGAAGACAGCCTGGTGCAGTTGTCTTCAAGGACCTTCGAAGGTGATGTGGCATTCCATGTCAACACACCTTCTCAGGTAAGGGAGCACCACTGGGGTGACTATGCCCGGGGTGCCAAGTATGCCCTGCGCAAGCGTTTTGAACTGACTAAGGGCATGGAGGGCATTATCCAGGGGTCATTGCCGGTGGGAGGCCTCTCATCCAGCGCTGCAGTCCTGGTGGCCTATGTCATGGCGCTGGCCAAGGCCAACGACATCACCCTGCAGCCCTTCGAGGTGGTGAAGATTGCCTCTGAGGCAGAACGTGAGTACATCGGACTGAACAATGGCCTGCTCGACCAGGCTTGTATAGCACTGGGCAGGAAGGATGGCCTGCTCTTCCTGGATTGTGATTCCAATGAATATCGCATCATCAAGCGTCATCCCGAGATGCCTCCTTTCGAACTGGGCATCTTCTTCTCAGGTCTGACGCGCAGTCTGGTCAATTCAGACTATAACCTCCGTGTGTCGGAGTGTAAGACGGCTGCCTGGAACATGCTGGCTTATACCGACCAGCCCCTCAAGACCTTCGACAAGACGTTCCTGCGCGATATCCCCAAGACCACTTTCGAAAAGACGCGTATTGCCATGCCTGCCAGATTTGCACGTAGGGCAGAGCATTTCTATTCAGAGTATCGTCGTGTCCGACAGGGGGTGACAGCCTGGGAGACGGGCAATCTGAAACTTTTCGGAAAACTTTCCTTCGACTCCTGTGAGTCGAGCATTCATAATTATGAGTGCGGTTCTCCTGAACTCATCGCCATCTATGAAATTATGCGTCAACTCCCTGGTGTCTATGGCGGACGCTTCTCTGGGGCAGGTTTCAAGGGGGCTTGTATCGCCCTGGTGGATCCTGATCATAAAGCAGAGATCGAACAGAAACTGACAGAACAGTATCTCGCCCAGTTCCCTGAGTACGAAAAGACCTTCCAGGTATTCTGGGTGAAACCCGACAATGGAGCAAGATTTGTATGAAGAACATCGTTATTGCCGCTGGCTATGCCACACGTTTGGGCGAGTTGACTAAAAACTTCCCGAAACCTTTGTTGAAAATTGGTGAGAACACGATTCTGGGACGTATGCTCGATGATATCGACACCATCCCCGAAATCGATGAGCATATCATCATTACCAACCACAAGTTTGCCCCCATCTTTGAGAAATGGGCTTCAGAGACGGCCTATGGAAAACCCATTACTATCGTGGATGATGGGACAGAGACCAACGAGACTCGTCTGGGAGCCGTCTGTGACCTCCTCTTTGCAATGGAGAAGTTACGGATCGACGATGACATGCTCGTTGTAGCAGCCGACAACCTGCTGTTTTTCTCCTTCCGCGAATTCGTGGACTTTGCCAGGGAGAAGGCCACGAGTTGCATCATGTGTCATGAACAGCCTTCGATAGAGAAACTCCAGCGTACGGGAGTCGTGGAACTCGACGCCCAGGACAGAGTCCTTGGCATGGAGGAAAAGCCACAGCAGCCCAAGACGCATTGGGCCGTACCACCTTTTTATATTTATAGGAAGAAGGATCTCGGTCTCATTCGCCATGCTGTGGAGAATGGCTGTGGCAAGGATGCCCCGGGCAATCTGGCCCACTACATGGTGGATCATACCACGATGCATGCCTGGCACATGTCTGCCGGTCGCTTTGACATCGGCTCCCTTGATACCTATTATGAAGCAATAGAGAAATATGGAAAAAATTGATCTGAACAACAAGACGATTCTTGTAACAGGTGCAGCCGGGTTTATCGGCTCTAACCTGGTGAAACGCCTCTTCCAGGACGTTCACAACCCCACAGTCATCGGTATTGACAATATGAACGACTACTACGATGTGGCCCTCAAGGACTTCCGTCTCGATGAACTGAAGTCCTTCGGAGGATTCAGGTTCATCAAGGGTGACATTGCTGACAGGGACACTGTCGATGCTGTCTTCGGACAATACAGGCCTGCTGTCGTCGTCAACCTTGCAGCCCAGGCAGGTGTACGCTATAGCATCACAAACCCCGATGCCTATATCCAGTCCAATCTGATAGGTTTCTACAACATTCTCGAATCCTGTCGGAATCATCCTGTCGAACATCTGGTCTATGCCAGCAGCAGCAGTGTGTATGGCGGCAACAAGAAGGTGCCCTTCAGCACAGACGACCGGGTGGATAACCCTGTTTCCCTCTATGCAGCCACCAAGAAGAGCAACGAACTGATGGCCCACTGTTATTCCAAACTCTATGATATCCCTTCCACGGGCTTGCGTTTTTTCACGGTCTATGGACCTGCAGGAAGACCTGACATGGCTTACTTCGGATTCACCGACAAACTCCTCAAGGGTGAGACCATCCAGATCTTCAACTATGGCAATTGCCGCAGGGACTTCACCTATGTCGACGATATCGTGGAGGGCATTGTCCGTGTGATGCAGGGGGCTCCTGAGCGGAAGAAGGGTGAGGATGGACTGCCTCTGCCTCCCTATGCCGTATATAATATAGGTGGCGGACAGCCTGAGAGCCTGCTGGACTTTGTGCAGATTCTGCAGGAGGAACTCGTCAGGGCTGGGGTACTGCCTCAAGACTATGACTTCGAGGCCCACAAGAAACTCGTTCCTATGCAGCCGGGTGATGTTCCTGTCACCTATGCAGATGCTACTGCCCTGGAACGGGATTTCGGCTTTACCCCTAGGATCACACTACGCGAAGGACTCAGGCACTTCGCTGAATGGTATCACGATTTCTACTGCAAGTAAAAGAACAAAGCATCCCGCCAAATCGGCGGGATGCTTTGTTCTTTATCTGATAAACAGCAACTCCCTGTACTTGGGCAACGACCAGAGACCGTCTTCCACGATCATCTCCAGATGGTCGATCTCATGGCGGATAGCCTCCATCTTAGGACAGACGGTGTCATGGTACTGGATGGCCCTGTCATGGATGTTCTCGATGCGATTGGCAATCCTGCGGGCATCCGTGAGTTCTTCCACCAGTTGCTCGATCTTCTCCGTACGCTCGGCAATCTCCTGAATCAGTTTCATGTTACGCGCAGAGAGCCTGTTGGCCTCTTCGGCAGAGAACACATCTTTCATGCCCTGTACGTTCTTGATAAGTTGACTCTGATAGTGCGTAGCCACAGGGATGATGTGGTTCATCGAGAGGTCGCCCATCACCCTGGCCTCAATCTGTACGGTCTTCACGTAGGTCTCCCACTTCACCTCGTTGCGGGCTTCCAGTTCCTTGTGGTTCATCACCTTCGTGGCCTCAAACATCCTGACGCTCGACTCGTCGAGATAGTGCTCGATAATCTTCGGACAGGACTTCTCTACGTCCAGTCCTCGCTGGGCAGCCTCCTTCACCCATGCTTCACTGTAGCCATTGCCGTCAAAACGGATGGGCTTGCAGGTCTTGATATCCTCACGAAGCACGTCGAGGATGGCCGACAGTTTGTTGTCGCCTGCCTGGATCCTGGCATCTACACGCGTCTTGAATTCCTGCAGGGCTTCTGCCATGGCAGAGTTCAGGGCTATCATTGCAGAGGCACAGTTGGCTGACGAACCGGGGGCACGGAACTCAAAGCGATTACCTGTGAAGGCAAAGGGGGAGGTCCGGTTCCTGTCGGTATTGTCGATGATGAGGTCGGGGATCTGGGGAATGTCGATCTCCATACCTTGCTTGCCCTTCAGGTTGAACAGGTCGTCCTTGTCAGAGAACTCGATATGGTCGAGCAACTCTGTGAGTTGTTTGCCCAGGAACGAACTGATGATGGCGGGAGGAGCCTCATTGCCACCCAGACGATGGGCATTGGTGGCACTCACGATGGAGGCCTTCAATAGTCCGTTGTGACGATAGACGGCCATCAGGGTCTCCACGATGAAGGTCACGAACCTCAGGTTCTCCTCAGGTGTCTTGCCTGGGGCATGGAGCAGGGTAGACTTCCCATTGTGCATTGCCGTCAGGCTCCAGTTGTTGTGCTTGCCCGATCCATTGATGCCGTCGAAGGGCTTCTCATGGAGTAGCACGCGGAAACCATGATTCCTGGCCACACGCTTCATCAGGGACATCAGCAGCATGTTGTGGTCCACGGCGAGGTTGCACTCCTCATAGATGGGGGCCAACTCAAACTGGTTGGGGGCCACCTCATTGTGCCTGGTCTTACAGGGAATGGCCAGTTCCAGAGCCTGAATCTCCAGGTCCTTCATAAAGGCCTGCACGCGATCAGGGATGGTACCGAAGTAGTGGTCGTCCATCTGCTGGTTCTTCGCACTCTCATGACCCATCAGCGTACGACCAGTCATCAGGAGGTCAGGACGGGCCGAATAGAGCCCTTCGTCCACGAGGAAGTACTCCTGTTCCCAGCCGAGGTTCACCTGTACCTTCTTCACGTCGTCGTAGAAGAGACCGCACACATCCTGGGCTGCCTTGGTCACGGCACGGATAGAGCGCAGCAGGGGAGCCTTGTAGTCCAGGGCCTCACCTGTATAGGCAATGAAGATGGTGGGGATACAGAGGGTGTCGTCGATGATGAACACAGGCGACGTGGGATCCCAGGCAGAATAGCCGCGGGCTTCAAAGGTGTTACGGATACCACCATTGGGGAAGGACGAGGCGTCAGGTTCCTGCTGTACGAGGAGTTTCCCGCTGAAGGTCTCCATCATGCCTCCCTTGCCGTCGTGTTCTACGAAGGCATCGTGCTTCTCGGCAGTACCCTCTGTCAGGGGCTGGAACCAGTGGGTGTAGTGGGTGGCACCCATGTCCTGTGCCCATTGTTTCATACCCATCGCCACGGCATCTGCGATGGAACGGTCCAGACGGGCACCATTGCCCATCACGTCGATCATCTTACTATAGACGTCAGCCGACAGGTATTTGTACATCTTCTGACGGTTGAACACATATTTTCCGAAATACTCGGAAGGACGTTCTTGGGGTGTAGCCACCTCCAGGGCCTTCTTCTTGAAGGCTTCCTCCACAACTTGGAATCTGAGAAGGTTTGACATATGGGGTATTTACTATTTTACTATTTACAATTTACAAGTATCAATGTATCGACGAGTGATGTCGCCATAGTGGTCGATGCGTCTGTCCCTGAGGAAGGGCCACCAGCGCCTCACTTGTTCACTGCGCTGCATGTCCAGTTCCACGATGATGCTCTCTTCTTCGTCTGCCGAGGCTTCGTAGATGAGTTCACCCTGAGGCCCGGCCACAAAGGAGGTGCCCCAGAACTGGATACCGCCGGTCTGTCCTGACGGATCGGGTTCATACCCCACGCGATTCACAGTCACCACGGGGATGCCGTTGGCCACTGCATGACCCCGCTGTACAGTCTGCCAGGCCCTGCGCTGACGCTCCTGCTCTTCTGGCGCATCACTCGACTCATAGCCGATGGCAGTGGGGTAGATGAGGATTTCTGCACCCTGAAGGGCCATCAGTCTGGCTGCCTCGGGATACCACTGATCCCAGCACACCAGCACACCCAGAGTACCCACGGAGGTCTGGATAGGATGGAACCCTAAGTCACCTGGGGTGAAGTAGAACTTCTCATAGTAGGCCGGATCATCAGGGATGTGCATCTTCCGGTAGATACCGGCGATACTCCCGTCTTTCTCCAGCACCACGGCTGTATTATGATAGAGCCCGGGTGCCCGCTTCTCGAAGAGCGAGGTCACGATGACCACCCCAAACTGCTTGGCCAGTTCCCCGAAGACTTTGGTGGAGGGCCCTGGGATGGGCTCTGCCTGGTCGAAGTTGTTCACATCTTCTGTCTGACAGAAGTAAAGCCCGTTGTGCAGTTCCTGTAGCACGATGAGTTCTGCCCCGCGCTTGGCCAGGTCACTGATTCCCTCTGCCAGCCGCAGGATGTTCCCCTTGATGTCAGCCGTATTGTGCTGCTGTAAAAATCCTATCTTTAGTTCTTTCATCTTACCTTTTTACTTTTTTACCTTTTTACATGTGGAAATTGCATGGTGCAACAATGCAGCGAACCGTGCTGCCTGATCACACTGCGACAGTCGATGCCCACGATCTCCCTGTCAGGAAACGCCTCCCCGATGATGCGCAGGGCCTCTGCATCCTGTTCTGGCTGGTCATAGGTGGGACAGAGCACAGCCCCGTTCACCACGAGGAAGTTGGCATATGTCGCAGGCAGTCGCTCACTATTCTCGTAGATCGGTTGGGGCATGGGCAGTCTCATCAGCCGGTAGGGCTTCCCTTCCAGCGTCCTGAATGTCTGGAGTTGTGCCTCCATCAGTTTCAGGTCCTCATACTGCTCGTCCTCAGGATCGTCGCACCCTACATATAATAAGGTGTCGTCAGGACAGATGCGTACCAGGGTGTCGATATGTCCGTCGGTATCATCCCCAGTCAGATGACCGTGGTCGATCCAGAGGATACGTTCGGCACAGAGGTCTCTCTTCAGCCTTGCCTCTATCTCAGCCTGTGTCATGGGCTGATTCCTGTGGGGAGCCAACAGACAGCCAGAGGTGGTGAATATCGTGCCCCGTCCGTCACTCTCAATGGAACCTCCTTCCAGCACGAAGTCCAGGCAGTCCACATAGTCACCGCTGATCTTCCCCTCGTCATAGAGCCTCCTGTTGATGGCATTGTCAAGGTCGGCAGGGAATTTCTCACCCCAGCCGTTGAAGCAGAAGTCCAGCAGCCTCACCCCGCCTTGGTCGTTCACCAGCGTGATAAACCCGTGGTCTCTGGCCCAGGTGTCGTTCGAGGGCTCTCCCACGATGAGCAGTTCTTCTCGTTTCCTGATCTCACGCGCCATCTCTTCATAGGTGGCCGTAATCTCATCAAGCATAGGGACCCAGTCTGTCCGGGCGTGTGGCCAGGTCAGTTGCACACCCCACTGGGACTCCCATTCTGCCGGCAGTCGCCACTTCTCTGTATGGTTTTGATGCTCCAATCTTAAAAATTTGCTGCAAAGGTACAAAATTCTCTTAATTCTTAATTCTTAATTCTTATTTTTTTAATACCTTTGCACAAAAAATATAGATGTTAGAAGTCAAGGATGCGACAGTGGCTATAGGCGGACGTACATTGGCCAGAGGACTTTCCTTCATTGCCAGGGACGGACAATTCACCTGTCTCACAGGGTCACAAGGCTCTGGCAAGACCACCTTTCTCCGTACGCTTATGGGCTTCCTGCCTGTGGCAGAGGGCTTTGTGAGCGTCGATGGCGAACTGCTCACGGTCTATTCTGCACCGGCCTTTCGCACCTTGATGGTCTATTTGCCCCAGCAGATCCAGATGCTCGCCCATCAACTGAAGGCGCCTGAAACCCCGGTCTCTGAAGCAGAGGAATATGCTGTCTGGAATGCCCTGTTGCCCTCCGTGAAGCCTGAGCCACAGCCAGAACCGCTCTCACCAGAGGAAATCTGCCAACTCGCAGAGCGTACTATCCTGCAGGCAGACGACCGTTCCATCATCATTGCCGATGAACCTACTGCCCACCTCTCACCGGAACTCACCAAGCGCATGATAGCCCTTCTGCAAGGGGAGGTGAGGAAAGGCAAGACCGTACTCATTGCCAGTCGCAGACCTGAAGTGCTGGCTCAGGCCAATCTCGTCATCAACTTAGACACGTTAAGACAATGAACACAAGTTTGATATTACATACCGTCTTAGGATTGCTCCTGCTCCTGATACCCGCAGGACTGCTTTATCTCCTGGAGCGCCCCATGCTCAAGTCGTTTGGCATCGCCATAGGGCGTGCTATCATGCAGTTGTTAGTGCTCTGCCTCGTGGTGTGGGCACTCATCCGCTTCAACAGCCCCTGGCTCCTGCTGGCTTGGCTGGTGGTGATCGCTGCCTATTCTGGCTGGCTGGTACTGAAGCGCTGCAAGCAGGAGGTCAGGAGATTATGGCTGCCAGTCAGCGCTGGTCTGCTGATAGGTGTGTCTTTGGTGGGCTTCTGGCTTTTAGGACTGGTCTTCCCTGTCCGTGTGTTTGATGCCCGCTGGTTTGTGCCTGTGATGGCTCTGCTGATGGGTCATGCCACGGCGATGATGATCCGCGGCCTGAACACCTATCTCTCTGCTCTGAAGGAAGATGAGCAACAGTATGAGTTCCTGCGGGGCAATGGTCTGGCTCACTGGAAGTCGCTACAGCCCTTCCTCCGTCGCAGTCTGCTGGCAGTGATCTCTCCCACAGTCGCCAACCTTTCCGTATTGGGTCTCACGTCGATGCCCCTCCTGCTTGTGGGTATCCTGCTTGGGGGCCTGTCGCCCATCAATGCCTTCGTCTTGACGCTGGGCATGATCGCAGGCTGCGTCTCAGCCTCCGTCCTTTCCCTGGCCCTGACAATCCTTTTGATGGACAGGAGTCTCTTTGATAAGTTAGGCAAACTCATCTGGATCATGGCGCTTGTCCTGGCCTTGGGAGCCTGCAAGGATGGAAAGAGCGGGGATAAGCCTGTGCAGACGACTTTCCTGAATACCCAGAAGGCCAAGGTGGTGACGATGTACGAGCAGCCTGCACCCCTGAAAGATCGACCGGAGCAGATCCTCCACAAGAGGGGTTTTACCATCTCCTATAATCGCGAGACGAAGAACCCTAATTGGGTGGCCTGGCATCTGACAAGTTCACACACCAATGGCTCCTTCCAGCGCAAGCAGGAGATGTTTCAGGAGGATGTGGAGGTGAAGGCGCCCCGTGCTACGGACAATGACTACTATAACTCCCGCTTCGACCGTGGCCACATGTGTCCTGCAGGCGACAACAAGTGGGACAGGGAGGCGATGCGCGAGTCGTTCCTCTTCACGAATATCTGTCCGCAGAACCATGGGCTGAACAAGTACGAGTGGAACGATCTCGAGATCCAGTGTCGCGAGTGGGCCAAGGAGTATGGGGCTGTCGACATCGTCTGTGGGCCCATCTATCAGAAGGGTAGGGAGCAGCGTACGATCGGCAGGAACAAGGTGTGGGTGCCTGATGCCTTCTTCAAGGTGATCCTCTGTCGCAAGGGCACGCCCAAGGCCATTGGCTTCATCTACCGCAATGAGGGCAAGAAGCAGACGCAGCAGGAGGCTTTGCACAGCGTGGACGAGATTGAGGCCCTCACAGGCATCGATTTCTTCCCTGCCCTTGATGACAAGACGGAGCAGAAAATCGAGGCAGAAGCCAGCCTTTCCGCCTGGTAAAAACGTTAAAAATACATAATACAGAGAAAGGCCGAGGCTTAGTCTCGGCTTTTCTTTGTAATTTTGCAGCGTGAAAATCAAAGAAGTGCTGAGCGCCCTTGAACGTTTCGCGCCTCTGCCCTTGCAGGAAAGTTGGGATAATGCTGGCTTGCAGGTTGGACTGACAGAGACGGAGGTTTCAGGGGCATTATTGTGTCTGGACGTCAACGAAGCCATTCTTGACGAGGCCAGAGAGAAGGGCTGCAACCTGGTTGTGAGCCATCATCCCCTGTTGTTCCGCGGACTGAAGACCATCAGTGACCTGACAGATGTCCAGCGGACAGTGCGAAAGGCCATCCGACTCGACATCGCAGTCATCTCCATGCATACCAACATGGACAATGCCCAGGGAGGCGTCAACTGGCGTATCGCAGAGAAACTGGGGCTTCAGGACATCACGTATCTGAAGGAGCCCTCCGGGGCTGTGGGTGAACTCCCTGAACCTTTGGCAGCGGACGATTTCATCCTGCTGGTGAAGAACACCTTCGGAGTGGAGTGTGCGATGTGTAACCAACTCCTCCGCAGGCCTGTCAGGAAGGTGGCCATCTGTGGCGGGGCAGGGGACTTCCTGCTCGACGATGCCCTCAAGGCCGGGGCTGATGCCTTCATCACGGGCGAGATGCACTACCACCAGTACTTTGGCTACGAGCAGCAGATCCAGATCTGTGTCATCGGCCATTACCAGAGTGAACAGTTCACGGCCGAGGTCTTCCAGGAGATTATCCGGCAGGAATGCCCTGGAGTGAAGACTTACATCGCAGAGACGAATACGAATCCAATATTATATTTATAGAACTATAGAAGTTATGGCAAAGAAAGATCCCACAGACTTATCAGTTGAAGAGCGCCTGAAGACCCTCTATCAACTGCAGGCTGCACTCTCATCCATCGATGAGAAACGTGCATTGAGAGGTGAACTGCCTCTGGAAGTACAGGACCTCGAGGACGAGATCGAAGGTCTGAGCACACGTGTTGAGAAAATTCGCAGTGAGATTGACGAGTTCCAGCGTGCCATCACCCAGAAGAAGGGTGAGATTGCAGATGCTGAGGCCAGTGTGGCCCGCTACAAGAGTCAACTCGACGAGGTGAAGAACAACCGTGAGTACGATACCCTCAGCAAGGAGATTGAGTTCCAGTCTCTCGAAATCGAACTCTGCAACAAGAAGATTCGTGAGGCCAACAACCGTATTCAGGAGAAGCAGAACGAACTGGCCTCTAACGAGGAACTGATCCAGGAGCGCCAGAGCGACCTCGAGGTGAAGAAGAGTGAACTCGACGAGATTATGACCGAGACACGTGCTGAGGAGGAGAAACTCAAGGAGAAGGTCAAGGAACTCGAGGCCAGGATTGAGCCCCGTCTGCTCACCTCCTTCAAGCGCATTCGCAAGAACGCCCGCAATGGTCTGGGCGTGGTCTATGTCCAGCGCGATGCCTGTGGTGGTTGCTTCAACAAGATTCCGCCCCAGCGCCAGTTGGATATCAAGATGCACAAGAAGATCATCGTCTGCGAGTATTGTGGCCGTATCATGATCGATCCTGAACTGGCAGGCGTGAAGATCGACAAGGTGACGGGTGAGGAGAAGAAGCCCCGCAAGAGATCCATCCGCAAGACAGCCTCTTCGAAGAAGACGACTGATGCCAGCGACATGGATTGATTGTCAAAGACTTTGGTAGTCGGGTAGGGCCTCCAGGAATACGTAGCGTTGCTGCTCGTAGTCCATCTTGCAGCAATAGTGCTGCAGCCCGTTGCTCACCACCAGATAATCCACTTTCAGCAGGAGATTGTAGACCGATATCTGGTCGAAGGTCTTCTGCTGAAGTGGTATAGTAGGGGCCTTGTATTCGATGATCATCCGGGGATGCAGGGCCTGGTCGTAGAGCACCGTGTCACAGCGCAGTTTTTTCTCCCCCACCTTCAGTTCCACCTCATTGGACAGCAGTCCCTGGGGATAGCCCTTGTGCTCCACGAGGTAGTGCACGAAGTGCTGTCTCACCCATTCTTCCGGTGTCAGCGCCACATATTTCCGCCTGAGAAAGTCGAAAATCTGCTGTTTTTCGCCCTTCTTCGTGATTTTTATGGGGTATGTTGGTAGGTTTAATCGATACATTTTTGTAACTTTGCAGCAAAGTTACACAGAATATTCGAAAAATCAGCATGGCAGAAGCAAAAAATGTCACTTTCGAGTCCATCATGCACGATTTGGAGGCACGACAGTTCGGGCCGCTCTACTATCTCATGGGCGACGAGTCCTATTATATCGATCGGATTGCCGACTATATCGCAGAGCATGTGTTGCAGCCCGAGGAAAGGGATTTCAACCAGACCATCCTCTTCGGCTCTGATGTCACGGCCTCACAGATTGCTGATGCTGCCAGGCGCTATCCCATGATGTCTGAGCGTCAGGTTATCATCGTCAAGGAGGCGCAGAACATTAAGAATACAGAGGCCCTGGCGCAGTATTTCAGGGCCCCCATGCCCTCTACTGTCCTGGTGATGTGCCATAAGAACGGCTCCATAGATGGCCGGAAGAAGGATCTGCTGAAGGCTATTCAGTCTGCTGGCATCCTGTTTGAGAGCAAAAAACTCAAGGACAGGGAACTGCCTGCCTTCATAGAACGCTATCTGAAGGATCGTCAGGTGTCCATCGATCCCAAGTCCACCCAGATGATTGCCGATAATATCGGACCAGACCTGAGCCGCCTCACCAGTGAACTCGACAAGGTGATCCTCTCTCTCCCCGCCGACAACAGGAAGATTACCCCTCAGGTGGTGGAAGACCAGATAGGGGTGAGCAAGGAGTTCAATGGTTTTGAGTTGCGCGATGCCATCGTGAACAGAAATGTCTACAAGGCAAACCTCATCATCAAATATTTTGACGAAAATCCGAAGGCAGGTTCCATCTACTCATTTCTCCCGATGCTCTTCAATTACTTCCAGAATTTGATGATCGCGTATTATGCGCCCAATAACAGGAGTCAGGAGGCAGTGGCAGAGTGGTTGGAATTGAGATCTCCATGGGCAGCGAAGGACTACATGACTGGCATGCGAAACTACAATGGAGTCAAAGTGATGGCAATCATTTCCAAGATACGTGAAATTGATGCGAAAAGTAAGGGTTTGGATAACCCAAACACCCCTCCTGGCGAACTCATGAAAGAACTGATTTTTTACATTTTGCACTGATTTTCCCGTTTTTTCTTCGCTGGAATTTCTAAAAATAGCGCTTTTGGTGAGCGCTTTTTTTAGGCTCAAATGCCCGTGGGAAAAGGGGTTTCCGCGAATTTCTACCCCTTCAGGATTCGCGTATTTTCAGTTTT
>JAFUAK010000086.1 GCA_017460765.1 Prevotella sp. | reverse complement strand
TTTCCACTTCGGAGACCGGCTGGTTCAGAACGATAGCCTGTGCCGGCATTCTCGGACTGGTGCTTGAGGGCGTTATGACCGCCATGGGCTGCGAGGGCGTCTGAGGCGATGGATTCTTCTTGAGAATGGTCTTTGCATCGGTTTGTAATGGGGCAGTCGGTTCTTCCGTCTTCTCTTGGAAGACGAAGAATCCCACCAGCGTCAGCACGGCTGCCGCAGCGGCAGCCACCCAGTGCCAACGGCGGATGATTGTTGGCTTGCGGATAGGTTCCTCCTCAAGGCCCAGTTGCTTGCTGATGGCCTCCCAAAGTTCGGTTGGAGGGGCTTCCTCATAATCCTCGAGCCTTTCCCTCAATCTTCTGATCCACTCTTCATCTTCCATTCTTATCTCTTTAAATTTCTTATTTTCTTGGCCAACAGGCGTTTCGCGTAGTAGAATTGCGACGACGAAGTGGCTTCCTTGATGCCCAGTAGCGCTGCAATCTGTTCGTGGGAGTAGCCCTCGAAGACGTAGAGGTTCACCACGGTGCGGTAACCGTCAGGTAGTTCTCTGATCAACCGGTGTAACTCCTCGGCAGAAATCTTTTCCATGTCGGGTTGCTCTCCCTCGTCTGCCAGCAGTTTGTCGGCTTCATGAAGGTCTGTGAGCCTAATCCGCTTGTGCCCTCTCAGGAAGTGGAGCGACTCGTTGACCACCACTTTCACCATCCAGTTCTTAAATGACGGCTCATCCCTGTAGTCGAAAGTCGGAAGTGCAGTGAAGATCTTGACGAAACTGTTCTGCAGCACGTCTTTTGCGTCGCTTTCCGAGGGCACATAACGATAGCATACCGACGTCAGCGCCCCCACATACCGTTGATAGAGTTCGCTCATCGCCCGTTGGTCATGGTTACGTATGCGCTCAACGAGTCTTTCGACCATTCCTTTTGCCCTGTCTTCTATCTCTATAATCCAAAAATGCGCGAATCTTGTATGGGAGACGCTGCCTTTAAGAATCTTTAACTTAGAGTCTCAATACTTTCCTTAGGAAGTGTGGGGTGTAGCCCTTGTCCGACTGTGCGACGTCTTCCGGAGTGCCGGTGGAGAGAATCTGTCCACCCTTCCGGCCACCCTCGGGACCCATGTCGATGATCCAGTCGGCCAGTTTGATGACATCGAGGTTGTGCTCGATGATAATCACCGTGTTGCCACGGTCGACGAGTTTCTGGAGCACGTCCATCAGGATGCGGATGTCCTCGAAGTGGAGGCCCGTGGTGGGCTCGTCGAGAATGTAGAGGGTCTTTCCGGTATCCTTCTTGGAGAGTTCGGTGGCCAGTTTCACGCGCTGGCTTTCACCGCCGGAGAGGGTGGTTGAGGGCTGACCGAGTTTGATATAGCCGAGCCCCACGTCCTGGATGGTCTTGATCTTGCGGAGGATCTCGGGTACGTTCTCGAAGAACTCCACTGCCTGGTTGATGGTCATATCGAGCACGTCGGCAATCGACTTTCCCTTGAAGCGCACCTCAAGCGTTTCACGGTTATAGCGCTTGCCGTGGCACTCCTCGCAGGGCACCTGGATATCGGGCAGGAAATTCATCTCGATGGTCTTGTAGCCATTACCGCCGCAGGTCTCGCAGCGCCCGCCCTTGACGTTGAAGGAGAAGCGCCCTGGTTTGTAGCCGCGGATTTTAGCCTCGGGGAGGTTGACGAACAGACTGCGGATGTCGGAAAAGACGCCTGTGTAGGTGGCGGGGTTGGAACGGGGCGTCCGACCAATGGGCGACTGGTCGACATCGACCACCTTGTCAATATATTCAAGACCCTCGATCGAGTCGTAGGGCATCGGTGTTTTCAGTGAACGGTAGAAATGCTTTGAGAGGATGGGCTGGAGCGTCTCGTTGATAAGGGTGGACTTACCGCTGCCGCTGACTCCCGTGACGAGGATGAGTCTGCCCAGTGGGAATTCCACGTCGACGTGTTTCAGGTTGTTCCCTGTGCAGCCACGGAGGATGAGAGACTTGTCACAGCCCTCCCGGCGGGAGAAGGGTGCGTTATCCACTGTCAACTGTCCATTGAGGTACTTCGCGGTAAGTGTGTCGGCCTTCAGCATGTCCTTGGGGGTGCCCTGGAATACCACTTCGCCACCCTTGCGGCCTGCTCGGGGGCCGATGTCGATAATCCAGTCGGCATTGCGCATCATGTCCTCATCGTGCTCCACGACGATGACGGTGTTGCCCAGGTCGCGCAGTTCCTTGAGCGAGTGGATAAGGCGTTCGTTGTCGCGCTGGTGGAGACCGATTGATGGCTCGTCAAGGATATAGAGCACGTTGACGAGTTGGGAACCGATCTGTGTAGCCAGACGGATGCGCTGACTCTCTCCGCCTGAAAGACTGGCTGACTGACGGTTGAGCGCGAGGTAGTCGAGTCCTACTTCGAGCAGGAAGTCAAGTCGGGTGCGTATCTCCTTCAGGATCTCTGCGGCAATCTGCTGTTGCTGGTGGTCGAGGTGGGACTCAACCTCATCGAGCCACTCGCGGAGTTCGGTGATGTCCATGGAGGCCAGTTCGGAGATATTCTTGTCCCAGATGCGGTAGGAGAGAGCCTCGCGGTTCAGTCGCTGGCCGTGACACTCAGGACACTCACATTCGGCGAGGAACTGGTCGGCCCACTTCTGGCCGGCTGCGGATTCATCGTTGTCCATCACGTTGCGCAGGTATTTGATGATGCCGTCGAAGGCAATGAAGTAGTCGCTGGAAGTGTGCACCAGTTCCTTGTCGATGCGCACGTTCTCCAGAGATCCGTAGAGCACTTCGCGGAGGGCGTCGTCCGGAATCTCTTCAATGGGGGTCTTCATGTCGCAATCAAATTTCTTCAGGATGGCTTCGATCTGCCAGAAGATCATCTGGTTCTTATACTTGCCGAGAGGCACGATGCCACCTTCATAGATAGTCTGCTTGCGGTTTGGGATGACCTTCGCGAGGTCGATCTGATTGATGACACCCAGACCCTTGCAGTAGGGACAGGCTCCTTGGGGAGAGTTGAACGAGAAATTGTTAGGGGCTGGGTCTGAATAACTTATACCCGTTGTCGGGCACATTAGCCGTTTGGAGAAGTGCTTGACCTCACCCGTGTCCTTGTTGAGGATGAGAATGAGGCCGTCGCCCTGTTTCATGGCGATGGCAACGGACTTCTTAAGACGCTCTGTGTCTTTGTCGCTGACGGCGAGTTTGTCGATGACAACCTCGATGTCGTGGTTCTTGTAGCGGTCCACCTTCATGCCGCGGGTAATCTCCACGAGTTCGCCGTCGACACGCATGTTCAGGTAGCCCTTGCGACGCATCGACTCGAAGAGTTCGCGGTAGTGGCCTTTACGACTGCGCACCAACGGAGCAAGGATGAAGATCCGTTTGCCCGCATAGTCGTGGAGGATCATGTCGAGAACGCGCTCCTCTGTGTATTTCACCATTTCCTCACCCGTGGCGTAACTGTAGGCCTTGCCGGCACGGGCAAAGAGGAGACGCATGTAGTCGTAGACCTCGGTGGTGGTGCCCACGGTAGAGCGTGGGTTCTTGTTGGTGGTCTTTTGCTCGATACTGATGACAGGCGAGAGGCCCGTGATCTTATCCACGTCGGGGCGCTCCATGCCGCCCAGGAAGTTTCGGGCATAGGCAGAGAAAGTCTCAATGTAGCGGCGCTGTCCCTCGGCAAAGATGGTGTCGAAAGCCAGCGACGACTTGCCGCTGCCGCTAAGACCTGTGATGACCGTCATAGAGTTGCGTGGAATCTCCACGTCTATATTTTTTAAATTATGTACACGTGCACCGTATACATTAATCTTGTCGTCTTCTCTCTTCATTCTTCACTCCTCACTTCTTCATTGTATCCTCTGAGCAGGTTTACATCTTTCTTAATATTATAGGTGGTGCCGTCGGCGCCCTTGGCCTTGACAAGCAAGAAATAGACACCGTCTTTAGCGTCCTTGCCATTGTAGGTGCCGTCCCATCCCTCGGAGGGATTGGTCCAGTCATAGAGTTTCTGTCCCCAACGGTTAAAGATATAGGCATGGAACTCCACAATGCTCTGGTAGTCCTTGGCCTTAAACACATCGTTGATGTCATCGCCGTTAGGTGAGAAGGCATTGGGGAAGATGAGTTTGCTTTCGCTGATAGTCACCTCAAAGGTGGTGGAGTCGAGCAGTACTTCATTGTTGGGGAAGTTTACGTAGAGTGTTACGCGGGTGGTACCTGCCGTAGTGAATGTATATTCCGTATCTACCTCATAGCGTACCATCAGTTCCTTGCTTTCGCCCTCCATGCGGAAGTGCCATTCATAGGTGGGGGAATAGCCCGCCATGTCGGAGGGGTTGGCATGGAAGGTGACGGACAGTGGGGCCTGCCCGGCGATTTTCTCCGTGGCTTCTGTTTCCATTTCAGTGCCTTCCTCGTCGAGATAGGTGGCGGTGGGGTTGACGGATGGAGACGCTTCTTGTCCCGGAGTGGAAAGTGGCAACAAGGCGACACAAGTGACTATAAAAATCCGATTTATTCTCATTTTCGTATGCTTTAAAGTGCAAAGATAATAAAAAATTGATAATTGGCAATTGAGAATTGATAATTATTTTGTACTTTTGTAGGCGAAATTGCTAATTTTAGAATTTATGACACGCGTTTTAAGATATTTTTTACTGATCTCACTGTTCTTTGTGGCTGTGGGAATCGTGTCGGCTCAGGACGATAATTCCATCCGTGGCTATCACAAGGTGAAGCGGAAAGAGACTATCTTCGGTATCTCCCGTTTGTATGAGATTACCATCGACGAACTGATTGAGGCGAACCCCGAGATGAAGAATCCTGACTACGAGTTGAAGAAGGGTGACATCCTGAGGATTCCCTTCGCAGGAAAGGCTCCTCAACCTGCTGTGGCTGCAGAACCCGCCAGGAGTGCTGCTGATGCTACTGACGATGTGCGTAACCGTGCCATCCGACTGGGTGTGATGCTGCCCCTGCACGATATCAATGGTGACGGGCGTCGCATGGTGGAGTACTACCGGGGCGTGCTGATGGCCTGCGACAGTCTGAAAAAGCAGGGTATCTCTGTGGATGTGCATGCTTGGAACACCCCAGAGGACGGCGATATCCGTACGGTGTTACTTGATGATGCAGCCACGAGGTGCGATCTGATTATCGGCCCTCTCTATTCGAAGCAGATGGACGTGCTGTCGGAATTCGTAAACCATTATGATATCCGTCTGGTGATTCCTTTCTCCATCAATGCGCCGCAGTTGACAACGAATCGTAATATCTTCCAGATATGGCAGTCGCCGACCTCTGTCAATGAACAGACGATCACCCATTTCATGGAACGCTTCAAGGACTATCATCCCGTGTTCATCGACTGTAATGACTCAACGAGCAAAAAGGGCACGTTTACTACCGGCCTGCGTCGTGAACTGGAACAAAAGGGTATCGAATACAGCCTTACCAACCTGAAGTCGGGTGAGGACAACTTTAAGAAGGCTTTCAGTCAGAAGAAGCAGAACATCGTGATCCTGAACACGGGCCGTTCACAGGAACTGGGTGTGGCTTTCTCGAAAATCAATGGGCTGAAAGCCACTGATCCAGAACTGGACATCACGATGTTCGGTTATAATGACTGGCTGATGTACACCCGAGCCCACTTGGATAATTTCTATAAGTACAACACGTATATTCCCTCGGTGTTCTACTATAATCCCGTTTCGCCTGCTACGCAGCGTCTGCAACAGAAATATCGCTGGAACTTCCATACTGACATGCAGAATATCCTGCCACGGTTTGCCATTACGGGCTTCGATCACGCCTACTTCTTCCTGAGGGGACTCCACAAATACGGCAAGAGTTTCAACGGGGCTGCGGGCATGTTCGGTTATCCCCCCGTGCAGACACCGCTGCAGTTTGAACGCTATGGTAATGGCGGCCTGCGGAACAAGACATTGCTCTTCGTGCACTATAAGCCGGAGCACATTGTGGAAACCATCAAGTTCTGATCTATGCGCCGACTCCTCTTAATACTTTTCACTTTTCACTTATCACTTATCACTGCCTTTGCCCAGGTGGGCGAGTTCAGGAAGGATCTTGCCATCGGTGTGAATGGCGGCTATGCGATGAGCAACGTGTCGTTCATGCCCAAAGTGCCTCAGGGGTGGCAGGGTGGTATGACGGCTGGAATGACCGTGCGCTATACTTGTGAGAAATATTTCAAGAGCATCTGTGCGGTCGTGGCTGAGGTGAACTATGCCCAGATCGGTTGGAAGGAGGATATCATGGACATGCAGGACCAGGCCGTGCCCTTGCATACCGACCCCACGCAAAACCTGCGCTATTCCCGTCAGATGAACTACATTCAGATGCCCATACTGGCACGACTGGGATGGGGACGTGAGCGAAGCGGCTTTCAGGCATTCTTTCAGGTGGGGCCTCAGTTCGGACTTTTCCTGAGTGACAAGATCGACACCAACTTCGACGTGCATGATCCGGCCTTCGACCCAACTAAACCGGAATACCAGTATGCCGGGAAACGTGCCTCGCATGTGGCGGCACAGGATACGATGGCGGTGGAGAACAACATGGACTATGGTATCGCTGTGGGACTGGGTATGGAGTACAGCCACCGTCGTTTAGGCCATTTCCTCGTTGACGCTCGCTATTACTACGGACTTGGGAATATGTACGGATCGACTAAACGTGACTATTTCGGCAGTTCCAACTTCGGCAACATCGTCGTCAAGTTTACCTATCTCTTTGATGTTATCAGGACTAAAAACTCTAAAATCAAATAAATTATGTTCGAAAACCAACCTAAAGGATTATTCGCGTTGGCTCTGGCCAACACAGGAGAGCGATTCGGCTACTACACGATGATAGCCGTCTTCGCCTTGTTCTTACGTGCTAATTATGGTCTGGACGCAGGCTGGGCAGGGGAAATCTACAGTGATTTCCTGATGCTGGTGTACTTCCTGCCCATTGTGGGTGGTTGGCTGGCTGACAGATACGGCTACGGCCGCATGGTGACCATCGGCATCCTGATCATGTTCGGAGGCTATCTGCTGCTTTCCATACCGCTTGGCGGAGATACCTTTGCCCTGATTGTGATGCTGGCTGCCCTGGTGCTGATAGGACTGGGCACAGGCTTGTTCAAGGGAAACCTGCAGGTGATGGTGGGCAATCTGTACGATGATCCTCAGTACGCTTCACAGCGTGACTCTGGCTTCTCGCTCTTCTACATGGCCATTAATATCGGTGCCCTCTTTGCGCCGACGGCTGCCATCAAGATTAAGGAATATGCTGAAACGGCACTGGGCTACTCTTCGAATGATGCCTATCATTTCTCCTTCGCCGTGGCCTGTGCCTCACTGATCCTCTCGATCGCCATCTACTATGCCTTCCGTGGCACGTTCCGTCATACGGAGGGAGGTAAGAAGACAGAAGCCAAGGCTGCTGTCACTGTTGAGCCGGAACTGACGAAGGAGGAGACCAAGCAGCGCGTCGTGGCACTCT
Source organism: Prevotella sp. (assembly GCA_017460765.1). GTDB lineage: Bacteria > Bacteroidota > Bacteroidia > Bacteroidales > Bacteroidaceae > Prevotella. Next base: position 9,954 of record JAFUAK010000086.1, on the reverse strand, counting down.
GTCTGGTGTTCGCTGTCGTGATCTTCTTCTGGATGGCTTTCCACCAGAACGGACTCTCGCTGACCTATTTCGCCGATGAGTTCACGGCCAATTCCTCTTCTGGTCTGGAGAGTATGGCATTCGACGTTTGGAACCTTGTAGCGATTATCTTTATTGTCTATGCCCTGTTCTCACTCTTCCAGTCGAAGACGGGCAAGGGTAAGGCCATCTCCGTTATTGTGATCGCTATCGCAGTGGCCTTCCTGTTCCTGCAGTATGACCACCTGTCAGGCAGCATTGCCATCTCTGCTCCTATCTTCCAGCAGTTCAACCCATTCTACGTAGTAGCCCTGACACCTGTCTCAATGGCTATCTTCGGTTCACTGGCCGCCAAGGGGAAGGAGCCTTCGGCACCCCGTAAGATTGCCTACGGTATGATCGTAGCAGCAGCGGCATTCGCTCTGATGGCCGTGTCCTCGTATGGTCTGCCAATGCCGGAGACAATGCTTGATGCCGATGGTAATACAGTGGGAAAGCATGTGGCAGACGTCACACCGAACCTGCTGATCACGACCTATCTGATTCTCACTTTTGGTGAATTGCTTCTTTCACCGATGGGTATCTCCTTTGTCTCTAAGGTGGCACCTCCAAAACTGAAGGGTCTGATGATGGGTGGCTGGTTTGTGGCTACGGCTATCGGTAATAAACTGGTAGGCATTGGCGGTTATCTGTGGGGAGCCATCTCCCTGACGGCTGTCTGGAGCGTCTTCCTCGTTATCTGCCTGATTGCCGCTATCTTCATGTTTGCCATGATGAAGCGTTTGGAGAAAGTCTGCTAGCCGATGGCGTTTATCCCATTCCTCGTACTGATTGTACTGATTACCTGTTGCGTTGCCGTTTTCGGCAACGCAACATTGGATGGTGCCAGTCAGATTTCGCTGATGGTGGCCTCGGCAGTCAGTGTGCTGGTGGGTCATTTCTCTAAGCGGCTGGAATGGGAAGATCTGGAGAAGGAGATTACGGCGAAGATCGCCAGTTGTACGCCCGCGATCATTATTCTTCTGTTGATTGGTGCGATTGGGGGTACGTGGATGGTGTCGGGCATCGTGCCGACAATGATCTACTATGGCATGCAGATCATCCGCCCGGAGGTGTTCCTCGTCAGCAGTAGTATCCTCTGTGCCCTGGTGAGTCTGATGATCGGTTCCTCGTGGACCACGGTGGCAACGATCGGTGTGGCCCTGATGGGTATCGGCAAGGCGCATGGCTTCGACGACGGCTGGATAGCGGGCTCGATCATCACGGGTGCCTATTTCGGTGACAAACTGTCACCGCTCTCTGATACCACGGTACTGGCCTCGAGTGTCGCGGGTACACCGCTCTTTACCCATATCCGTTATATGATGTATACCACGATTCCCACATTCATCATCTCACTCTCCATCTTTATGGTGGCAGGATTCACGATGAATGTCTCGGGCAGCGGTAATGTGCTGGAGTTCATGGAAGGGTTGCAGCGTACCTTCGTCATCTCGCCCTGGCTGTTGCTGGTGCCAGTGCTGACGGGGGTGATGATTGCCCGTCGATGGCCCTCGATGGTGGTGCTCTTCCTGGCTATCCTTCTGGCTGTGGTGGTAGGGCTCTTTGTGCAACCAACACTGATCCACCAGATATCGGGCGAGGCTGATACGGGTCTACTTGCCTCCTATAAGGGCATGATGCAGGTGTGCTATGGCTCAACGGATATCGAGACGGGTGTGCCAATGCTCAACGAACTGGTGCATACCAGTGGCATGGGCGGTATGATGCCTACCATCTGGCTAATCATCTGTGCGCAAACCTTCGGAGGTGCTCTGACGGCTACGGGACAGTTGCAGGAGTTGATGCGCCTGATCCTGAAGTTTGTCAAGGGTACGGCCTCGTTGGTGGCTTCCACCGTGGGCACGGCACTCTTCTGTAACATCGCCATGGCCGACCAGTATCTCTCAATCATGCTGACCAGTTCGATGTTCAAGGACACCTATCTGGAACGGGGCTATGAGGCACGTTTGTTGAGCCGTTCTTGTGAGGACGGAGCGACAGTGACTTCCGTTCTCGTGCCTTGGAATACCTGTGGACTGACGCAGAGCACCGTGCTGGGCGTGGCCACGCTGACCTATCTGCCTTATTGTTTCTTTAATCTGCTGTCGCCTGTAACCAGCGTCATCGTGGCTGCCACATGCTGGAAAATATTCAAATTAAAAACCAAGAACTGACAATTATGAATACATTGTTTGCACTATTGCTGTCAATCTTCACCTTTGTGGAGTATAATGTGGAAAATATCTTCGACACCCGCCATGATGAGGGGAAGCAGGATGAGGAATTCCTGCCGGAAGCCACGCGCCACTGGACGGAGAAACGCTACTGGAAGAAGGTGAACCAGATTGGCAAGTCCATCCTCTCTACATCGAAAGACGGTATTCCTGACATGGTGGCGCTCTGTGAGGTGGAGAACGATCAGGTTCTCCATGACCTGACGAAGCGGTCATTGCTGAAACATGCCGGCTATGAGTATGTGATGACCTCATCGCCTGATGCCCGTGGTGTGGATGTGGCACTGATGTATTCACCCTTCTCCTTTCGTTTGATACGTTCCTATGGTCTACGCATCCAGACTATAGAAGGCATGCGCCCCACTCGTGACATCCTTTATGCCTGTGGAGAATTGCAGTCGGGAGACACCCTCCATGTCTTTGTGGTGCATGCACCTAGTCGGCATGGTGGTGAGAAGGCCAGTCGCCCGTTCCGTCTGCAGGCTGCCGACCGTCTGATGCAGTCCGTAGACTCTGTCCGGGCCGTTTCGCCGAATGCCCGCATCCTCATTTCAGGTGACTTCAACGACTATCACGATTCCCCAGCCTTGAAGCGTCTCTATGAGGATGATTTGACGAACATCACCATCGGTGCCCGTGGAGAGAACGGTGCAGAGGGTACTTATCGTTATCGTGGTGAGTGGAACAGTCTTGACCATATTCTGGTGTCACCTGTTCTGAAAGAAAAAGTGGATTCCACATTCATCCATGCTCCCCGATTCCTGTTGGAGGAGGATGAGCAATACGGTGGCTATCTGCCATACCGCACCTATAAGGGTATGAAGTATCGCAAGAAAGGCTTCAGCGATCACCTGCCTCTTGTTGCCCGATTCAGATTTTGATATTGGGTAACTGCAGACCGTAGCCTCTCTTCTTGTCAACGACCAGCATGGCGATGGCGGTGAGGGCGGCCCCCAAGGCTGTGAAGCCGAAGATGAGCATGGAGGTGGTGTAGGTGGGGTCGGTCTCGTTGGCACGGCCTACGAACATGGGGATGATGGCGCGGCCGAAGTTCTGGATGAAGAAGATCATAGAGTAGGCGGTGCCCAGGCATTTCAAGGGGATGATCTTGGGCACACAGGGCCACAGGGCGGCCGGAGCCAGTGAATAGCCGATGCTGAGTAAGACCATCAGGGCAATGGCGATGGTGGCTGAATGCATCGGCAGTGAGAATCCGAAGTGGACGGCGGTGAGCATCAGGGCTCCCGTGATGACCAGGGTGACACCCTTGCCGTAGCGGTCATAGACGAGACCGAAGAGCGGGGTCATCAGTATCGTGCCGAAGGGGGCAATCGACGAGAAGAAACCAGCGATGTCGGCATCCACGCCGTATTTCATCACCATCAGTTTCGTGGAGAACTTCAGGAAGGGCGAGACGGCAGAGTAGAACAATACGCAGAAGAGCGTGATCAGCCAGAAGCCCGGATTACGCAGCGTCATGCCGATGTCGGAGAAGCGGAATTCCTCCGTTTCCGATGATTGCTGGGAGACGGGCGAATCCAGCCGCCTGTCCATCACGCAGAATACCAGAAAGGCCAAGAGTCCGATGATCAGGAATGACAGGGCCACCAGCAGGGGCGTGCTGAGTGTGTAATGGCGGGCGACGGGAGCCGAGATGCTGAGGGCGGCAGCCGTGCCGAGGCGGGCCATCGCCAGTTGGATGCCCATGGCGAGGGCGAGTTCGTGGCCGGTGAACCAGCGCACCATCGCCTTCGACACCGTGATGCCCGTCATCTCGTAGCCCACGCCGAAGACGGCGAAGCCGAGGCTGGCGGCAGCCACGGACTGTGGGAGTGAAGCGTGGAGAGTGAAGCGTGAGAAGTGGATAGTCTCGGTGGAGGGATGGGTGACGGCAATCAGTTTGATGCAGGTGCCGATCACCATCAGCGAGCAGGCCAGCGTCCCCGTGAAGCGGATGCCCATCTTGTCGAGGATCAGTCCCGAGAAGAAGAGCATCAGCAGGAAGACGTTGATGAAACTGCCGGCACCGGAGAAGAAACCGTAGTCGGAGGGGGTCCAGCCGAGGCCGCCCTCTTCGATGGGCATCTCCAGCAAGGTCTCCAGCGGCGACATCACGTCGTTGACGAAGTACCCCATCATCATAGCCGTGGCTACGATGAAGAGTACCGTCCATCTGGCGACGGGGGAGTCGTTAAGCCTGCGCTGGATAGCCTCGCTCACGTCTTTTACCTTCTTACTTTTTCACCTTTTCACTTTTTCCTGACGGGGTCACAGGTCAGGCCGCAGCCGAGTTTCTTGAAGATCTTGCGGTCCACCTCGGAGAGCATCACCGTGGAGTGCACCTGACAGTCGCGCAACTTCGGCAACTGCTCCAGGGCGCGGCGACAGTTGTCGTCGTTGGTGGAATACACGCTGAGGGCCACGAGCACCTCGTCGGTATGCAGGCGGGGGTTCTTGGCGCCGAGGTATTCCGTCTTGGTCTTCTGGACGGGTTCAATGAGGCTCTGCGGAATCAGTTTGGCCTGATGGTCGATGCCGGCCAGATACTTGGTGGCATTCAGCAGCAGGGCGGCCGAACAGCCCAGCAGGGGCGATGACTTCGAGGTGATGATCGTGCCGTCCTCCAGTTCGATGGCGGCAGCCGTGTGTCCGCTTTCCAGTTTCTTCTCGTAGGCGGCGGTGGTCACGGGACGGAAGGCCGTCGTGATCTTCGCCTGGTTGAAGAGCAGCCGTATCTTGCTGACCTCGCTCTCGTTGTCGGCACCGTCGGCCAACTTGTTGGTGGCGTCGTAGAAGCGGCGGATGATCTCGTCTTTCGAGGCCTTGCAGCAAACCTCGTCGTCGCTGATGCAGAAGCCGATCATGTTGACGCCCATGTCCGTCGGCGACTTGTAGGGATTCTCGCCGTAGATGCCTTCGAAGAGGGCGTTGAGCACGGGGAAGATCTCGATGTCGCGGTTGTAGTTGATGGCCGTCTTGCCGTAGGCCTCCAGGTGGAAGGGGTCGATCATGTTCACGTCGTTGAGGTCGGCGGTGGCGGCCTCGTAGGCGATGTTCACGGGATGCTTCAGCGGCAGGTTCCACACGGGGAAGGTCTCGAACTTGGCATAGCCGGCGCGGATGCCGCGCTTGTTCTCGTTGTAGAGTTGCGAGAGGCAGGTGGCCATCTTGCCGCTGCCGGGGCCGGGAGCGGTGACGATGACGAGTTCGCGCGAGGTCTCCACGTAGTCGTTCTTGCCGAAGCCCTCGTCCGAGGCGATCAGTTCCACGTTGTGGGGATAGCCGTCGATGGGGTAGTGGATGTAACTCCTGATGCCCATGCGCTCCAGGCGGTGGCGGAACTGGTCGGCCGCGCTCTGGCCGTTATAGTGGGTGATGACGACGGAGCCCACGAAGAAGTTGCGGCTCATGAACTCGTCGCGCAGACGGAGCACGTCCTCGTCGTAGGTGATGCCGAGGTCGGCGCGAACCTTGTTCCGCTCGATGTCCTCCGCGCTGACCACGATGACGATCTCTATCGAGTCGCGCAACTGTGCCAGCATCCTCAGTTTCGAGTCGGGCTTGAAGCCGGGCAGCACGCGCGAGGCGTGGTGGTCGTCGAAGAGTTTGCCGCCGAGTTCCATATACAGTTTACCGTCGAACTTGGCGATGCGCTCCTTGATGTGCTCGGACTGAATCTTGAGGTACTTGTCGTTGTCGAATCCTATCTTCATAGTGCGTTTATTCTTTAGAGATGTTGGGGAGTTCCAGGCCGATGCCCTTCTTCTTGTCAACGGCCTTCAGCACGAAGCCGAGGATGAGGGCGGCCACGCCGAGGCAGGCCAGCATCACCAGCGGAGCCGTGTAGTCGAACTGCGTCGGGTCGGTCACGTCGGGGTTCGTCGCATCGAGCACCTTGCCGATGAGCAGCGGGAATAGCCACAGGCCGATGTTCTGGATCCAGAAGATCAGCGCGTAGGCCGAGCCGATCACCTTGGCATCGACCAACTTAGGCACCGACGGCCACAGCGAGGCGGGCACCAGCGAGAACGAGGCGCCGAGCACGAGGATCGTGGCGTAGGCGATGATGATGCCGCCGACGGGGCTGTCCTTGAAGGCGGGCAGCACGAAGGCGAACGTCAGGTGGCAGGCGATCAGCAGCACGCTGCCGAGCACCAGCATCGAGGCGGCCTTGCCGTGGTGGTCGAGGTAGGAGCCCAGGATCGGCGTGATCAGCACGGCCAGCAGGGGGAACACGGCGAAGATCGACTCTGCCGACTGGCGCATGTAGCCCATGTAGCAGTAGGTGATGAGGGCGACGATCGACACGGCGAGCAGCCCGTACTGCATGTTCTTCCGCTTCTGGAAATTGCTGGCGAAGCCGGCGGCGGCCACGATGAGCATGATGACGTACTGCACGATGGTGACGCTCGACGAGGCCCAGAACGAGTCGGCCGCGGGAGCCGTCAGCGTCAGGTTGCACTGCAGCATGTTCACGGCGTACTTCTGGAAGGGGAAGATGGCCGAGTAGTAGAGCACGCAGAGCAGCGCCACGATCCAGAAGCCGCTGTCGGAGAGGATCTTGCCGATGTCCGAGACCTTAAACGGGTCGTCCTTCTCCTCGGCCTCGCCGGTCTGTGCGTCGAGTTTCTGGTCCATGAAGAAGTAGACGATGGTCATGATCAGGGCGATGCACATCAGCACCACGCCGAAGGCCACGGAGCGCGAGACTGAGACCTCGCCGCCCAGACGGGCGAAGAAGGGCGAGAAGATCATGCACGTGGCCACGCCCAGGCGGGCCAGCGCCATCTCAGAGCCCATCGCCAAGGCCATCTCGCGGCCCTTGAACCACTTCACGATACCTCTCGACACCGTGATGCCGGCCATCTCGCAGCCGCAGCCGAAGATCATGAAGCCGCAGGCGGCGAACTTCGCCGAGGCGGGCATGCCCTCGTAGAAGGGCGACACGCCGAGTTCGTCGAAGATGGGGATGTAGTTCAGATGCGTGTTAAACCACGTTTCGAGTCCGCTGCCGATGAACGAATCGCTGACGGCGTACCACTTCACGCAGGCGCCGACGAGCATCACGGCGGCGGAGAGCACGGCCGTGAAGCGCACGCCCATCTTGTCGAGGATGATGCCGGCGAAGATGAGGAAGAACACGAAAACGTTGAGGAACACCTCGGAGCCCTGCATGGTGCCGAAGGCTGTCGAGTCCCAACCGCGGGTCTCTTGCATCAGGTCCTTGATGGGCGAGAGGATGTCCATGAAAATGTAACTGCAGAACATGGCCAGGGCCAGCAGCAGCAGCGCCGTCCACCGCATGCCGGCGGAATCGCGCAGAGTTTTCTGAATTGCTTGAGTCATTTTTATCTGTCTTTATTTGATAATCAAACTTTGTCTTGTGGATTTTTACCGTGGCCCCCGGAAGTCTCAACCGACCCTCGGTTCTGCTTTCCGTGGCCCACGGAAGTCTATTCCTTCAGCCAGCGGTCGAGCCAGTCGAAGAACGTGCGCTGCCAGAGCACGCCGTTCTGGGGCTTCAGCACCCAGTGGTTCTCGTCGGGGAAGATGAGCAGTTCGGCGGGCAGACCCTTCATCCGCGCGGCGTTGAAGGCCGACATGCCCTGGGTGTAGTTGATGCGGTAGTCCTTCTCGCCGTGGATGCAGAGGATGGGCGTGTCCCACTTCTCCACCATCTTGTGCGGCGAATTATGGTATGTCGTCTTGGCGTTCGGCAACTGCGGACGGTGCCAGTAGGCCTCGTCGTACTCCCAGTTGGAGAACCAGTTCTCCTCCGTCTCCAGATACATCGCGGCCAGGTTGAAAGCGCCGTCGTGGGCGATGAAGGCCTTGAAGCGCTTCTCGTGGATGCCGGCGAGCCAGTAGATTGAGAATCCGCCAAAGGAGGCGCCGACGGCTCCCAGATGGTCCTTGTCCACGTAGGGCAGGTTCTGGGCGGCATCGTCGATGGCCGACAGGTAGTCGTCCATGCACTGCTCAGCCCAGTGGCCGCTGATGGCCTCCAGCCACTCCTGTCCGAAGCCGGGCAGACCACGGCGGTTCGGAGCCACGACGATGTAGCCCTGCGAGGCCATGATCATGAAGTTCCAACGGTAACTCCAGAACTGGCTGACGGGGCTCTGCGGTCCGCCCTCGCAGAAGAGCAGGGTGGGGTATTTCTTGGTCTCGTCGAAGTTCGGGGGCAGGATGATCCAGGTCAGCATGTCCTTGCCGTCGCTGGTCTTCACCCAGCGCTGCTGCACGGTGGGCTTGGCGAGTTGGTCGAGGATGTGCTTGTTCTCGAAGGTCAGTTGCACGGTCTCGGTCTTCTCCGGCTTCTTCGTGTTGGGGGTCACGATGTAGAGGTCGGCGGGCGAGGTGTAGTTGTGGCGCTCCATGAGCAGTTGGCGGCCGTTGTTCATCAGGTGGATCTGTCCGAAGTCGTCCCACGTGTCGGTCAACTGCCTGAGTTCGCCCTTCCAGTTCAGGGCGTAGAGGTTCTCCGTGGCGTGCCAGACGGCGATGAAGTAGATCATCGCGTCCTTCGTGTCGCTCCACACGAAGTCGTCGACGTTCGTGTCGAGCGACTCGGTCAGGTATCGCTTCTCGCCCGTTGCCAGGTCGTAGCAGCAGAGGCGGTTGCGATCGGCCTCATAGCCGTTGCGCTCCATGGAGAGCCAGGCGACGTATTTCCCGTCGGGGGAGAACTTGGGGTTCTGGTCATAGCCCACGTTGTTCACGAGATTCTCCTTGGCATTGACGCTCTGATACTTCATCGATGTCGTCGGATCGATCTCCGGCTCCACGTAGCCTTCGGGCTTGCAGAGGTTCTTCGTCTCGCGCGTACCTATATTATATATATAGATGTCGGAATCGGTGGAGATGGAGTAGGCCAGGCCGGTCTTCTTGCGGCAGGTGTAGGCGACGATCTTCGAGTCGGGGCTCCATGCCAGTTGCTCCATGCCGCCGAAGGGCTCCATCGGGCACTCGTAGGGCTCGCCCTCGAGGATGTCCACGCCGTCCTTGATGCCATCTGCCGTTACCTCGGCCACGAAGGGATGCTGTATCGACTCCACGTAGTGGTCCCAGTGACGGTACATCAGGTCGGTCACCAGTCGGCCCGTGGCCTTGGGCAGGTCGTCGGGGTTCTTCTGGATCACCTCGTGATAGTCGATGCTGTGGAGCAGGATGACCTTGCTGCCGTCGGGCGAGAACTTGAAGCCCTCGATGTCCTTCGAGGTCTTGGAGATCTGCTGGCGGTCCGTGCCGTCGGCATTCATCGTCCAGATCTGTCCGCCAGATAGGAAGGCGATCTTGCCGTTCAGCCAGGTGGGGTCGGTCTCCGACTTCGAACCAGTGGTCAGCGTCGTGTTGCCAGTGCCGTCGGCATTGATGACGGCAATCTTCTGCTGGCTCTTGTTGGCTTTCACGCTGTAGTAGCCTACCTGGTAGACGATCTGCTTGCCGTCGGCTGAGGCCTCGGCTGTGCCGATGCGCCCCATCGCCCAGAGGGCCTCCGGGGTCATCAGGTTACTGTTGAGTTTGATGTTCTGCTTTCCGATTTTCACTTCGTCTTGGGCTTTGATAGGTGTCCCTAGGAAACCTAGGACAACCAGGATTAACAGGACTCTGTTTCTTTTCATCTTTTATCGCTTTTGCTGGTTCATACGCTGTTTCT
>JAFUAK010000009.1 GCA_017460765.1 Prevotella sp. | reverse complement strand
TGGTGCAAAGGGTATCGGTCTGACCCGTACTGAACACATGTTCTTCGAGGATAAGAAAATCATCGCTATGCGTGAGATGATCCTCGCTGACAGCGTTGCCGGACGTGAGAAGGCTCTCGCCAAGTTGCTGCCTTACCAGAAAGCCGACTTCAAGGGCATCCTCGAGGCTATGGACGGTCTGCCCGTGAACATCCGTCTGCTCGATCCTCCTCTCCACGAGTTCGTACCCCACGATCTGGCTGGTCAGGAGACGATGGCTAAGGAGATGGGTGTCAGCGTAGAAGATATCAAGCGCCGTGTGGACTCTCTTGCAGAGAATAACCCGATGCTTGGTCACCGTGGTTGCCGTCTTGGTATTACCTTCCCCGAAATTACCGCTATGCAGACTAAGGCTATCCTTGGTGCTGCCTGTGAACTGAAGAAGGAGGGTAAGAACCCGATGCCCGAGATCATGGTTCCGCTGATTGGTACGCTCTACGAGTTGAAGCAGCAGAAGGAAGTGATCCAGTACGCAGCGAAGGAGGTATTCGCCGCTGAGGGTATTGAGGTAGAGTTCGAGATCGGTACGATGATTGAGATTCCGCGTGCTGCCCTGACAGCCGACCGTATCGCTACCGAGGCTCAGTACTTCTCATTTGGTACTAACGACCTCACACAGATGACCTTCGGTTACAGCCGCGACGATATCGCTTCGTTCCTGCCTGTATACCTCGACAAGAAGATCCTGAAGGTTGACCCGTTCCAGGTGCTCGACCAGAAGGGTGTCGGCAAACTTATCAAGTATGCTGTGAAGGAAGGCCGTGCCGTTCGTCCTGAACTCCGCTGTGGTATCTGTGGTGAGCATGGTGGTGAGCCTAGTTCCGTGAAGTTCTGCGCTAAGATTGGCATGAACTACGCTTCTTGCTCTCCGTTCCGTGTGCCTATCGCACGTCTGGCTGCGGCCCAGGCTGCTGTCGAAGACTAGATGATTCTCTAACTACTATTTATGAGGGTGTAACATTCTTGGAAACAAGGGGTTACACCCTTCCTTTACTAAATCGCACAAAGATTGGAAAACGATATCTTACATCAACTGAATGAGAGTCAGCGAGAAGCAGTTCTCTTCTGTGACGGACCAAGTCTGGTGATTGCGGGGGCAGGATCGGGTAAGACGCGTGTACTGACCTATAAGATTGCCTGGCTATTGCAACAAGGCATGAAGCCCTGGCAAATCCTGGCACTGACCTTCACCAACAAGGCAGCCCGGGAGATGAAGGAGCGTATCGGCAGGCTGGTAGGTGATGAACAAGCCCGCTATCTGCAGATGGGTACTTTTCATAGTGTCTTTGCCCGTATCCTGCGGGCTGAGGCAGAGAGAATTGGCTTTAGTTCGAACTTCACCATCTATGACCAGACAGATGCCCGTTCGCTGGTGAAGGCTATCATCAAGGAGATGCAATTAGACGACAAGGTGTTTAAGCCCTCCAGTGTGGCAGACCGTATCTCGATGGCCAAGAACCACCTGTTACTGCCACAGGGTTACGCGGAGAGTGCCTGGGCCAAGGACGATGCCCAGCAGAAGCATCCGCAGGTCTCCAATATATATATAAGGTACGCGGAAAGATGCCGACAGGCCAACGCGATGGACTTCGATGACCTGCTGGTGCAGACTTGGGTGTTGTTTCAGAACCATGAGGATGTGAGACGGAAATATGCGGAGAAATTCCATTTCGTGCTGGTCGACGAGTATCAGGATACCAACTACGCGCAGCAGGCCATTGTCTGGCAGTTGACCAAGGAGCGTCAGCGCGTTTGTGTAGTGGGTGATGATGCCCAGAGCATATACAGTTTCCGTGGGGCAAATATAGACAATATCCTAAACTTCCAGAGTCAATATACGGACTCGAAACTCTTCAAACTGGAACAGAACTACCGTTCGACACAACTCATCGTTCAGGCAGCCAACTCGCTGATACGTCGTAATGAAAGGCAGATCCCCAAGAATGTCTTTTCCAGGAATGAGCATGGTGAGCGTCTGCAACTGAAACCTGCTTATTCGGACAAGGAGGAAGCGATGATTGTGACACAGGACATCAAACGGATCAAGCGACAGGATCACTGTAACTGGGCAGACTTTGCCATCCTCTATCGTACTAATTCGCAGAGCCGTAGTTTTGAAGAGCAGATGCGCAAGGACAATATCCCGTATCGTATCTATGGCGGTCTGAGTTTCTATCAGCGTAAGGAGATCAAGGACGTGATAGCCTACTTCCGTCTGATTGCCAATCCCAATGATGAAGAAGCCTTCAAGCGTATTGTGAACTATCCTGCCCGTGGTATCGGTGATACGACAGTAGGGAAGATCATACAGACGGCACAGACTTATGGCGTGAGTCTCTGGCAGGTTATCAAGGAACCCGTGCTCTTTCCGATGGATGTGAGCAAGGGCACGACGACGAAGTTGCAGAACTTCCGTGAACTCATTGAGGGCTGGATGGGCCGTATCAATACGGAGGATGCCTATGTCTTAGGTCATGACATTATCATGAACTCGGGCATCAGCAAGGAAATCTATTCGGGTAGAAATCCTGAGGATATCTCCCGTCAGGAGAACCTGGAAGAGTTTCTGAACGGTATGCAGGATTTTGTAGAAAGTCGCAGGGAGGAAGATATGGCCGAGGAAATCTATCTGCCAGACTTCCTGCAGGAGGTGGCACTGCTGACAGATCTTGATAGTGATAACGGTGATTCGAACGACAAAGTGACATTGATGACCATACATTCGGCCAAGGGACTGGAGTTCCCGACGGTCTTTGTGGTGGGTCTGGAAGAGAATATCTTTCCATCTCCTATGTGTACGAACTCTATGCGAGAGTTGGAAGAAGAGCGTCGTTTGCTCTATGTCGCCATTACCCGTGCAGAGAAACACTGTATCCTCACTTGTGCGCAGAACCGCTGGCGCTATGGCAGGATGGAATACGATACGCCTTCACGATTTATCCGCGACATCGATCAGGAAATGCTAGATGTACAAAGTGAACAGGGTAGGGATGCCTTGCCCTTCGAAGGTGGTAGTCGCAGTAGCAGTTGGATGCAGAATCCCCGACCAGTGGCTACGCAGTTCAAGGCCGATCCCAAGCCTCGTATGGTGGCTCCTCGGCAGCCTGAGAAACCTGTTGATCCCTTCGGACCTAATTTCAAGCGTGTCTATAATGCGGTGGCTCCACGAAAGATGGCTTCAGAACCCAGTGCAGGTGATCTCCATGAGGGCTCAACTATTGAGCACCAGCGTTTTGGGGTCGGAAAGGTGATAAGGATTGAGGGTACGGGTGAGAACACGAAGGCAACGGTAGACTTCCGTCATGCAGGCACTAAACAGTTATTGCTGAAGTTCGCCAAGTTCAAGATTATCGGATAAAGATTAGAGCGCCTCATCATCGGGGCGCTCTAATCTTTGGTGGGTCTTTGGCAGATGTCTCTGCTTGCGGAGCCAGTCAGCCTTGCGCTTCTCGTACTCCTCGTGATGCTTTTCCAAGAAACCGTCAGCCATCGTTATCTGTCTTTAAACTTGGCATAGATTACCTTCACTTCAATAGGACTGTTCGGTCCACCTACCAGTTTGGTGCTTGACAATCCCATATTATTGCTGAGGGAATAGATAATCGACGAACTGGTTGTTACTGTAAGGGATGTGGAGGCGATGGGTACGATGACGACTTTATTCCAGTTAGGGTGTTTCTTTAACCATTCGGGATCCATCAGTTCTCCAGAAAACTTGTTTCGATACATCAGGCTAATCAGATTACCTATGTTGCTGAAGGAATAATTGTTGTTAGAGAGTTCTGCTACAAAGGCACTTCTGTAATCATAAGTCTTTTCTTTTTCAAAGAAGGAATACAGACTGTCCTTCATCACCATCAAAACGGTACTTGGTTCGTCGAGCAGGTATTTGCTGGTCGGCATCGTGCTGTTGATATGCTGAAGTGTCAGACTGACAGAGAGCAGGGAATCGGTGTTGTGGGCTGACGACAGAATTTCTTCAACAGGCAGCGTCATCTCGGTGAATATACCGGCAGGTGTCTTCAGATAGGTACAACTCTCATCAGCCACCAGTTTGTTGAGACCTTCCTTATCGTTGGTAATCTTTGTGGTCTGCAATACTTCTGGGGTAGAGCCCATCTTCATCGTACCATAGTATACTGTCGAGTTCTCCTCGAAGTGATAGTAGATACGCATCTCAATCGTACTCAGTTTGGCCATCACGCCCAGTCCGTCGTTGAACTGGAAAAAGAAGCCCGGGCACATATTATGAACAAAGGAGTAGGAGTTCTTGAAATAGGCTGGCGAATCGTAATATGACCGTAGGATATAAGTGCCGTAGTTGTCGTAGATGTTGCCCTTCTTGTCTGTATATTTACCACTGAGGGGGATACGGGCAATATCACCATAGCCGGAGAGGCTGCGTATGGAATCAGAGTAGGTCAGGTTCGACAGAGAGAATACAAGATCGTGTTTCAGCCCTTCTTCACGAAGATAACCTTCCTGGATGGGGTCGTAGTTGCTGTAATAGGTCATCGTGTCGTTCATGGGCGTGTCGAGTTCCAGCATCCTCATCTTGATAGATGTCAGCGTGTCGCCATAGCAGAGGCTCTTGTCGAAATATAGCCATATCTCACAGGAGTCTGCGGCAATGTCACCGTCGGCAGCCTTCGTGAGGATGGTCGAGCGTTTTGGCATCTGGTAGTCTTCCAGCATATTGAACTGTGCCATGAACTCACTGGTGACATAGGTGCCAGTCTCAGGGTCTTTCACCCTGCCGAAATAGCAATCGTAGTTGCGTGCGTAAATAGAATCAGCAAGGATGGAACGTGTCGTAGCACTATAGGTACCTGTCGAAAGTTCCAGTTTGTCTACCTCGTCTGTTAGTGAACCACCGATGACCCCTGTGTCTTCATTACAAGAAATGACCGCCATTGCGGTAAATGCAATCGCTGTAAACAATCTTGATTTCATGTGTTGTACTTGTTCTTTATCTTCTACTTATTCGTCAGCCTTCTCCGGGAAAAGTTGGTCGTAGAATGTTTCATATGCGTCTGCGAATTCTTCGTGATAGCCAAGGACCGGAATGTTCTTTCCCTTGGCATAATTAATCAAATCATCGTTAGCCTCTGGAGCTGCCTGAACGATACCGTCGCTGTAGTCGATTGCCAGTTTGCCTAACTCCTCAAAGTTGAAGTTGTCGTTGTAGACCTGAAGCAGTTCTGCCTTGGCCTCGCGGAACTCAAGACATTTCTTGAAGTTGGCTCCAAGATCCATGTCAATATCCTTCGAGAATATGGAACTGACAACTTTGGTGTCAGCAAAGGACGGCTCGTCATGATAAGCCGTCTTGACGTAGAGAGGCACAACGGCACTCATCCAACCTTGACAATGGATGACGTCGGGCACCCAGCGCAGTTTCTTGACCGTCTCCAATACACCACGTGCGAAGAAAATGGCTCTTTCTCCGTTGTCGGGATAGTCCTCTCCCTGTTCGTCCTTATCCATCAGACGCTTGCCGAAATAGTCGTCATTGTCGATGAAGTACACCTGAATCCTGGCCGACTGTATTGAGGCGACCTTGATGATCAACGGATGGTCAGTGTCATCAATGATGAGGTTCATACCCGAAAGACGGATGACTTCGTGAAGTTGTCCCCGACGTTCATTAATGGTTCCCCATTTCGGCATGAATGTACGAATCTCATGATTTCGTTCCTGCATGGCCTGTGGGAGGTCTTTGCCCATGAGCGACAAGGCGTTGTCTGGGACATAAGGAGAGATCTCCTGATTGATGAACAAAATTTTCTTCTTTGCCATTAGTTGGTTGTTTTTGCTTTGCAAAGGTACGAAAAAAATCTCACAGAACGGACATTCTGAGCCAGATTTTTACAAAAAGTGACACTTTAAGGAGTTTTTTAGTTTATTTTTTGGATGAGTGCCACGAAACGTGGACCATATTTCTCCTTTTTGTGTTCTCCGATACCCGAGATGTTTCCGAATTGTTCGAGTGTCGTCGGCTTGATTGTGGCCAGGGCATGGAGCACCTTGTCGCTGAAGATAATATAAGGTGGAAAGCCCTCTTCATTGGCACAAGTGAGGCGAAGTTGGCGAAGTGCTTCGAAAAGTTTAGGATCCTCGATGCCAGTAGTGGGAGGAAGGCCAGGAATCGTGATGGATGGAATCTCCAATCGTAGTCTGGGCTTGGACTTGTGCGTTTCTTTTACGCTATGGTCAATCACGCAGAGCCGTGCATCTTTCCTTCCATAGAGCACATCGTTGCCGATGTCGGTAATCTTTACCTTGTTGCCTTCGTTGTAGGCTATCTCAATGAATCCCATCTGTAGCATTTGTAACAGATAGTCCTGCCAGTCATTGGTGGTGACGTCCTTTCCCACGCCAAAGGTTTTCAGTTGGTTGTACCCTTTACGCGTGACGGTAGGCGAAGGCATGCCTCTCAGGATTTCGATGACGGTTGCTATCCTGATCTGTTCGTCAGTTCTTTTCACCGCACTCAGGGCCATCTGTACCAAACGGGTTCCATCGAAGTGCTTGGGCGGGTTCTTACATACGTCACAGTTACTGCAGTCGTGATCGGTCTGTTCGCTGAAGTAGTTCAGCAGAATACGTCGTCTGCACACACTTGATTCCGCATATTCCTGCATGCGTCGCAACTTGCCCATATTGACATCTTGTTGTCCGCTCTGCCTAGCAAACTCCGTCAGTTGCACTATATCGGCAAGTGAGTAAAATAATATGGTATCTGCTGGCGCCCCGTCTCTGCCTGCGCGTCCGATTTCCTGATAGAAACTCTCGATGCTCTTCGGCATGTTGTAGTGGATGACCCAGCGCACATTACTTTTGTCGATGCCCATGCCGAAAGCGATGGTGGCACAGACCACCGTCAATTGGTCGTTCTTGAACGCTTCCTGTGTATTGCTGCGTTCCGTGGTTGATAGTCCTGCGTGGTAGGGGGCTGCGTTGATTCCTTTTTTCCTCAGTTCTTCAGCCACTTTCTCGGTCGTATTCCGACTTAGGCAGTAGATGATGCCGGGATCTATAGGGCGGGCTTTGATGAAGTTCAGGATAAAGTGTATCTTCTCTGCCGCTTTATAGCCACGCTTCACGCTCAGGCTCAAGTTCGGACGATCGAAACTTGAGATGAATTCCCGTGCATTCTTTAGGTGCAACTGCTCAATGATGTCGTGTCTCGTAATTTTATCGGCAGTAGCAGTAAGTGCCATAATAGGGGTGTCGGGAAATTTCTCTCTGAGAACACCCAGTTGGGTGTATTCAGGTCTGAAGTCATGTCCCCACTGGCTTATACAGTGGGCCTCGTCGACTGCAAACAGAGATATCTTGATGAGTTTGAGTAGATAGTCAATCTCAGAAAGTACGCGTTCTGGTGAGATATAGAGAATTTTCATGCAGCCCGACATACACTTGCGTCTGATTAGCAGGGCTTGATCACTGTTGTTGCTGCTGTTTAAGGCCTCTGCCTCAATGCCGTTGGCACGTAGCGTCTCCACCTGATCCTTCATTAGGCTGATCAGTGGTGAGATAATGACGGCAGTCCCTGGGAGTGTGAGGGCTGGTATCTGGTAGCAGATGCTCTTCCCGCCACCTGTCGGCATCAGTACGAGGGCATCGTGGCCTGCCGTCACATGACGGATGATCTCTTCCTGATTTTGTCGGAAAGAATCGTAGCCGAAATAGCGTTTTAGGGCTTCTTGGATGTTCATAAAAATAAAAATTTCCACAAAGTTACATCTTTTTTCTTAAAAATTCAATAAAACTTTGTGTATTTCGCATTTTTTTTGTATATTTGCGCATTAATCAACTAACCCTCGTGTAAAATGGGCAAGTATAACATTACCGAAAAAAAAGAGAAAGAGGCGGCTTACAGGAGTCTGGTAAGTCCCCGGATGATGGATGAGATGCAGGAGAAGATCCTCAATATCATCGTGATGCAGAAGAAGTATCGTGACAAGGATTACTCAGCCAAGAAATTGGCAGAGGATCTTGGGACTAACACCCGTTACATCTCGGCTGTAGTCAATGTGCGTTTCCACACGAACTATACTTCTTTCGTCAATAAGTACCGCATTGAGGAAGCCATGACCATTCTGGTGGACAAGCGTTATCAGGATCTCCGTATGGAGGAGGTGAGCGATATGGTGGGTTTCGCCAACCGTCAGTCGTTTTATGCTTCGTTCTATCGAGTGGTGGGCATTACCCCGCGCGAGTACCGTATGCAGCACCTCAAGCAGCATCCTGCTATGCTGGCAAAGCGTCCCAAGAAGTCTAAGGCATAAGGTAATAGATTCGTGGTTTTTTCTTATCAGAGCGAGCGGTTTGCAGATTTGCAACTGCTTCGCTATAAGTTGAATGGCTTTGAAAAACTGACCTTGAAGCAGAAGACGCTGGTCTACTATTTGTCGCAGGCCACGTTGTTCGGAAGGGACATCACCTTTGATCAGTTCGGTAAATACAATCTCCGCATCCGCAAGATGTTGGAGGTTGTCTATTGTGACCTGACAGTTCCCCATGACTCAGAGGATTTCAGGGCTATGGAGGTCTATCTCAAGCGGGTGTGGTTTTCCAGTGGAATTTATCATCATTACGGATGTGAGAAGTTCCGCCCAGGTTTCTCGGCAGAATGGCTTCGTGAACAACTCGGAAAAGTGGATGCCCGTCAGTTGCCCTTGAGGCCAGGTGAGACGTTGGAACAATTCTGTGACGAACTCTTTCCCGTGGTTTTCGATGAAACTGTGCTCCCCAAACGCGTGAACAAGGCTGACGGAGAGGATCTGCTGCTTACGTCGGCCTGTCATTTCTATGAAGGGGTTACACAACAAGAGGCAGAGAGTTTCTATGATATGATGAAACAGATGCATGCGGACGTGGAAATGCCGCCCTCATATGGCCTAAACTCCACACTTGTCAAGGAAGACGGTAAAGTCCAAGAACAAGTATGGTGCTCTAACGGGAAATATGCCAATGCCATCCGACATGTTGTCTATTGGTTGGAAAAGGCCTGTGAAGTGGCAGAGAACGAACAACAGAAGAAGGTTATTTCTCTTTTGATAAACTACTATGAATCAGGCGATTTAAACAGTTTTAATCAATATTGCATTGAATGGCTGAAAGAACACGATTCCTCCATCGATTTCATCAATGGCTTCATCGAGGTATATGGTGATCCGCTGGGTCTGAAGGGCTCATGGGAGGGACTCGTGGAGTATATTGACGAAGAAGCCACAAAACGTACTCAGACCATCAGTCGGAATGCCCAGTGGTTTGAAGACCACTCGCCTGTGAATCCCCGTTTTCGTAAGCCTGTTGTCAAGGGCGTCTCGGCCAATGTCATCTGTGCCGCTATGCTCGGCGGTGATGAGTATCCATCCACCGCCATTGGCATCAACCTGCCGAATGCCGACTGGATTCGTGCACAGTATGGTTCGAAGAGTATCACGATTAGCAATATCACAGATGCCTACAATAAGGCCGCTCATGGTAATGGCTTCAAGGAGGAGTTCGTTATTGACGAGGCTACGCTTAGCCTGATTGACCAATATGGAGATGTCTGCGATGACCTGCATACTGATCTGCACGAATGTCTCGGACATGGCAGTGGACAATTACTCCCTGGTGTATATCCGGATGCACTGAAAGCCTATGGCAATACGATCGAGGAGGCGAGGGCCGATCTCTTCGGACTCTATTATATCGCGGATCCGAAGTTGGTGGAACTGGGACTCGTGCCTGACGGTGAGGCCTATAAGTCGCAGTACTATACCTATATGATGAATGGTCTGATGACCCAATTGATTCGTATTACGCCAGGGCATCAGATTGAGGAAGCCCACATGCGCAACAGAGCCCTCATCGCCCATTGGTGCTATGAGAACGGAGATGCCATCCGATTTGTGAAACGTGAGGACAAGACTTACATTGAAATTACTGATTATGTGCAGTTGCGTCATCTGATTGCCCGTCTACTGGCAGAGGTGCAGCGTATCAAGAGTGAGGGTGACTTTGAGGCCGCCCGTCAACTTGTGGAGCGTTATGCCGTCAAGGTCGACGCAGTTCTGCATGCCGAGGTGTTGGAGCGTTATCGTCGTCTGAACCTCGCACCTTATAAGGGGTTCATCAATCCGATGATGCTCCCAGTTTACGATGAGCATGGTGCGATCTGTGATATCCAAATCAACTACAGTGAGACCTATGCCCACCAGATGCTTCGTTATAGTTCAGAATACGGTACACTCATCTGATCATGGATATTCAGGAGCAAGTGAAGGAGATCAAACAGTCGTTTCGTCTGATGATGGATGGGGCTGTGGCCCAGTCGATGCGCAATAAAGGTGTCAACTACCACCTCAACTGGGGTGCTACGCTGCCGCGTCTGAAGGCGAAGGCCGATGAAATCGGTAAAAACTACGACTTGGCCATTGCCTTGTGGAAAGAGAATGTGCGTGAGTGCAAGATTATCGCTACGATGATCATGCCACCTGATGAGGTGCTCCCAGAGGTAATCGATATCTGGATGGAACAGATACCTAACCAGGAAATAGCGGAACAGGCTGCCTTCAACTTGTTCCAGTATCTGCCCTTTGCAGCAGATAAGGCCTATACCTGGATGGCTTCTGATAAAGAACTCTTTCAACTGTGTGGCTTCCATATTCTCACCCGTCTGTTTATGAACGGCCAGGAACCCAACGAACGGGGCATCAACGAGTTCGTGGATCAGGCTCTCTCCGCTCTGGTAGGGGAGAGTCTCCCCGTCAGGAAGGCTGCGATGGCCTGTTTGATGCGCTTCGCTGATCTTGGCTTGGTCTATACACGGATTGCGAAAAGTGCACTAAAACAGGCTAATTTAGATTTTTTATAAATTAACTCTCTTTTGTCTCCCTGAAAATGCGTACCTTTGTGCGGTTTTCTTAAATATAGGATGAAAGAAAGTGTCTTAACGGCCGTTGAACGTATACTCGACAACTATCTTGAGATGAACAATCGTCGCAAGACGCCAGAGCGTTATACCATATTACGGGCTATCTACGGTATTAGTGGGCATTTTACGTTGGAGGAACTGAACGACAGGCTTGCTAACGAACTGAATTTCCCTGTCAGCAGGGCCACTTTGTATAATACGTTGAACTTGTTTCTGGAACTTCGATTGGTCATTCGTCACCGCTTTCAGGGTGCCACGAAGTATGAGGCCTGTTATGACAACAACAGCCACTGCCATCAGATTTGTACGATTTGTGGTAAGGTTACTGAGGTCAGGTCGCCTGAACTCATTATGGCTGTTGAGAATATGCGTCTGAAGCGTTTCCGTAAGGATGGTTTTACACTATATATATATGGTGTGTGCAGCAGTTGTCAGACCAAGATAACCAAGCGTAAGAGACTTGAGAAGAATAAAAAAATGAAAATAGAATAAACAAGTATTTATGAACAAAGGAAAAGTTGATGTCCTGCTCGGCTTGCAGTGGGGCGACGAAGGAAAAGGTAAGGTGGTCGATGTGCTGACCCCGAAGTACGATGTGGTGGCCCGTTTCCAGGGAGGTCCCAATGCCGGACACACGCTGGAGTTCGAAGGCCAGAAGTATGTGCTGCGTTCCATTCCATCGGGAATCTTCCAGGGTGGCAAGGTGAACATCATCGGCAATGGCGTGGTGCTCGCCCCTGATCTCTTCATGGAGGAGGCCAAAGCCCTAGAGGCCAGTGGACACAGCCTGCACGAGCGTCTGCATATCTCAAAGAAGGCTCATCTCATTATGCCAACCCATCGTGTGCTCGATGCTGCCTACGAGGCCCAGAAGGGTAAGGATAAGGTAGGCACCACGGGTAAGGGCATTGGTCCCACCTATACGGATAAGGTAAGCCGCAATGGTCTCCGCGTTGGCGATATCCTTGAGAACTTTGAGGAGAAGTACGCCAAGGCCAAAGCCCGTCATGAGGCCATCCTGAAGTCGCTTAATTTCGAGTACGACATCACGGAGGTGGAAAAGAAGTGGCTTGAGGGCATCGAGTACCTGCGTCAGTTCCCCATCGTCGACTCCGAACATGAGATCAACAACATCCTGAAGAGCGGTAAGAGCGTGCTCTGCGAGGGTGCCCAGGGTACGATGCTCGACGTCGACTTCGGCTCCTATCCTTTCGTCACCTCTTCGAACACCATCTGCGCAGGTGCCTGCACAGGTCTGGGTATCGGTCCCAACAAGATCGGTGATGTCTATGGCATCATGAAGGCCTACTGCACACGTGTGGGGGCAGGCCCATTCCCCACGGAACTGTTCGATGAAACGGGTAAGAAGATCCGCGACCTGGGTCATGAGTATGGTGCCGTGACAGGTCGTGAGCGCCGTTGTGGCTGGATCGATCTTGTAGCCCTGAAATATTCTATCATGGTGAATGGTGTCACCCAACTCATTATGATGAAGAGCGACGTGCTCGACGGCTTCGACACCATCAAGGCCTGTGTGGCTTACAAGCAGAATGGCACAGCGATCGACTACTTCCCCTATAACATCGAGGCGGGCATCGAGCCTGTCTACGAGGAACTCCCAGGCTGGAAGACGGACATGACAAAGTTCACCTCCGAGGATCAGTTCCCGCAGAAGTTTAAGAATTATATCTCGTTCTTGGAGAAGCAGTTAGAGACTCCCATTAAAATTATTTCTATCGGTCCTGACCGCGACCAAACCATCGTAAGAAAGTAAATGGCAAACAAACCTTCAATACCTAAAGGTACGCGCGATTTCGGCCCGTCTGAGATGGCCAAGCGCAACTATATCTTCGATACCATCAAGCAGGTGTACCAACTCTATGGCTTCCAGCAGATAGAGACACCTGCCATGGAAACGCTACAGACTCTCATGGGCAAGTACGGCGAGGAGGGTGACAAACTGCTCTTCAAGGTCCTGAATTCAGGAGATTTCCTCTCAAAATACAGTGAGGAAGAACTTTCAACGCTCAAAGCCCAGAATCCTAACAAAGTGGCTGCCCAACTCTGCGAGAAAGGTCTCCGCTACGACCTCACTGTCCCCTTCGCCCGCTATGTGGTGATGCACCGTGAGGAACTTCAGTTGCCCTTCAAGCGCTACCAGATGCAGCCCGTGTGGCGAGCAGACCGTCCGCAGAAGGGCCGCTATCGTGAGTTCTGGCAGTTCGATGGCGACATCGTAGGCTCCGACTCCCTGCTCAACGAGGTCGAACTGATGCAGATCATCGACACCGTCTTCACCCGCTTTGGCGTGCGCGTACAGATTAAGATTAACAACCGCAAGATTCTTACGGGAATCGCTGAAGTCATCGGTGCTGCCGACAAGATTGTGGATATTACTGTGGCCATCGATAAACTCGATAAAATCGGCCTTGACAACGTGAATCAGGAACTTCGCGAGGATGGTCTCACGGAGGAGCAGATCGAGAAGTTGCAGCCCATCATCTCCCTTGAAGGCACCAACGACGAGAAGTTGGACACCATCGCCGATGTCCTCAAGGATAGTGAGACGGGCCTGAAAGGCGTCGAAGAACTCCGTTATATCCTCGACACCCTGAGTGGCAAAAACTCTCCACTCTCTGCTCTCCACTCTCAACTTGAATTTGACCTGACGTTGGCTCGCGGCCTGAACTACTACACAGGTGCCATCTTCGAAGTAAAGGCCCTTGACGTACAGATAGGCTCCATTACGGGAGGTGGCCGTTATGACAACCTGACGGGCATCTTCGGCATGCCTGGCATCTCTGGTGTGGGTATCTCCTTCGGCGTCGATCGCATCTACGATGTGCTCAATGCCCTCGACTGCTATCCAAAGGATGCCACCAACGGCACCCAACTGCTCTTTATCAACTTCGGTGAGAAAGAGACGGCCTATTGTCTCCCCATCGTGGCCAAGGCCCGACAGGCAGGCATCCGCACCGAGATTTTCCCCGATTCATCGAAGATGAAGAAACAGATGTCGTATGCCAATGCCAAGCAGATCCCCTTCGTTGCCCTCGCCGGTGAGAACGAGATTGCCCAGGGCAAACTGACGCTTAAGAACATGGAGACGGGCGAGCAGTCCCTCGTCACCCCCGAAGAACTCATCGATTCCGTTTTATGAAAATAGTAAAGACCCTCTTGGCTTCTGCGATGGCCCTGCTGCTGACCTCTGCAGCCCCCGACAAGACCACCACGATCTTCATTATCGGCGATTCCACCGCTGCCAACAAGGATATTTCCGGTGGCAAGCAGGAGCGCGGATGGGGCATGGCCCTGCAATGCTATTTCGATGACAATATCCTCGTGGGCAACCACGCTGTGAATGGCCGCTCTTCGCTCTCCTTTATCAACGAAGGCCGCTGGGACAAGGTCCTGGAGCGCATGAAGCCAGGCGATTATGTTATCATCCAGTTCGGACACAACGATGAAAAGGCCCCTTTGGACCGTCATACCGATCCGGGTTCCACCTTTGACTACAACCTTGCCAAATATGTGCGTGAGACGCGCGAGCATGGCGGCATCCCCGTACTGATGAACTGCGTGGTGCGCCGTAACTTTGCCAAGGTGGCTCCCAAGAACGAAGACGATGAATCCCTGCGCTCCACGACCTTCAAGGATGCCGACGGCCTCGTTGAAGGCGACTCCCTCGTGGATACCCACGGCCTCTACCGTGTGGCTCCCCGTGACGTTGCCCAGCGCATGAACGTCCATTTCATCGATGCCAATCAGATCACCCATGACCTGGAGCAGGGCCTTGGAACCGTGGCTTCCCGCAAACTCCACATGTGGTTCCTGCCAGGCGAGGAGCCCAGCGTGCCCCAGGGGCGTCAGGACAATACCCACTATAATGTCTATGGTGCCCACGTCGTGGCCCGTCTGCTCGCTGATGCCCTTTGCGAGGAGATTCCTGTGCTGAAGGCCTACCGTTGTGAGGCTGACATCACAGTCGATAAGGATGGCCGAGGCGATTATCTCGATCTCCAGTCAGCCCTTGCCGGCAACGATCCTTCGAAGCCCGTCACTATCCAGATTCTGGGAGGCGAGTGGGAGAGACCACAACTCCCGAAGAAGCATAAGGTAAACTTCATACTTCGTTTGGGGGCCAACTGGAAATAAGTTAGTTATGCTGTATATTTCAGGCGTATGCTGTTCAGTACGACGCTGACGCTTGAGAATGCCATGAGGGCAGATGCCCACATGGGTGTAATTTGCCATTGCAATCCAATGAGGTAGGGCAGACCTGCTGCCAACGGAATGCATATCACATTATAGATAAATGCCCAGAAGAGGTTTTGGTGAATCATCTTTACCGTTCGCTTCGAGAGGCTGATGGCGTCTGGTATGCGTCGCAGATCACTGCCCATCAGCGTCACCTGGGCCACCTCCATCGCCACGTCTGTTCCCTTACCCATGGCTATGCTCACGTCAGCAACTGCCAGGGCCTGTGAATCATTGATGCCATCGCCTATCATCGCCACATGGTGTCCTTCTGCCTGCAGTTGTCTAACAATATCCTCCTTATCCTGTGGCAGCACCTGTGAGCGGTAGTGGTGGATACCCGCCTCTTCAGCCACATATTTGGCACGCTCGTCCTTGTCACCAGAGCACATATAAACTTCAACACCTTCTCTTTGCAATGCCTCCATCGCCTCACGGGCATGTGGTTTCAGGGTCTCACCCGTTTCATTGGGTATCGTAAGGGTACCGGTCTTGTCGATCACTATCGCATCCACCTTGCGTATTTCCTCTAAGGCGGTGGCATCCTTGATGAGGATGTTCTTCTCTGCGGCCTTGCCGATGCCAACCATAAGTGCCGTAGGCGTAGCCAGCCCCATCGCACAAGGACAGGCAATCACCAGCACGCTTATCGCGGAGAGTATGGCCTGTGGCAGGACATCTATACCACCGAAAAGAAGCCATATCAAACAGGTGAGAATGCTGACACCTACCACAACAGGCACAAATACGAGAGCAATCTTGTCAACAGTGTGCTGCACGGGAGCCTTAGAGCCTTGTGCCTCCTGTACCATTCTTATAATATGGGCCAGCATGGTCTTTTGTCCTACCTCTTGTGCCTTGAAGCGGAAGGTCCCCTCTTTTACAATCGTTCCTGCCAGTACCTTGTCGCCCGACTTCTTTTCTACTGCAATGGGTTCTCCTGTGATCATCGATTCATCAATGTAGGCAGAACCCTCGCCCACATAGATTCCATCGACGGGAATCCGCTCGCCAGGTCTCACTTCGATCGTGTCGCCAGGTTGGAGTGCCGAAATGGGGGCCTCGGTGATGGTACCGTCTGTCACGAGATGGGCCGTTTTCGGCTGTAGCCCCATCAGTGCACGTATGGCTGAGGCCGTACTGTTCTTGGCGCGCTCCTCCAACAATCGTCCCGTCAGCACGAAGGTGATTATCATCACCGAGGCATCGAACCATCTTCCTGAAAGAAAGGCTACACCCGTAGAGAGCGCTACGAGTGTGTCCATGTTGGCAGAGCCTGAAAGCAACTGCTTCCACGCTGAAATATAGAATTGACGTCCGCAGTATACGAGATTCAGCAGCGAGATGATTAGCATTGTCTGGTGGGCAGCGTCCTGTGAGCCCACATTAATCCATCCCATGGAAATGCCCATCACAAGTATAGCGAACACCCACGATGCAAGTACCTTGTTCCTGAGGCTGATATATTGTCGGTGCTCAATCACTTCCACGTTACGGTCCTCTTCGATCACCATGTCGTAGCCTATCTTGCCAAGTTCGGCCTGCATCTGCATCGGCGAGATCCTTTTCTCGTCGTATTCCACCAAGGCTGTTCTCGCGGGCAAGTTCACGACGGCAGTTTTGATGCCATCAAGTTCGTTCAGTCGCTTTTCTACGCGGGCAGAACAGCCTGCGCACATCATGCCAAGTACAGCAAATGTCTTCTTTTCCATAATTAATTGCAAAGGTACAAATTAATCTTCAATATTCAGCCTTCAAAGATAGATTATTTATTTTTATTTCCAGCAACGCCACTTTTTTCAGTCAGTATTACCAATTCTACTTCCGTTTTAACCTTCATCCTTCATTAAGTGGCACTTATTGCTGAATAACAGGCACTTATTGAAAAATAACTGGCACTTATCATTCATTAACCTTCATCTATTTCAGCAAAACAACTTGTTTTACTTTTGCAAACGATATCTGTAATGTCCAAAGATACCATGAAGGTTTATGAATGTTTGCTTAAATTCATTTGCTTGACTATCAATGAGATATCCTAAATATGAATGATGAAGGACTATTATGTGTTTATTATGTCTATAAACATTTTCACCCTTGCAAAGTATTCTCGGATAGAGGTTAGATAGGCTCTTCTCGACTTGGGGTCTTCAGCATTGTAAGCCTGAATGTTCTCCACATCCAGCCCCAGGTGCACTGCCTGATAGATGGCCCGCTCGTTGTGGAATTTCTGCGAGATAACCGTAAAACTCTTCAAACCATAGACCTTGTTGGCGTTCACCACTGAGCATATCGTCCGATAGCCTTTGCCATCCAAGATGATTGCACTTGCTGGCACACCCCTCGCCACCAGTGAATCCTTCATGTACTCAGGTTCATTCACCCCATCCAGACTATTCTCATCGCCACTAATTAGAATCTTCTCTATCTTCCCTGCCTTATACAGCCGCTCTGACGCATCAATGCGATATAAAACACATTCTTTTGGAATATCAACTTGTCATTTCCTAATTCTTCTTAATAAATATCCCATACTTGCAGTAGGTGTGGGATTTTTTCTATCTTTGCAGCAAAATCGTTTTACTGACGATGAAGACTATAGGAAAAGCCATTGTGATAGGTGCCTCTTCGGGTATTGGTCAGGAGGTTGCGCGCCTGTTGATTGACGAAGGGTGGATCGTTGGTGTTGCCGCTCGTCGCGAAGACCGTCTGCAGGAATTGAAACAACTGGCAGAGGGGAGGGTAGAGACCATTCGCCTTGACGTGACGGAGGAATCTGCCACTGAAGCCCTTCATGAACTGATTCAGAAGATTGGCGGCATGGATCTCTTTTTCTATGCATCGGGTATAGGTCGCCAGAACCGTGATCTCTCTGAGAATATTGAACTGATGACTGTCCGCACCAATGCTCTCGGTTTTACCCGTATGATAGGTGAGGCCTACCGCTATTTTGTGGCTCATGGAGGTGGCCATATTGCTGCCATCACTTCCATCGCTGGAACCAAGGGACTCGGTCCTGCTCCCTCTTACTCGGCAACGAAGGCGATGCAAAGTACTTATCTGCAGGCCCTTGAGCAACTCGCACGTCATCAACAGTTAAACATTCGTTTCACTGACATCCGTCCTGGTTTCGTTGATACCGACCTTCTTAGTGGCACCCATCACTATCCTTTGTTGATGAGGCCTGACGCTGTGGCTCGTGAAATCGTACGTGCCGTATATCGCCACGAGCACGTTCGCATCATCGACTGGCGTTGGCGTATTCTTACTGCCTTCTGGCGTCGCATACCCCGCTGCCTTTGGCGCCGTTTCCCACTTTGAAACTAAAGGAACAGACGGCCTATTTGAAAGACTGCAGCAGAGACAACCCACGCAACGACAGTGGTGTAGACTGCAGCGAACAAGGCCCAACGCCACGATCCTGTCTCGTTCTTTATGGCAGCGATTGTGGCTATACAGGGGAAATAGAGTAATATAAATATAAGGTACGCGTAGGCTGCCAGTGGCGTGATTCCCTCACTGAGCATTAATTGGCGCAGGTGGGTATACTTTTCATTGTCGTCGCTGAAATCATCATCATCACCGAATGAGTCATCCCCAGAATAAAGGACGCCAATGGTGGATGCAACGATTTCCTTTGCACCAACACCAGCCAAAAGGCTGACATCGAGTTTCCAGTTGAAACCCTGGGGAATGAAAAGCGGTTCTATGGTCTTGCCCATACGTCCGATGTAACTCTGTTCTTGTTGCTCCTGTTGGGAAAGTTCTTCATGGTGGGGGAAGTATTCCAATGCCCAGACGATGATGCTGGCTACGAGGATAATGCCACCCATTTTTTTCAGATATTCCTTCCCTTTTTCCCATGTGTGGCGTCCTATGGCCTTAGGGGTTGGCCATCGATATGGAGGTAATTCCATCACGAAGGGCGTATCGTCACCTTTGATTACAAAAGTAGAGAATATCTTACTGATGATAACTGCCATGAGGATACCTATGGCGTATAGCGACATCATGACCCACGATCGATATTGCAGGGAGAAAAACGTGCCTGCTATCATGATATAGATCGGGAGACGGGCACTGCAACTCATGAAGGGCAGGATCAACATTGTGATGATGCGTGAACGTCTGCTTTCTATAGTGCGAGTGGCCATGACGGCAGGAACGTTACAGCCGAAGCCCATGATGAGGGGTATGAATGATTTCCCGTGAAGGCCCATCTTGTGCATCATCTTGTCCATGATAAAGGCAGCGCGTGCCATATAGCCGGAGTCCTCCATTAGGGATATGAAGAAGTAAAGTATGAGAATCTGAGGGAGGAAAACTATAACAGATCCGACGCCA
This sequence comes from Prevotella sp., assembly GCA_017460765.1. GTDB lineage: Bacteria > Bacteroidota > Bacteroidia > Bacteroidales > Bacteroidaceae > Prevotella. The sequence continues at coordinate 7,308 of JAFUAK010000009.1, read as the reverse complement.
CCGATCACACCATCTATTATCATTGCTTTCAGCGGACCATCAGGCATCATAGTGCTCACCTTGTCGCCTATCCAGGCAACGAAGGCCTCGATCCAGTCCATGGGGTACTGGCCCAGCGAGAAGGTGGTCTCAAACATGATGTAGAGTAGCAGGAAGAAGATAGGAAAGCCGACGTACTTGTTGGAAAGCACATTGTCGATTAGATGGGTCACCTTGTAGGTATCCTCCTTCGTGCCCGTCTTATAACGGGCTTCTTTCAAGGCACCGTTGATGAAGCCGTATTTGGCATCCATGATGGCTGTCTCTGAGTCATTGCCCGTCTCTTCCTTTACTCGTGTGGATGCTTTGTCTCGAGCGGTTGTTAAATTGTGGAAATCGTTCATGCGCTCTTCTCCGGCCAGATGATGACCCAGGTAGTCGAGCACCTGACTGTCGTGTTCCAGCAGTTTCAAGGCAAGGTATCGAGTAGAATAGCGTTGACGAATATGCTCATCAGGTTTTAGATATTGTTGGATATGGGAGATGCCGTCTTCTATCTCATGGCCATAGTTGATATGCAAGTGACGTGACCATTTACTTGTCCCCTCATAAACCTGAATTACTGCCCTGAATAGTTCTTTAACACCCATGCCATTCTTGAAAGATGTTGGCACCATCGGTATACCGAAAAGAGTGCTGAGCGTGTCAATATTTACCTGATCGCCTCTGCGTTCAAACTCATCAAACATGTTCAGCGCGCAAACCATTCGTATATTCATGTCAACAAGTTGTGTCGTCAGGTATAGGTTGCGCTCGAGATTCGATGCATCGATGACGTTGATTACTACGTCGGGTATTTTCTCCGTGAGATGTTCACGCACATAAAGTTCTTCGGGTGAGTAGCAGGATAGAGAGTATGTGCCAGGTAGGTCGACAAGATTGAACTCATAACCAAAAAATGTGGCATGGGCTTCTGTAGCATCAACGGTGACACCCGAATAGTTACCCACATGGCCGTGGGCCCCCGAAGCAAAATTGAAGAGTGAGGTCTTGCCGCAGTTGGGATTCCCCACCAGTGCTACGTTGATTATACGCCGCTCCTTCAGAGCAATGTGTTGTAGAAAGTCATCTTGATGTCTGGCAGTAAACTCCTCATGGTTTACGATCATGTCCTCGCTTTTAGCCTCTTCTTCAGTGATGACCTCAATCATCTCTGCTTCCTGATGGCGAAGTGACACTTCATAACCCATCAGTTTGTATTTCACAGGATCCTGTAGGGGCGCATTTAAAAGTACCTCAACCTTTTTCCCCTTAATAAATCCCATTTCGATGATTCGCTTCCGAAATCCTCCGTGTCCTTGCACTTTGACAATTACACCACTTTCACCTGTCTTCAGTTCTGAGAGTTTCATAATTTTCTAATTTTGATGCAAAGTTACGAAAAAAAAGAATGCAACCGGGTTGCAATGGGGAGTACGAAATGTGATTTACCTACTAATGGGGATGGGGTATCCCTATGTCTCGAAGTAGTTCTCCAACTCTGTTCGTGCACTGCCGTTTTCGTTAGGCATATCCTTGATAATCTGTCCTTTCTCCAGTAGGGCGATACGCGTGGAGATGTCTATTGTATGGGCTAGGTTATGACTGGATATAAGAATCGTGGCACCCGTCTGACGGTTGTATTCCACCAGTTCGTGTTTCAGCACATTTTGGCTGGATGGATCGAGGAAATTGAAAGGCTCGTCGAGAATCACCAGTCTGGGATGGTTGAAGAGGGCAGACATGATACCTACTTTCTGCTTGTTGCCCGCAGAAAGGTTACGGATCAGTTTCTTCTGCCCGAATATCTCGCCTGCAGCCAGTCGCTCGAACTCCTTAAGTCGCTCGTCAACAGCCTCCTGCGGCATGTTGGTAATCTTGCCGATGAAGGCGAAGTACTCTTCAGGGGTCAGAAAGTCGATGAGGAACCCTTCATCGATATAGGCTCCCGTGGTGGGCTTCCACTCTTCTGACAGGGCGGGGTTGATACTGTCGAGCGCCACTTCCCCCTCGTCAGGCTTCAGTAGGTCGAGGAGGATGCGGAACAGGGTTGTCTTGCCTGCTCCGTTATTACCGACTAAGCCGAGGATATCCCCATCGTTGATGGTGAACGAGGGGATATCACTGGCAATAGTATCGCCGAAATTCTTCTTCAGATTTGATATGGTAATCATCTGTAAACCGTAAAAAATAAACTATACAATGCCTTTTCCGTGGCAGTTCTTGAACTTCTTGCCCGAGCCGCAGGGACAGGGATCATTTCGTCCAGGAAGTTTGTCCTTGATAATGGGCGTTCGAGACTGCTGTGCACGTGTGTCATGTGCGGCAGCGGCTGCCTGGTTCGGATCCGTCAATTGCTCCTCGCCGATGTTCTGCTTCGACTCGGTATATTGCTGGCGCTGGGTGCGCTGCTCGGGGGCGGCTTCCTGTACCTGCTGCTGCATCTCTGGAATCTGGGCACGTGTCAGAATTGAACAGATGCGGTTGTACATCTCGTTGATCATGGCATCCCACACCTTTGCTGACTCGAGTTTAAAGATCAGCAACGGGTCTTTCTGCTCATAACTGGCATTCTGTACGGAGTGCTTCAGTTCGTCGAGTTGGCGCAGGTTCTCCTTCCAGGAGTCGTCGATGATATGGAGTAGGATACTCTTCTCGAACTCTTTCACGATGGACTTGCTCTCCGTCTCGTAGGCCTCTTTTAAGTTACAAGGAATGTTGTACATGCGGCGTCCGTCTGTCATAGGCACCATGATACGCTCGTACATCTGCCCCTGATTCTCATAGACCTGCTTGATGATGGGTTGTGCCACCGTCTGGATTCGCTCCGTACGACGGTTGAAGTTGCCGATGGCTGCTTGGAAGGCATTTTCAGTCAATACGTCATGTGGCTGGTTGATGAACTCCTCACTGTTGAAGGGTACCTCCATCGACAGCACGTGCAGGAACTCCTCCTTGCAACCTTGATAGTCGTTGTTCTCAATGATGTTCACCACACGGTCCCAGACAATGTTGGCAATATCCATGCCGATACGCTCACCCATCAAGGCGTGGCGGCGCTTCTCATAGATGACGGTGCGCTGTTTGTTCATCACATCGTCGTACTCGATGAGTCGTTTACGGATACCGAAGTTGTTCTCCTCCACCTTCTTCTGGGCACGCTCGATACTCTTTGAGATCATCGGGCTTTCGATCATCTCTCCGTCCTTGAAGCCCAGACGGTCCATGACGGAGGCGATGCGTTCAGAGGCAAACAGACGCATCAGTTTGTCTTCGAGAGATACAAAGAACACAGAGGAACCCGGATCCCCCTGACGACCTGCACGTCCGCGTAACTGTCGGTCCACACGACGGCTCTCGTGGCGCTCTGTACCAATGATGGCCAAACCACCTGCAGCCTTTACTTCAGGTGACAGTTTGATATCAGTACCACGACCTGCCATGTTAGTGGCGATGGTAACAGCGCCAAGACCATTTGTCGACTGTCCTGCCAGTGCCACGATGTCGGCCTCCTTCTGGTGAAGTTTGGCGTTCAGCACCTGGTGTGGGATCTTGCGCATTGAAAGCATTTTCGAGAGCAACTCAGAGATTTCCACAGAGGTCGTACCAACCAGGGTCGGACGTCCAGCGTTACGCATCTTCTCGATTTCCTCAATCACAGCATTGTATTTCTCACGGGCCGTCTTGTACACACGGTCATCCTGATCGTTACGGATCACGGGACGGTTCGTGGGAATCTCCACCACATCGAGTTTATAGATATCCCAAAACTCACCAGCCTCCGTAGAAGCCGTACCCGTCATACCTGCCAGTTTGTGGTACATGCGGAAGTAGTTCTGCAGGGTGATGGTGGCGAAGGTCTGGGTGGCAGCCTCCACTTTTACGTGCTCTTTGGCCTCCACAGCCTGGTGCAGACCGTCGCTCCAGCGACGACCCTCCATGATACGGCCCGTCTGCTCGTCCACAATCTTGACCTCACCATCGATGACGACGTATTCATCATCCTTATTAAACATACAGTAGGCCTTCAGCAACTGCTGGAGGGTATGGACACGCTCACTCTGTACGGCATAGTGGTTCAGCAGTTCATCTTTCTTATCCAGACGCTCCTGATCGCTTAGGTCTGTTTCTGTCTCCAGAGCGGAGAGTTCAGAGGTGATGTCTGGCAGTACGAAGAGTTCTGTATCGTTCACCTGCTTGGCCAACCACGCCGTACCCTTATCTGTCAGGTCGCAAGAATTCAGTTTCTCGTCCACCACGAAGTAGAGGGGCTCCACACATTCAGGCATCCTGCGGTTGTTGTTCTCCATATAGATGTTCTCCGTGTTCTGCATGCCAGCCTTGATACCTTCCTCTGAAAGGAATTTGATCAGTGGCTTGTTCTTAGGCATGGCCTTGTGGGAGCGGTAGAGTGACAGGAAACCGGCATCGAGTTTTTCCTGACCTTCTTTCTTGTTGCCTGCTTCCACCAGTTTGTTGCCTTCTCCAATCAGGTTCTTGGCCTCGGCCAGATACTGGGTAGCCAGTTGGCGCTGAACACCAACGAGACGCTCCACCAGCGGCTGGTATTCCTCGAACATTTGGTCGTCGCCCTTAGGCACGGGACCAGAGATAATCAGCGGAGTACGGGCATCATCGATTAACACGGAGTCTACCTCGTCGACAATGGCGTAGTTATGCGAACGCTGCACCAGGTCGGCAGGGGAGATGGCCATGTTGTCACGCAGGTAGTCGAAACCAAACTCATTGTTCGTTCCAAATGTAATATCTGCCTGATAGGCCCTGCGGCGGGCCTCACTATTGGGCTGGTGCTTATCGATACAATCGACGCTCAGACCATGGAACATATAGAGCGGCCCCATCCACTCAGAGTCACGCTTGGCCAGATAGTCGTTCACAGTAACAACGTGGACACCGTTACCCGTGAGGGCATTCAGGAATACAGGAAGAGTAGCCACCAGGGTCTTACCTTCACCAGTAGCCATCTCAGCAATCTTTCCCTGATGGAGCACGACACCGCCAAACAACTGCACGTCGTAGTGGATCATCTCCCATTTCAGGTCATTGCCGCCTGCCGTCCAGTGGTTATGGTAGATAGCCTTGTCACCATCAATGGTGATGAAATCCTTCTTGGGGTCACCAGCCAGTTCGCGGTCGAAGTCTGTTGCAGTCACGATGGTCTCTTCGTTCTCGGCAAAGCGCTTGGCGGTTTCCTTAACGATGGCAAACACCTCAGGCATTACCTCATTCAGCGCCTTCTCATAGATGTCGAGAACTTCCTTCTCTATCTTGTCGATCTGCTCAAAGATACTGGCACGCTCGTCGATGGGGGTATTCTCAATGGTGGCCTTCAGTTCTGCGATCTTGGCCTTCTGCTCTTTGGCAGAATCCTGTACTTGCCTTTGTATCTCCTTGGTACGCTGACGGAGGGCATCATTGTCCAGCGGTGCCACTTGGGCCGTAGCAGCCTTGGCTTGTTCCACAAAGGGTTGGATTAGTTTCATGTCGCGGGTGGATTTGTCACCAAACAACGACTTCAGAATCTTGTTGAAATTCATATTGTTATTTGCAATTTACTTATTGACGATTTACGATTTCTTGAAAACGGGTGCAAAGTTACGAAATAAAATCGTAACCACCAAAGAAATTGGGCAGAACATAGTTCTGGGTGTTCAGAACAGTGGTTCTGCAGTGCAGGCGTTGGGTGCCCTGATATGGATAGTTTTGGCAATGGCGGGGGCTATCCTGTCAGTGGTGACGGGCATTTGTACACGGGCAGCCTGGATTCCCGCACCATAGATAATGATTGGGAATATAGGGGAAGATGCCTGTGACAGTCTGTCATAATTGGTGTCTTCATTCTGCAGGTGCCATCCAGGGGCCACCTCAATCAGAATGTCACCATTACGCTGTGGGTTGAAACTGTTCCGTACCTTAAATAGTTGATCGTTACTGCTGTTGAGAAGATGCAGACTTGTATAGACATTCCTGACTCCAGACATCTGGGAGATAAACTCCTGAGCGTGCTGGGAGGCATCTTTCATGCTGATACGCTTGGATTCCAGCAGTTTATGGTTGAGAAACAGTTGGTTGTCGTAGCAGGTCTCCACATAACGCCCCTGTCCCCACAAGGCGCCGAAGTACATGTTCAGCAGGTTGGCTGTACGGTTGATATAGAAGATTCCTGTGGGGATGCGATACTTGGCATAATCGATGCCGTCAGGATCACTATAGCCTGTACTGGTGATGATGAAGAGCAGTCCTTCCTTGCCGATTCTGCTTTCCAGGCGTGTCATAAGGTTCTCCAGTTCCTTGTCCAGGCGGATATAAGTATCTTCAAGTTCTTTCTGACATTCTGTCACAGGTTTGTGGTCGAAATGCCCTGCGTAGTAAGTGATACAGAGCAGGTCGGTCGTGTCGTCCATACCCATGTCCTGCTGACTGACGCAGGCCAAAGCCAATTCGGTAATGTCAGCATTTATCAAACCAGATGTCTGGTATTCCTGATAACGCCTGTTGCTTTTGAATATATGCTTGAATTCTGGTTTTTTCTGAATGATTAACGGCAGCCATTCTTTCTTTTTCGCTTTTTCGTTGATGTTTCTTAACTCATTGAAAGACAATAGCCATTGTGGTGTGGTGTTTGAGTAATACTGGGAATATGTCCATTGCCCAGTTCTTTCATTCATCCATACCGCACCATCTGCTGCATGTCCCGCTGACAAAACTGCCATGTCCTTAAACGGTGATATGGCAAATATTTTCGCTTCTCCCTGTGTTGCTATTTTTAGTTCGTCACCCAAGGTAGACACGGCCAGTTGAACAGGCGACGGTACATCAGGCTGCAATGGATTCTCCGTACATTGGATAGGTCTTAGACTACTCTTGTCGAGCCACTGCTCCGCTATGATACTGTGATAAGATGGAGTAGTACCTGTGATGAGGGTTGAGATGGCCGATGCCTTGTCAGGACTGACAAAGGGGTACGAGGCATTCTCGTAGACCAGTCCCTGTGCCAGCAGTTTTTTAATGCCATTGGCACCATAGTAGGGAGCGTATGATTCAAGATAGTCGCTGCATAACTGGTCGATGGTGATATTCACCACCAGGCGCGGCACCTGTTTGGTTCCGTTCTGTGCTGTGCTCTCTGTATTCCATCCGAGTACGGCCAGTAGGGTGATATAGAGATATCTATTTCTCACGCTTGTGTGTAAGATGTAGTATACATTGTAGTAGCAAACATAGTGCCAAACTCCAGATGCCTTCTGCATAACTCTGGAACAGACTGCC
>JAFUAK010000085.1 GCA_017460765.1 Prevotella sp. | reverse complement strand
GCCGATTCAACGAACTGGATGCCTGGCTGATTGCAGCCAAGCGGAAGATAACCGTATTAAAGGAAGGCGATGGTGAGTACCTATCGCCCAACGGCCAGACCGATATTATCCCCATTGCCCACCGTATCATCGACCGCCTCGCCGACTACGAGCAGCACCCCGACGACTACCGCGACGGCACCTACCGCGAACCTTCCGACGAAGACCGGCTGGGATACATTGACTTCTATCGCGCTCAAGCCTACGGTTACATGGCCGAGGCATTCGCAAGGAACGGCGAGAGTCAAAAGGCGCATGAATGTCTGGAGAAATTCGAGCAGAGTGCCTACGGCAAGACGCTCGACGGGCGCAAGATGATTGCGCCGACGTGGGTGCTGCTGGGCGAGACCGAGAAGATGGAGGCGATGTATGAAGACCTGACCACGGCGCGGTTCCGCGACTACGAGCAGCGGATGGAGATAGAGCGGCAGAAGGCCGAGGCCTCGCTTTGGCACATCATCGCTTGGCTCGTGGCCGTGATAGCCCTGCTCGTGGCCTGCTTCGCCGTCTATTACTTCCTGCGCCACCGTGAGGAAACGCGCAAGAACCGCTTCCTGGCACGGCAGATTACCGAAATAGTAAAGTTGAAAGCCCACCAGGAAGCACACCCAAGCCCTCCTTTGGAAGGGCTTGGGGAGGCTGACCTTTTCCGGTTTCTCAGCCAGACCATCGTCAGGGAGAAGTTGTACCTCGATGCCGCTTTCGACCGTCAGGCCGCCATCGACTATTTCCACCTGTCGAAAGAGCGCATCGGTGCCGCCTTCGCTCAGGGCAGCGACTATGCCTCCATTTCCGACTTCATCAACGAGTGCCGCCTGGAGTACGCCGTCAACTTGCTCAACGACCAGCCCGCTCTCCCCGTCTCGCAGGTAGCACAGGCCAGCGGTTTCTCCGACGCCAACTATTTCGGTCGTAAGTTCAAGGCCCGCTTCGGTCTCTCGCCTACGCAATTTCGTCAGATACATTCGTAAATCTGTCTGAAAACACTCGTAAATCTGTCTGCACTATTGTACGGGCGCAAGGTTTTGGCTAACTTTGCGCCCGTAAACTTTTATTCAGACACAGACCTATGCAAACATCCACTATCATCCTCATGCTGGTCGGCATCGTAGCGGTGCTGACGGCACTGGTCGTCGTTCTGCTCTGGCAGATGCACCGCAAGGACGAGGACATCAAGCAGAAGAACGACGTCATCATCCACGAGGTACGCCGCAACCAGTCGATCATCGACAAGGCCGTGGCTCAAGGCATCAACCGTGCCGCCCTGTTCACGCTGATGTGCGCAGTGCTCATGGCAGTGACCTTCACGGCTTGTACTAACCAAAACGACAATCCCGTCGCTCCCGATACGCCACAACAGCCGGAAGAGTTGGCTGACTACACCATTATCTATTACGGTCACGGCGGCGGCAACCTCGACGTGCTGCTGATGCAGAACATTATGGACTTCTCCTTCGCCGACGAAGAGGCCTACAAGAATGTGAACATCTGTGCCCAGTATAAGTTCTCTTCCCTGAAAAGTATGGAGGAATACATCTTCTATTCAGATGGTATGCGAGCATATTTCTCCAGTATGTATCCTATCGCTGATAATTGGGGGTCCACCCTCGATGCCACCTACGGCCAGTTGCGTTTCGATCAGTTGACTGGCTGGAGCCGCTGGCTGAAGGTGAATCAGCAGAAACCTAATGAGGAGTACCACACAGGATTCCTGTCAAGTATGTTCGATATTGAGGTGGGAAATGAATAAGACAATACATAGGTTGGCAATGGGCGTCCTCACAATAGTTTTTCTGAGTTCGTGCACTATTCAGGAGATTTTCAGCGACGCAGTAGAATCCAGTGCATATAGTGGATTGCAGAAAGCGCAGAAGCCGAAAGGATCGCATCCCAGTGCCAAGCAACAGGCAAAAGAGGCGGAGAAACTGAAGCAGGAGGGCAAATGTCCCACCTGCCGGGGATTCGGCAAGACTCCCGACGGCCGCTACACCTGCGCCGTCTGCAATGGCACCGGAAAGTATCAGAAAAAGGAAGAAGAACAATGAAACAAACCATTCTAATCATCTTAATACTTACGCTCGTCGCCGCCCTGCCCATGGGGGCCGAGACTGAATCAGACAATCTCTTGAAGTTGACAATACCAGAGATGGAACCTCGCCTGACTTATCAGACAACCAGTAACTACCGTCCAGAGTTGGAATTACGGCTGGAAAATCCTACACTTCCGACAAAGAAACACTGGACATGGATGCGCACCAACCCTGGTGTAAAACCTTATAAGGTGATGGATGACCTCACCTTTGTAGGCATACCCGTGTTCGCTGCCGGATGGATCATCAAGGGCGACAAAGCGTCGTTCCGTCAGGACTATAAAAATCCGCACAGCAACACCCGACTGATCACCAACTTCAAGACGGGCATCGACGACTACACACAGTATTTCGGTCCGGCGATGACTGTCGGTCTGAAACTGGGCGGTTATGAGGGTCGCAGCGACTGGGGGCGCCTGCTGGCT
>JAFUAK010000084.1 GCA_017460765.1 Prevotella sp. | reverse complement strand
GAAGAACTGCAAGGCGGCCTGCATCGACTACAAGACGCATACCGTTGATTATAGTCGCTGTGTGGTCTGTGGTGATTGCATCGAGAAGTGTAAGTTCGGGGCTCTGAAGTATGGAGGAAGGAGTAAGGAGGAAGGAGTAAGAAGTAAGGAGACAGGAGACAGGAGGGGTGCTTCTGTTGATGGATCGAAGCGCTCTTTCCTGTTGGCTACGGCTCTTGCCACGACGGCTGCCTTGGCCCAGAAGAAGGAGAAACTGATGGACGGTGGTCTGGCAGAACTCGAGGATAAGGCGATACCAGAGCGCCAGACGCCGCTGACACCTCCTGGCTCGCGTTCCTTCTCCAACCTCGCCACGCGCTGTACGGGTTGCCAACTCTGTGTGTCGGAGTGTCCGAACCATGTGCTCCGTCCCTCTACCGACTTGATGCACCTGATGCAGCCCACGATGTCGTACGAGCGCGGCTATTGCCGTCCAGAGTGTACGCGCTGCTCCGATGTCTGTCCTGCGGGTGCTATCAAACCGCTCGATGATATTGAGAAGTCTTCGATCCAGATTGGCCATGCCGTGTGGATCAAACAGAACTGCGTGCCACTGACGGATGGTGTGGAGTGCGGCAACTGTGCGCGCCACTGTCCTACGGGAGCCATTGAGATGGTGCCGTCTGATCCTGATGATGACGAGTCGCCCATGGTGCCTGCTGTCAACGAGAACGTCTGTATCGGCTGTGGCGCCTGTGAGTATGTCTGTCCATCGCGTCCCTTCTCGGCCATTATCGTTGAAGGACATGAAGTACACCGTAAGATTTGACTATTTGACTATTTACAATTTGACCATTTATGAAGCATAATAATATAACGAGGCGGGGGTTCCTGAAACTATTTGGGGCAGGGACCGTCGCTACTGCCGCCACGCTGGCAGGATGCAAGCAGGCGAACAAGGCAGAGCAGAAGGCTGCCGATGAGTATAAGAACCAGGTGGAACCGCCTGTGGGACAGATGACCTACCGCGAGAATCCTACCACGAAGGATAAGGTGTCGCTCCTCGGCTATGGCATGATGCGCCTGCCGATGATCCCTGATACGGAGGAGTTCGACCAGGAGATGATCAACAAACAGGTCGATTACGCCATCGAGCATGGACTGAACTATTTCGACACGTCACCCGTGTATTGCATGGGTAAGTCGGAGCACTGCACTGGCATCGCCCTGCACCGCCATAAGCGTGATGAATATTTCGTAGCGACGAAACTTTCCAATTTCAATCCGGAATACCATTCGCGCGAGAAGGCTATCGTGATGTACCACAATTCGTTGAAAGAGTTGCAGGTCGATTATATCGACTACTATCTGTTGCATAGTGTTGGCGGAGGCATGGATGAGTTTGAGAAGCGCTATCTGAACAACGGCATCATGGACTATCTGATGGAAGAGCGCAAGGCAGGCCGTATCCGTAACCTGGGCTTCTCGTTCCATGGGAAACAGGAGGTTTTTGATGAAGTCCTTGCCATGCAAGACAAGTATCACTGGGACTTCGTGCAGATTGAACTCAACTATCTCGACTGGGACTATGCCAACGAGATCAACAACCGTAATGTCGATGCCTCTTATCTCTATGCGGAACTCCATAAGAAGGGCATCCCCGCCGTCATCATGGAGCCGCTGCTGGGTGGGCGTCTGGCCAATCTGCCCCAGTATCTGGCAACTGAATTGAAGTCGAAGGACCCGGAGCGCTCTGTGGCCTCGTGGGCCTTCCGTTATGCTGGAACGCCAGAGGGCGTGCTCACCGTACTCTCAGGCATGACCTATATGGAGCACCTCAAGGACAATCTGCTCTCCTATTGCCCGTTGAAGCCGCTGTCGGATGATGAGTTGCGCTACCTCGACAAGGAGATTGCCCAGAAGATCGTGGGTCTCGAGAATATCCCCTGTAATGATTGTAAGTATTGTATGCCTTGTCCGTATGGCATCGATATCCCAGCCATCTTCGTACATTATAATAAATGTAAGAACGAGGGTTCGCTGCCCATGGGTGCAGGCGATGCCGAGTACCGCAAGCACCGCCGCCAGTACCTTGTGTCGCTGGATCGTGTCGTACCCCGCGACAGGCAGCCGGACCACTGCATCCAGTGTGGCCAGTGTGAGCCCCACTGTCCGCAGAATATCCGCATCCCCCGTGAACTCCGCAAGATTGACGAGTTTATCGAGAATCTGAAGCGCAACCCCGAGGGCTTCGAAGGATAGATTTGTTTAACTAAAATATGGTAGCGTTATGAAAGTAGGAATCCCCAAGGAGATTAAGAACAATGAGAACCGCGTGGGTATGACCCCTGCGGGAGTGGCTGAACTGACGCGGCACGGCCATGAGGTGAGCGTCCAGCATACTGCTGGCGAAGGCAGTGGCTTCAGCGATGACGACTACGTGAAAGCGGGAGCCCGTATCCTGCCCACCATCGAGGCCGTGTATCGTGAGGCGGAGATGATCGTGAAGGTGAAGGAACCTATTGAGCCGGAGTACGAACTGGTGAGGCCGGGGCAGTTGCTTTTCACCTATTTCCATTTCGCGTGCGAGAAAGAACTGACGGAGGCGATGCTCAAGAGTGGGGCCGTGTGTCTGGCTTACGAGACGGTGCAACTTGCTAATGGCTCGCTGCCCCTGCTGTTGCCGATGAGTGAGGTGGCAGGACGGATGGCCGCCCTCAACGGGGCCTACTACCTGCAAAAAACCAAGGGTGGCAAGGGCAAGTTGATCAGTGGCGTGCCTGGCGTGTCGCCAGCCAAGGTGCTGGTGCTCGGAGGCGGTATTGTGGGAGAGGCTGCTGCCAGGATGGCTGCTGGCATGGGTGCCGAGGTGACGATCACGGATATCTCGTTGCCCCGTCTGCGCCAGTTGGATATGGAACTGCCCGCCAACGTGCATACGCTTTATTCGTCGGAGCACAATATCCGCGAGCAGTTGCCGACGGTGGACTTTGTCGTGGGCTCCGTGCTGGTGCCGGGCGACAAGACACCCCATCTGATTACGAGGGACATGCTCAAGTTGATGGAGCCTGGGACGGTGCTCGTGGATGTCGCTATCGACCAGGGTGGCTGCTTCGAGACTTCCCATCCGACGACCCACAGCGAACCCGTCTACGAGGTTGATGGCATCGTGCACTACTGCGTGGCGAATATTCCGGGTGCTGTACCCCATACCTCGACGCTCGCCTTGACGAACGCCACCCTGCGCTATGCCGTAGCCCTGGCAGACAAGGGCTGGCAGCAGGCCTGCAAGGATGATCCCGCCCTGGCCAAGGGCCTGAACATCGTGGAGGGCAAGGTGACCTACAAGGCCGTTGCCGATGTCTTCGGTCTGCCTTATGAGCCAGTATAAAGGGTATAATAAATAATCCCCGCCAAATTGGCGGGGATTATTTGTGGATTTGGTCGGGATGAGGCGACTCGAACGCCCGACCCCTACGTCCCGAACGTAGTGCGCTACCAACTGCGCTACATCCCGATTGCTTCGGAAAGCGGGTGCAAAGGTACACAGATTTTTTGAAATACGTGCAAGAAAAGCGATAAATTTTTTAAATGAGGGGCAAAATGCCCCTCATTTGTTTTCTACCGTTGGGCGAATACCTTCAAGAAATTGTTATACTCATCGCATCTTGACACGTAGCCGCTGGTCTCTGAGGCATTGGCCTTCTCGAAGGCTGCCAGTTCTGCCCAAGCCTTGTAGCCCAGAGAATTGGGCTGGACAATCAGGTCGTTCTCGTAGGTCTGATCGTTCCATACCATCTCGTACCAGGGCGATGTGAAACCATAAAGGTAGGCCTTGCCAGTAAGTACTTTCTCTTTCAGGAAGAAGTCCTTCGGGCTACCAGCCTTCTCGAGCAGCGAGAGGGCCTTGGCGTCGAAATCGACATCGTCTTTTCCCGTGCTGATGTAGGCGCTCTTCGAGTCATGGGTCATGAACCAGCAGTCTCCTGCCTGACTGGCCTGGGCATAGCGTACGGCCAGTTCGTAGTACTGCTTCTGCTGGGCTTCGCCAGAGAGTACGCTGACCTCGCCCTCCATCTTCAGCATCTCCTGGGCAAACTGTAGTCTCGGGTGATAACTGAGTTTCCAGATATGCTCCCCATACAGTTGATCACTATTCAGCCACTGGCGCTTGATCCAAGGACCGAGGTTGTAACGACGAATGGCGGCATAGACAACCCAGCCTTTCTTCTCGTAGTAGGATACAGGGATGTCCTTCAGCCACTCGATGGCTTTCTCCCACTGGCCGTTGCGCATCCACTTCATGCCGATAAGATCGGCCATGTCGTATTCCTCCATTTTCTGCAGATGTTTCTTCAGGAATCTGTCAAGGTCGGTTTTGGCAGACCTGAGGGTATAGAAGTGGAACTGTTCCAGATCGGTCACCTTCATCGTGTCTAAATAGTTGTAGTACTCGCTGCTGTTGGTAGCGCTCAGAATGGCGGCTTTTGTGACGGGCCTGTCCTGATAGTGGGCCATGAGCACCTGGTGGGTGATGCGATTCAGGGCTACGTCATAGAATCCGTCTGGCTCTGCCTTTTGCTTGATCCAATCCAGTTCGCCAGCGAGCCACTCATCGAACGCCTGACTATTGGGCGACATAGCCGACTTCATACAGAGGTGTAGCACGCGGGCATTGTCCTTCATGTGCTCGTCGCCCTCCATCGTGAGGGCCTTGCTGATGTCGCTCAGGGCTTCTTTCCGGCTGGCGAACATATACTCCAGCCAGGCCTTGGCAGCCTGCCAGAGGGCCGGGCTCTCTGTTTTACCCTCCTTAACGACCTGACTGCAGAAATTGATCATCAGGGTGGCCTCTTTGTTGGAGATGTCACGCACGAACAACTTGCCAGATCCGTCGTGGTCATAGGCCTCCTGGGCATTGTTCACGAAGTCCTGCAGGAGGAAGGATAGTGTCTTGGCATTCGGGTTGGTCTGGTACTCCTCGCGGATGGCTGCGAAGGAGCGCTTCTTGTAGTACTGCGTCATCAGACTGTTGTAGTCGCCCATCTCTGCGAAGAGTTCTCCAGCCTTCAAGTGCTGGCCCGTCTTGTAGAGGGCACCCGCATAGATGTTCTTCATCATGTCCTTATAGACGGTCTCAATATACTGGCTGGCCGTCTGCTCCCAGAAGGTGATGTTCTCCTGATGGTGGCCCAGTACCATGTTACAGCGCATGAAGAGCAGGGCATGCTGGGAGCGCAGACGCGTCTTCAACTGGCTCTGGGCGTAGGTGCGCACAGTCGTGAGTGCCTTGTTGGCGGCGTCGATTTCTTCCTTTGTGGGAT
Source organism: Prevotella sp. (assembly GCA_017460765.1). Taxonomy (GTDB): domain Bacteria; phylum Bacteroidota; class Bacteroidia; order Bacteroidales; family Bacteroidaceae; genus Prevotella. Next base: position 12,014 of record JAFUAK010000084.1, on the reverse strand, counting down.
AGTTCCACTCGCGGAGTTTCCGTTCCTCAATGTCTGAGCAGTCGAGGTACTTCTGCAGATTCTCGACGTAGGAGACCATCAGCGGGTCATTCTTTGCCTTGGCAGCCTTGATGACATCCTCGGCGCGGAAGTAGAAGTACTCGTCCTCGCCCATACCGAGGTAGGCTTTCCAGTTGTTCCTGGTAATCTGATCCATGCGCTCGCTGAAATCATCCCTGTCATAGACGTGGAACAGGTAGTAATTGTGGGTGTCGACCCAGGCACATGCGAGGATGGGCAGTGCCATCAGCGCCAACAAGTTAGTGATGATAAATCTCTTCATAGGTTTCTGGTTTATATCTGTTAATGTTTTCTTTGTCCAGATGATAGGTGATGATGCTGTTTTTCAGTCCCTCCCGTTTCTGCTCCACGGCATGCTTCACCTTCAGGATCTCCTCAGCCTCCACGGTGTGCTCGATATGTACGCCGTCAATGATGCGTAGCCAACTATACACGGGGTAGGCTGCCGCCAGTGGCAGGTCGTATTTGTCGAGGCGTTTCAGGTAAGGCGCCACGTCGCGGATGTCGAGGATGGGATTGCGCTCCTCAAACTTGCGGGGATCGCCCGTATTGTAGAGCATCAGCACGCCGTAGTCCACAGGTGGCGCAGGCATCGTCAGTTGGTGCAGTCGGATTGTCGTGGATAACTCACTGGGGACGGTTTTGAGTGAGTCTTCAGTCGAGAACTCACTCAGAACCGTCCCTAGCGAGTTCAGGAATTGGTAGTAGGTCTTGCGGCTGCGGTCGGTATAGTCACAGTCGATCTGAATCTCGCGGATGTTCCCGATACCGTTGGTCTCGTTCATCTGGAGGATGCGGCTGACGATCTTCTCCGCTAGTCCCTCATGCGGCTCATGCATGCAGTCCTCCGTGATATAGATGGTCGGCACGAGTTCGATGCCTTCAGGAAGGGTGTCGCTGAATGTGATGGTTGCATTGGGTCGTGGCCCCTGTACGGAGTCCATCACCACGTCGAAGTAGCGACAATACACCTTATTAATATGGTATTGGCTGAGGAAGACCCTCTCCGTGGAGTCGAGCCTGAGATCCGTACGCCAGTAATAGACGGCGTTGCCGATCTCCGGATCCTTCTGCCGCTGACAGCCTATCGCCAGCAGCGCCAACAGCAGGATGATTCCTATTTCCCTCACGGTGCTCACAGCAGTTCTGGCAGTTGGAAGAGTTTCGTGCCGTTGGATCCCTTGATGAGGATAGTCTTTCCCTCAGGGCTCTTCTCTGTGATAGCGGCCTTTACCTCTTCCACATCCTTGAATTTCCTATAGTCGCAGTCGGTCTTTCCGAACTCCTCGCCCACGAGCCACACTTCCTCCACATCCATTGTCTTCAGATAGTCAGCGATGCGCTGGTGCTCCTCGGCAGAGACTTCACCCAGTTCGCGCATATCGCCGAGGATGGCCATCTTATGGTCTGCCTGCATCAGTTTGAAGTTCTCGAGGGCAGCCTGCATGCTCGACGGGTTGGCATTGTAGGCATCTACGATGAGGCGGTTCTTGGCGGTGATGGTCATCTGACTGCGATTGTTGCTGGGGGTATATTCCTCCAGGGCCGCACAGATCTTCTTGCGATCCACGCCGAAGTTGATGCCCACGGCGATGGCTGCCAACAGGTTGTCGATATTGTAGGAGCCGATGAGTTGCGTCTGTACCTTGTGCCATTTCGTCGAGCGGCCTTCCTCCTCGAGTGTCATCAGCGGCTCGCGCCAGCGGAACTTCAGGAAGGGGTCGCAGGCGATGATCTCACCACTGATGCAGGTGTACTGCTTTTCGGGGTCGGTGGAGTAGGGGGATATCCACAGGTTCTCTTCCTCGTCGCCAATCTGATCGACAAGGTAGTCGTTGTCGGCGTTGAGGAAAATGAGCCCGTCCTCTCGGGTGCGGAGGAAATCGTAGAGTTCGCACTTCGTCTTGATGACCCCTTCAAAGGAGCCGAAGCCCTGCAGATGGGCCTTGCCGACATTGGTGATGAGACCGCAGGTGGGCTCCGCCGTCTCGGCGAGTGTCTTGATGTCGCCGGGATGACTGGCTCCCATCTCGATGACGGCAATCTCGTTTTCCTTCGTCAGACGGAAGAGCGTCTTGGGCACACCTACGTCGTTGTTGAAGTTACCCTGTGTGTAGAGCACGTTGAACTTCTTCTGCAGCACGGCAGCCACGAGTTCCTTGGTAGTGGTCTTGCCGTTGGTGCCGGTGATGCCGATCACGGGGATATCGAACTGGCGGCGGTGCTCGCGTGCCAGGTCCTTGAAAGTCTGCAGGCAGTCATCTACAAGGATGAGGCGTTCCCTATATTGTGCATTGTGCATGATGCATTGTGCATTGTCAATGATGGCGTAACTGCATCCTTTCTCCAGGGCGGCGATGGCAAACTTATTCCCATCGAACGACTCTCCCTTCAGGGCGAGAAAGATGCTGTCTTTCGGGCAGTCACGGCTGTCTGTCGTGATGCAGGGGTGCTGCTGATAGAGCGTATAAATTTCCTTGATTTCCATAAACTTCGTGAATTTTGCTGCAAAGATAGTGAAAATTCTTAATTCTTAATTCTTAATTCTCAATTATTTTGTATCTTTGTGGGCGAAATGGACTATACGATCAATGTACAAGGCAGGTTGATGGACCTCAGTGAACCGCAGGTGATGGGTATCCTGAACGTGACGCCCGACTCCTTCTATGCCGCGAGTCGCAAGCAGACGGAGCAGGAGGTTGTCGAGCGCGCCAACGAGATTGTCGAACAGGGTGGCACTATCATTGACGTGGGAGGTTGTTCCACCCGTCCAGGTGCTACACAGGTATCCGAGACAGAGGAGATGGAACGCCTGCGATTTGCTCTCGACATCGTGCGCCGTGAACTGCCTTATACGGTGCTCTCCGTCGATACGTTCCGTCCTGACGTGGCCCGCATGGCCGTGGAAGAATTTGGAGCCGATATCATCAACGATGTCAGCGAGGGCAATGCCGAAATGTACAGAATGGTGGCCCGCTTGCGTGTACCTTATATCTTGATGTCCGTGCAGCCCAACCTGCACGATATGCTGATGCACTTCTCGAAAGAGGTCCAGCAGTTGCGCGACTTCGGTGCCAAGGATATCATCCTCGATCCCGGCTTCGGCTTTGGCAAAACGCTGGAGCAGAATTACCAGTTGATGAATGAACTCGACAGGCTTTCTGTGATGGAACTCCCGCTTTTGGTAGGCATTTCTCGCAAGTCGATGATCTATAAGCAGTTGGGCTGTACACCCAAGGAAGCCCTCAATGGCACAACTGCCCTTAATACCATCGCCCTGATGAAGGGTGCGAGCATCCTTCGTGTCCATGATGTGAAGGAGGCTGTCGAATGTGTGAAGATTGTCAAATCGATAAATTGTCAAATGGTCAAATAAAGATGTTTTTCGAATTCGGAATAAAGGATATCATCGACATCCTGCTGGTAGCCCTGATGCTTTACTACATCTACCGGCTGATGCGTGACTCGCGTTCTGTGAATGTGTTTACGGGCATCATGATCTTCGTCGTCATCTGGCTCTTTGTGTCTCAGGTGCTCCAGATGCGTCTCCTTGGCTCCATTCTCGACAAGTTGGTCAGCGTGGGTGTCATCGCTCTGATCGTACTCTTCCAGGAGGATATCCGTAAGTTCCTCTATAATCTGGGTGCCCACCAGCGCATACGCAGCATTATGCGCCTTTTCACCTCCTCGAAGGGCCGTGAGAAGGAGCGGCGGGACATCAAGGAAATGATCATGCCGCTCGTGATGTCGTCGATGAACATGAGCAGGGGCAAGGTCGGTGCCCTGATTGTGATTGAGCGCAATGTGCCGTTGGATGACATTGTGGCTACGGGCGATGTTATTGATGCGAGCATCAACCAGCGCCTCATCGAGAACATCTTCTTCAAGAACTCGCCCTTGCACGACGGTGCCATGATTATCTCAAAGAAGCGCATCAAGGCAGCAGGCTGTATCCTGCCCGTCAGCCACGATATGGATATTCCCAAGGAACTGGGACTTCGCCATCGTGCCGCTATGGGTATCTCTCAGGAGAGCGATGCCTTGGCCATTGTAGTGTCCGAGGAAACGGGTAGTATCTCCATTGCCCAGCGTGGTGAATTCCGTCTTCGTCTTTCTGCCGAAGAGTTAGAAAGTATTCTCACGAAAGAGTTAGAGTGATTAAACGTAAAGGTTTTCACTTAATTTTCTGAAAAATAATCCGAATACTGTGGCTATTCGGATTTTTTTTATTACTTTTGCAACCTAAAATATATAAGGTAATCAATAAACAATATTAAATAAAAAACAAACTATGGATTTATTAAGTCAAATTGTAGCGCGCGCTAAGTCTAACAAGCAGCGCATTGTGCTCCCCGAGGCAGAAGAGGAGCGCACACTCTGTGCAGCCGACAAGGCCCTGGCAGACGATATCGCCAACATCATCCTGATTGGTAACCCTGAGAAGGTGGCCGCACTGGCTAAGGAAAAGGGCTTGCAGAATATCGGTAAGGCTACCCTGATCGACCCTGAGAACTACGAGAAGAGTGAGGAACTGGCCGAGAAACTGGCTGAGATCCGCAAGTCGAAGGGCATGACCATCGAAGAGGCCCGCAAACTGGTGAAGAATCCGCTCTATCTGGGATGTATGATTATCAAGACCGAGGGTGCCGACGGTCAGATTTCCGGTGCGCTCTCGACAACGGGTGACACCCTGCGCCCTGCTCTGCAGATTATCAAGTGCGCTCCCGGCATCACCTGCGTCAGCGGTGGTCTGCTGCTCATCTCGAAGGAGAAGCAGTATGGTGAGGACGGTGTGCTGGTAGTCGGCGACGTGGCTGTAACGCCTATGCCCGATGCTGCTCAACTGTCTCAGATCGCAGTCTGCACGGCTCAGACCGCTAAGTCGGTGGCTGGTTTCGCCGAGCCTCGCGTGGCTATGCTGAGTTTCTCGACGAAGGGCAGTGCCAAGCATGAGGTATGCGACAAGGTGATTGAGGCTACACGTTTGGCCAAGGAGATGGATCCGAACTTGAAGATTGACGGTGAGTTGCAGGCTGATGCCGCCCTCGTGCCCAGCGTAGGTGCCAAGAAGGCTCCCGGCTCTGACATCGCCGGTAAGGCTAACGTGCTGGTATTCCCGAACCTCGAGGTGGGTAACATCGGCTATAAGATGGTGCAGCGCCTGGGTGACGCTATTGCCATCGGCCCGATCCTCCAGGGTATCGCCCGTCCTGTGAACGATCTCTCCCGTGGTTGTTCCGTAGATGACATCTATTATATGATTGCCATCACCTCTTGCCAGGCTATGGACGCTAAAAAGTAAAAAGGTAAAAAAGTAAAAGGGTAAAAAATGAAGATATTAGTTCTGAATTGTGGTTCGTCCTCGATTAAGTACGCGCTGTACAATATGGACGACAAGAGTGTGATGACCAGTGGCGGTGCTGAGCGCGTGGGTCTTGACGGTGCTTTCGTGAAGGTGAAACTTGCCAACGGTGAGAAGAAGCAGATTATGCACGATATCCCTGAGCATACTGAGGGCGTGAAGTTCATCTTCTCCCTGCTCACAGATCCTGAGATCGGCGTGATTAAGAGTCTTGATGAGATTGATGCCGTAGGCCATCGTATGGTGCATGGCGGTGAGAAGTTCAATAAGTCCGTGCTGCTCGACGACGAGGTGCTGAAGACCTTCGAGGAGTGCTCGGACCTGGCTCCGCTGCACAACCCTGCCAACCTGAAGGGCGTGAACGCCGTGAAGGAGTTGATGCCGGGCCTGCCCCAGGTGGGTGTGTTCGACACGGCCTTCCACCAGACCATGCCTGCCAAGGCCTATATGTATGCCATCCCTTACGAACTCTATGAGCAGTATGGTGTGCGTCGCTATGGCTTCCATGGAACCAGCCATCGCTATGTGTCGGCCCGTGCCCTGGAGTTCCTGGGTATGAAGCCCGAGGGTACGAAGGTGATTACCTGCCACGTGGGTAATGGCGGTTCTATCGCTGCTGTCGTCGATGGCAAGTGCGTGGATACCTCGATGGGTCTCACTCCTCTGGAGGGCCTCGTGATGGGTACGCGTTCCGGTGATATCGACGGTGGTGCCGTTACTTTCATCGAGAAGAAACTCGGACTGGATGCCGACGGAATGTCAAACCTGCTCAATAAGAAGAGCGGTGTGGCCGGTATCACAGGCGGCTCCAGCGATATGCGCGACGTGGAGAACGCTGCCAAGAACGGCGATCCCAAGGCTAAGTTGGCTCAAGACATGTATTTCTACCGCATTAAGAAGTACATCGGTGCCTATGCTGCTGCCATGGGTGGTGTCGACGTGATTGTCTTCACCGCTGGTGTCGGTGAGAACCAAATTTCTATGCGTTCAGAGGTCTGCAAGGGCCTGGAGTTCCTCGGCGTGAAGTTCGACGAGCAGAAGAACAATGTTCGTGGCGAGGAGGCTGTTATCTCTGCCGATGACTCCAAGGTGAAGGTGGTTGTCATTCCTACCGATGAGGAACTGATGATCGCTACCGACACGATGAACCTGGTATAAGAATAAACATAACCATTAGTATTTTTGATGAGATGAAGAATTTTGTTCTGTTGTTAGTGGCGGTAATCTGCTTTTCAGCCTGCAAGCAAGACCTGACCGACATCGAGAAACGGATTGAGGAGATCGAGCAGCAAGGCAAGAACCTGGAGAAGGAAAACGAGGAACTCCAGAAGGAAAGCGACAGGTTGAAGCGTCAGGGTGAGGAACTTGATGCTGAGGCCAAGAAGCGTCAGGAAGAGAACGAGAAGATCCAGCAGCGGCTGAAGGATCTGGAAGAGTACGAGGAAGAGATAGAGCCTTTCCTGTTCTCTATGGAATTCGTTGCAGCAGACAATCCTCTTCAACTCATCGAAAATACGCCTTGTACGATTATCGGTGACAGTGCTGTGGAATGTCGTATACTGAACGCAGGGACCACTGATAAGATACTGATTCCGCGATTCACGTTCCAGGGCTCTGTCGTGACCATTAATGGCGAGGAAGCGGAGAGTGGGGTGACGCAGTTCAATTTCAACCGTACTGTCGTGTTGAGTGTCATCACTGCTACGCAGATCAAGAACTATACGGTGCACGTCAATACCTATACAGGTCTGCCTTCCGTATGGCTGGATACCAATAGTCATGTCAACATCGTCTATACGAACCAATATTATGGCGGCTATATCAAGGTTGTCGGAAGTTCTACGACGAGGGCTCTTGGTGATATTACCCAGGGCAGCGTGAAAATCATGGGTCTGGGGGAGATAGACTGGTATCGTCCCAAAATCAGTGACGAACTGCAGTTGGCCAAGAACACCTATGCGATACGCTTTAATTCGAACTTTACGATTCTTGACGATCCCAGAGGTACTGCATGGCGCCTGATCCCCAACAACGATGACCAGACATTCCTCCATAACCAGACAGCCTTCTATATGGGCAGGATCAGTAATCTGGAGTATACCCCCAGATCCCACTATGTCGATATGTTCATGAACGGCAGGTTCTTTGGGACTTACCTGCTGGAAGAACAGATAGAAGCCACGGAGAATAAGGTGAATGTCGGGAGCGACGGCTTTATCCTGAGCATTGGTTCTGAGCCGTCGGGGAACATTACCTTCGCCACGGATCATCTGGAGAATGAGGTGTCTTTCATCTTCCCTTCATCTCCCACGGAAGAAGCCTTCTCCTATGTGGGTAATTTCGTAGGAACAGCAGAAGAGGTCTTGTTCTCACCGGATTTTACCAACGCATCATCAGGCTGGCAGAAGTATCTGGATATCGACTCTTTTGTCGACTGGTATCTCATCAACGAGATTGCCAAGAATGAGGATGGAGCCTTTATGGCCAATTGCATGATGAATCTGAAGCAGAACGGAAAACTGAAGATGGGACCGCTGCTGGATTTTGAAAAGGCGTTTGGCAATGTTGCGAAGACGGATGCGAGTGGCTTTGTCATTAAGAATGTGAACTGGTTCGCACGTCTTTTCGAGGACCCTGCCTTTGTGGCTAAGGTGAAAGAACGCTTCGGCTTTTTCTATGATCACCAGCAGGATATCATTGCGGAGATCAATGCCAATGCTGCCTACCTGAAGTATGCAGTACAGGAGGATGATAACAAGTGGGACACCTTTGAAGGCTATAAGAATTCACGTATTACGGATACTTGGGCGGTCTATCAGTCGCTGGTCGTCAATATGAAGAATTGGCTGACATACCGCATGGACTGGCTGAAGCAGGAGTTTGACGCAATGGGTTAGTGATTGTATTTATACGAGCAAGGATGAAAAAGTTATTTTTCCCTATTCTGATAGCATTTTGCCTGACGGCATGCACGAAGGACCTGACGGATTTCTATATCCGTCTTGACCAGAGAGAGGCTGCCAATAAAGAACTGCAGAAGCAGAATGAGGAACTGAGAAAGCAGAATGAGGCTCAGGAGAAATGGAATGCAGCCCTTGCTGAGATGAATGCCAGGCTGCAACTGGAGGCCGACGAACTGGAGAAGAAACTGGACAGCCTTGAAGCCGTCCTGGCCATTGTCCCCATCGTGGAACCAAAACTACGCATGATAGAGTTCGTGACCGACGAGAATCCCATGCTGACAGAGAATCTGACTTGTGAGATTATCGGTGACAGCGTCATTGAATGCTGGCTGCCCATGATTACTACTGAGAAATACCTGATACCCCGTTTCACATTCGATGGAACGCTGGTGACGATTGATGGGATGGAGGCGCAGAGTGGTGCTTCCATGTTCGATTTCAAGGCACCTGTCACCGTCACAGTGCATACTTCTGAGAAGTCTGTCAGTTATACGATGTATGTCCATTCCTATACCGGCCTGCCCATCATGCGGATCGATACCGAGGGTGGTGCGGCTATTACTTCAAAAGAGGTGTATATCAATGCACACATGACATTGACGGAGGATATCAGGACCCGAGACGCAGGCGACTTGCTGGAGGCTGACTTGCAGATCAAGGGCCGTGGAAACTCTACTTGGGTGAGATGGCCGAAGAAGCCGTATCGCCTGAAATTCATTGATAAGGTGTCTCTGTTTGGCGAGCACAAGGACAGGTCCTGGGTACTGATTGCGAACTATGCCGACAAATCGGCTATCCGTAACCACACGGCCCTCTATATGGGTAAGATCAGTAACCTGAATTATACGCCCAGTTCCCATTTCGTCGACCTGATTCTCAACGGGCAATATAACGGAACCTATGAGGTATGTGAGAAGATCAAGATTTCCAATCACCGTGTGGCAGTAGGCGACGACGGCTTCCTGCTGGAGGTCGACAACCGTGTCCAGTTCGAGGGTGGTGAGGATGCCAGGTTCTTCTTCACCAACCACATGACGGCTCCTATCAGTATCGAGGATCCTGAGGTGGAGATAGATGACGAAAATTTCGAATATGTGCGTAATTTCGTCTCAACGGCTGACGATGTGCTGTACTCGGATCTCTTCCTGGATCCTGCAATGGGGTGGAAGAACTATTTCGACATGGATTCCTTCGTTGATTGGTATCTAATCAATGAGATTACGCATAATCCTGATGCGACCATGATGTACAGTTGCTATATGCACCTGAAGCGAGGCGGAAAGATTACGATGGGACCGGTCTGGGACTTTGACCTCGCTTTCGGAAATACTGACTATTGGGAACGTGGACCCTACAACTTCTGGATCAAGAAGTCTGACTGGATTATAAGGATGTTTAAGGATCCTGAATTCGTGGCAAGAGTCAAGGAGCGTTACGATTATTTCTACAGCCGTAAGAATGACATCTTCCGTGAGATGGACGAGACGGCTACCTACCTGAAACGCTCCGCTCAGGAGAATGAGGACAGATGGCATACCTTATACCACTATGCCCTGCCCAATTATGAAATCTGGGGCAGTTACTATAATGAAGTGCAGTCGGTGAAGGAGTGGCTGAACACTCGCATGGACTGGCTGAAAACAGAATTCGATAAAATGTAATCCATGATTTCCTCGTGAGTTGACAGGTTGAAGTCACCTGGGATGGTGTTCTTTAGGGCAGCAGCGGCCAATGAGTAGTTCAGTTGTGCCTGTCTGTCATCTGGGAACACTTTGACGGCGTGCAGCCAGGCACCCATGAAGGCATCGCCCACACCCACGGGATCAATCACATCAGGAATATCGATGATGGGGGCCTGGAGCAGTTTGCCTTCCGTCCAGAGCAGGCATGTCAACGTGTGGTGTTTGGACGACACGATGTTGCGCATGCCCATCATCCAATGCTTCAGACGGGGGTAGTGTTCGTGCAGTTCGTCGAACCACTCGCGGTATTCATTCATCTGCATCTGGAAGTTGGAGTCAGTAGCCGTGAAGGGCGGCTGTGGGTGTTCGCTGAGCCATTCGAATTCGATGGCATCGCCGAACATCATATCACAGCGCGACAACATGCGGCTGAGTGTCTCACGGGGATTCGCTCCTTCGTATTTCCACAGGTTCTTGCGGTAGTTGATGTCGAAGCAGATGGTCACACCCAGTTCGTCGGCGATGTCAAGGGCTTCGAAGGTGGCTTCGGCAGCCTGCGGCGAGATAGCGGCTGTGATACCTGATACGTGGAAGTAGGAACAGTCCTTCAGGATTTCCCGCCAGGGAATCATGCCTGGCTTCAGATCGTAGTAGGCCGAGTTGGCACGATCATAGATCACCTTCGCAGCCCGCATGCCGGCAGCAGGCTCAAAATAATAGGTGCCGATGCGCTGTCCGCCGTAGAGCACATGACTGATGTCTACCCCCAATTGGGCCATGCACATGGCTCCGGCGTGTCCCACAGGGGTGTCGGGCAGACGGGTGATATAGGTGACGTCCTCACCGAGTGTGGCGAGTGAGACGGCTACATTGGCCTCACTTCCGCCGTATTTGCTGGTAAACATATCCCCCTGAGTCAGTCGGAGGTGGTCCAGTTTGGAGAATCGGAGAAGAAGTTCTCCGAAAGTTACGATTTTCTTTTTCATATTGCCTAGTTCAATTATTTATGGACGGCTTTCGCCCTCAATATATTGCGACATCAACAGATGGTCGCCGTCGTAGACCACATAGGTGAAGTGGGTAATCCAGTCGCCGAGGATGATCATGCGGGCCTTTTTGGTCAGTTGCAGGTCCACCTCGATATGGCGATGCCCGTAGATGAAGTAGTCCACGTTGGAGTGGTACTGGATATATTTCTTCGTGAAGAGCACCAGATGTTCGCGATTCTCACCCATATAGGCTGGTTCCTCGCCGTTGGGCCGCTTCATGCGCGAGTGTTTCGCCCAGTTCAGGCCGAACCACATCGCCCAGCGGGGATGGAGGTTGGAGAATGCCCACTGGCAGAATCTGGAGTGGAAGACAGCACGGATCAACTTGAATTTCTTGTCTGGGTCGCCGAGACCGTCGCCATGAGCCAGGAAGAACATCTTACCGTAGATTTCCGTCGTCTCAGGCTGTTTGTGCAGGATGACGCCGCACTCCTTCTCCAGATAGTCGTAGGCCCAGATGTCGTGGTTGCCCGTGAAGTAGTGCACTTCCACACCCATGTCCGTCAGTTCGGAGAGTTTACCCAGGAAGCGGGTATAGCCCTTGGGCACCACGTATTTATATTCGTACCAGAAGTCGAACATGTCGCCCAGCAGGTAGATGGCTGACGCCTTCTCCTTGATAGAGTCAAGGAAGCGCACCAGTCGCCGTTCCTGCATCCTTCCATGCGGAATGGCCAGCGACCCTAAGTGGGCATCGGATAGGAAATAGATATTCTTCATCTCACCTTTTCACCTTTTCACCTTCTCACCTTTTCACCTTCTCACCTTTTCACCTTCTCACCTGTTCACCTTCTCACCTTTTCACCTTCTCACCTTTTCACCTTCTCACCTTTTCACCTTTAATCCAACCCCAGTTCTACTCTCGCTTCCTCACACATCATCGACTGGTCCCAGGCGG
>JAFUAK010000083.1 GCA_017460765.1 Prevotella sp. | reverse complement strand
TCCGTTGGTTAGTTGTTGACTGAACCGCCGACGATGTCGAGCAGTTCGTTGGTGATCGCCTGCTGGCGGCTCTTGTTGTACTGCAAGTTCAACTGGCGGAGCAGTTCGTCGGCATTGTCCGTAGCCGTCTGCATGGCCACCATTCGTGCCGCATGCTCCGAGGCGTTCGAGTCGAGCAGCGCCGTGTAGAGCATCAGGTGGGCGTACTTCGGTAAGAGTTGCGAGAGGACGGTGTCCATGTCTGGCTCCACGATGAAGTTATCGTTAAGTGGCTTCACCTCCTCCTGCTGGCGCTCTGTCTGTCGCTCGCCGCGCTTCTTGAGGTACTCCTGCGACTCCTTCGTGGCGATGATGCTCGTCAAGTCGCGCTCGTGGTCGGCCTTCAGTTCGCTCTCAATATCGATGGGAAGGAATGTCTTTCGGGTGAGCACTTGAGAGCCTGCGCTCTTAAAGTGATGATAGATCAGTTCGACCTTGTCAATCTCACCATCATAAAACTTTCCTCCCAACTCCATCGCAATCTCAATACATTGATTGACATTGGGCTTATCAGCCAAAGCAGAGAAATCACCTCGCACGTTCAGTCCCAGTTTCTTTGCCTTCTCATAGACCTTGCGGCCAATGGGATAGATTTCCACATTCTCACGACCAATCTTCTCGGCATAGTCATCAATGGCATGCATCATCATCTTGATGGTATTGGCATTGAATCCGCCGCAGAGAGAAGAGTTAGAAGTGAAAACCACAAGCGCGGCCTTTTTCACAGGGCGAGGCTGATCGAAGACAGTATGTGCCTCTGCCTCGGCTGCAAGGAACGACTTGAGGATGTGCTCCAGCATCGTCTCGTAAGGCAGCATGTTCTGGATGGCCACCTGTGCGTGATGCAGTTTGCTGGAGGCCACCATCTTCATCGCCGACGTGATCTTTCGCGTGGAGTTGACTGAGGCTATGCGGCCTTTAATTTCTTTCAGGCTGGGCATAGGCTATCAGGCTTTATACGTTCCCGCAATGTCGGCCATCACTGCCTCGATCTTGCCGGTAGTCTCGTCGTCGATCTTTCCGCTGGCAAGCGTCTGGATGACTTCGGGATTGGCCGAGCGCAGTTTGTCGAGGAACTGGTTCTGGCACTCACGCACCTTGTCGATGGGCACCTCGCGCATCAGTCCGTGTACACCACAGTAGAGGATGGCGATCTGTTCGCCTACAGGCATCGGGCTGTACTGCGGCTGGATGAGCAACTGGTTGTTCTTACGTCCGCGGTCAAGCGTCATGGCCGTCACGGCATCCATATCGCTGGAGAACTTCGAGAAGGCCTCGAGTTCACGATACTGTGCCTGGTCGATCTTCAGCGTACCTGCCACCTTCTTCATGGACTTGATCTGGGCCGAGCCACCTACACGGGATACGGAGATACCGACGTTGATGGCAGGACGGAAGCCCTGGTTGAAGAGGTCGCTCTCAAGGAAGATCTGACCATCGGTGATGGAGATCACGTTGGTCGGGATGTAAGCCGATACGTCACCGGCCTGGGTCTCGATGATAGGCAGGGCGGTCAGTGAGCCACCACCCTTCACGTGACCCTTCATGCACTCGGGCAGGTCGTTCATCTGCTCGGCCACTTCCTGCTGTTCGTTCATCTTGGCAGCGCGCTCAAGGAGACGGCTGTGGAGATAGAATACGTCGCCGGGATAGGCCTCACGTCCTGACGGACGACGGAGGATCAGCGACACCTCACGGTAGGCCACGGCCTGCTTCGACAGGTCGTCGTAGACCACGAGGGCAGGCAGGCCACGGTCGCGGAAGTACTCGCCGATGGCGGCACCTGCAAACGGTGCATAGTACTGCATGGCAGCAGGATCAGCAGCCGTAGCAGCCACCACGATGGTGTAAGGCATGGCACCGTGCTCCTGGAGCGTGCTCACGAGGGCGGCAACGGTACTGGCCTTCTGGCCGATGGCGACATAGATACAATAGACAGGCTTGCCTGCCTCATAGAAACTCTTCTGGTTGATGATGGTATCCACGGCGATGGCGGTCTTACCCGTCTGACGGTCGCCAATGATGAGTTCGCGCTGTCCGCGGCCGATGGGGATCATCGAGTCGATGGCCTTCAGACCAGTCTGCAGCGGCTCCTTCACGGGCTGACGGTAGATCACACCAGGAGCCTTACGGTCGAGCGGCATCTCGAATGCGTCGCTCAGGTCGATGTCTCCCTTGCCGTCGATAGCCTGTCCCAGCGGGTTGATGACGCGGCCCAGCATGTTGTCGTTGACACGGATCGAGGCGATGCGCTTGGTGCGCTTCACAACCATGCCCTCCTTGATGCCCGACGTACCGCCGAGGAGCACGCAACCGACGTTGTCTTCCTCGAGGTTCATCACGATAGCCATCGTCCCGTTCTCGAATTCCAACAACTCGTTGGCCTCGGCGTTGCGGAGTCCGTAGATGCGGGCCACGCCGTCGCTCACGGTGAGCACGGTACCGACCTCGTCGAACTTCTCAGCGTTGGAGATACCCTTGAGTTGGTCGAGCAGGACCTGGGATACTTCGCTTGGTTTAATCTTATCTGACATTTCTTTACTTTTTTACTTTTTTACCTTTTTACTTTTTCAAGGTGTTGAGAATGGAGTTGAGTTTCGACTTGACAGACGCATCCATGCGATAACTGTCGTACTCGAGGATGAAGCCCCCGATGATATCGGGATTCACCTCGGTCTCGAACTCCACTGTTCCATTAGTCTTACTCTCCACCATCTGTCGCATCTTCTGCTCTGTGGCAGAGGAGACGCGGGCAGCGGTGATGAGGCGTCCTCGGATGACATTCTTCTGTTGGCGGTAAAGCGTGACGTACGAATTGGCGATGAACTGCATCACGCCCTCACGGTCTTCCTTCAGCACGAGCCGGATGAAGGCCTTCGTCAAGTCGGAGGGCTTCGTGCCGGCGGCTGTCACCAGCAGGGCCTCCTTCTTGTCCTTCGAGAGCATCGGATTGTCTATCGTAAACCGCAGTTGTGGCACCTCGACGTAACTCTTGGCGAGTTGTTGCATCTCGGCGTACACAGCATCTTCGATTTTCGCGTCAGTCGCACTCTTGAGGAGCGCGCGGGCGTATCTTACCGATATGACTCCTATATCCATACGCTATACCTTATTTGTCAGTAGAAACCTCATCCAGCATGCGTTCGATCAAATCCATCTGGGCCTTGTCGTCCTTCAGGTTCTGGCGGAGCACCTTCTCCGCAATCTCCACGCTGAGCGTGGCCACCTGCTGTCGGATGTCGGCGATGGCGGCCTTCTTCTCCTGTTCGATGGCGAGTTTCGCATCACCGAGGAGTCGGGCCCCTTCCTCACGCGCCTTCTGCTGAGCCTGTTCCACAATGGCGTCGCGCGTCTCGGCAGCCTCCTTGAGGATCTGTGCCTGACGGTCGCGGGCCTCCTGCAGAATAGCCTCACCCTCCTGCTTGATGTTCTCGAGCCGCTCGGAGGCCTCGTGCGCCTTCTGCAGGCTCTCGTCGATGTACTTCTTACGCTCTTCCACCATGTTGGTGATGGCAGGGAAGCCGTACTTGGCGAGCACAAAGAACACTACCAGGAACGCCAGGAGCATCCAGAACAAGAGTCCCAGGTCGGGTGTGAGGATTGCTGGCAGTTTACTGAAATCCATTCGCTGTAATCTTTAGATTATAACTTATCGGAATGTCTCTTCTCTGTTAGATAAGGAATGCACAGGCTGCAATAGCGAAGAGGGCGCAACCCTCAACGAATGCAGAGGTCAGAATCATGTTCGTCTGGATCTTGCCAGTAGCCTCCGGCTGACGGGCGATAGCGTCCATAGCGCTGCCACCAATCTTACCAATACCCAAACCAGCACCAATTGTTGCAATACCTGCACCAAGACCGCAGCCCAGCTGAGCCAGACCTTCTGCGGCTAAAATCAAAGTTGAAATCATAATTTTAAAATTTTAAGTTATTAATAATGTATTTACTATTTTACTTTTTTACCTTTTTACTTTTTTACCTTTACTCCGCGTGGTGATCCTTATGGGCAAGCCCGATGAACACCGCACTGAGCATGGTGAAGACGTAAGCCTGAACGAAAGCCACCAGCAACTCAAGCAAGTTCATGAAGAGCAGCATGATGATACTGAAGGCATTCAGGCCAAGACCGAATCCGACACCCATCGACCAACCGAGGAAGATCACGCAGGTGAAACTGAGCATCACGGCGTGCCCAGCCATCATGTTGGCGAAGAGACGGATCATCAGGGCGAAGGGCTTTGTGAACACACCGAACAGTTCGATGACCGGCATGATCGGAGCGGGATAGGCCTTCAGGAACAGTGGCACCTCCGGCCAGAAGATCTCCTTCCAGTACTCTTTGTTGGCAAAGATGTTGATGGCCAGCATCGTGCACAGCGCCAGGAAGAAGGTGATGTTGATATTACCCGTCACATTGGCTCCGCCAGGGAAGATGGGAATCAGTCCGATGAGGTTACACGTCAGAATGAAGAAGAACACCGTCAACAGATAAGGTGCATACGGCTTATAGTGCTTCTCACCGATCGACGACTTGATCAGGTCGTCGTGGATCGTCATGACGATCATCTCCATCGCACCGACAAAACCTCTGGGAGCCTCGCTCTTCGCGTCGTGAGTCTTATACCAGCGGGCACAACTGAGGAAGACACAGATCAGTATAGCCACCACGATCCAAATCTGCAACACCGACTTGGTGATGCTCAGGTCGAGGGGACGCACTTCACTGCCGTCGGCCATACGCTCGTAGATCTTCCCATGGTGCTCCTCGCTGAAGAAGAAGCCCTCGGGGAGACTGTGAGCAGTACAGAAATGCCACTCTCCGGTATTCTCACTACGGATGATGATAGGCAGCGGGATGCTCAGGTGCTTGCCCTGGTAGGAGGCGATGTGCCACTCGTAAGAGTCGGCCAGGTGCTCGAGAACGATCTCCGGTATATTGATCTTCTCGCCTTCCCCACCCTCTTCAGCCAAGGCCGGCATCGGCAGCAGTGCTACCATCATCAGGAGGATTATCGACTTTAGTTGTTTCATTATAATTAAATATGTGTAAGCAAACTTGTTCGTCAGGAGCGGTTCGACACTCTGGCGAAGAATATGGAATGGTGGGCCAACGACACGATGTAGAAGGCCATGAACACCAGGAAGAAGACGAGCGTAGCGCCGCGGCCATAGACCAGATACCATACGAACATCACAGCCAGCGCCAGCAGCAGGCGGAAGCCCGACACTGCCGTGAAGAACGTGGGCAGGCTCTCAGGAGAACCTGTGGCCACGCGGCGCCAGACAAGTCCGATGGCAATGGCCAGGACCAGTGTGAATGCGACACTGACGACGGCGGGCACCAGAATCGAGTCGAGGTACCATACCTGCATCACCATGAGGCAGACGAGGAACAGCGCCACTGCGATGTACAGTTGCTGTCGGAGGTAACTCATGCACGTCTTATTGATATCCGTCATAGTCTCTTCTATTGATTATTGTCTCAGGCTTCGTTCAACTCCACACAGAGACTCACCACATTCTTCTGCACTTCCACGAACCCGCCGAGGATGTCAAGGCTGACCTTTCCTTCCTGTGTGGCATATTCCACCACCCCCTTCTGAAGGGTGGAGATGATAGGCGCGTGGTCGTTGAGGATCTCGAACTGTCCGGCGGTACCAGGTACCAGGACACTCTCGACCGCTCCGTCGTATTCAACCTTTTCGGGCGAAACTATTTTCAGTTGCAACATAACTCTTAACTCTTAATTCTTAACTCTTAACTAAGAATTATCCCTTTGCAGCCTCCAGCAGTTTCTTTGCCTTCTCCTTCGCATCGTCGATCGTACCGACATTGAGGAATGCCTGCTCGGGCAGGTCGTCCACCTCACCGTCGAGGATGGCATTGAAGCCCTTGATGGTATCCTCGATGGGCACCATCACACCAGGCAGACCCGTGAACTGGGAAGCCACAGAGAACGGCTGAGACAGGAAGCGCTGTACGCGGCGAGCGCGGTTCACCGTCAGTTTGTCCTCGTCAGAGAGTTCGTCCATACCGAGGATGGCGATGATGTCCTGCAACTCCTTATAGCGCTGGAGAATCTCCTTCACACGCTGGGCACAGTCGTAGTGAGCCTTACCCACAATCAGCGGGTCAAGGATACGAGAGGTTGATCCCAGCGGATCCACTGCCGGATAGATACCAAGTTCGGCAATCTTACGATCGAGCACCGTCGTAGCGTCGAGGTGGGTGAACGTCGTTGCAGGTGCAGGGTCTGTCAAGTCATCGGCAGGCACATACACAGCCTGTACGGAGGTGATGGAACCTGTCTTCGTAGAAGTGATGCGCTCCTGCATCGTACCCATCTCAGAGGCCAGCGTCGGCTGATAACCCACGGCTGAAGGCATACGGCCCAGCAGGGCAGACACCTCAGAACCAGCCTGGGTGAAACGGAAGATGTTGTCGATGAAGAACAGGATATCGGCAGCGCCGCCATCCTTACCACCACCATCACGGAAACCCTCGGCAACGGTCAGTCCGGAGAGAGCCACGGAGGCACGTGCGCCGGGAGGCTCGTTCATCTGTCCGTAGACCAGTGTGGCCTGACTCTTCTTCAACTCCTCAGGATCGACAAGCGAAAGATCCCACTTGCCTTCGTCCATGGCCTTGCGGAACTTCTCACCGTAGCGGATAACGCCCGACTCAATCATCTCACGGATGAGGTCGTTACCCTCACGGGTACGTTCTCCCACGCCAGCAAACACGGAGAATCCGTTATGTCCCTTTGCGATGTTGTTGATCAACTCCATGATAAGCACCGTCTTACCCACACCGGCACCACCGAAGAGTCCGATCTTACCACCCTTCATGTAGGGCTCCAAAAGGTCGATCACCTTGATACCCGTGGCGAGAATCTCCTTCTTCGTGGAGAGTTCCTCAAAGGTGGGAGCGCCGCGGTGGATGGGATAGGCACCCTCCATGTCGAGTTGTTTCATACCGTCAATAGGCTGACCGATCACGTTCAGCATACGACCCTTAATCTGATCACCTGCAGGCATCACGATCGGTGAGCCCAGAGGAATCGCCTCCAATCCACGGTGCAGTCCGTCGGTATTGTCCATAGCCACGCAACGCACCGTATCCTCGCCGATGTGCTGCTGCACCTCGACAATCAGGTCGCGTCCGTCACCACGGTCAATCTTCAGAGCATCGTGAATCTTTGGCAGCACTTTCTCCGCTTCCTGACCTTCTGTGTCGAAATACACGTCGATCACAGGGCCGATAATCTGGGAAATGTGTCCAGTAATTTGTGACATAAGCGTTAATATTTAAGTTACTTGTTTGTTTTTAGTTTTTACCTCAAAAAGTTTTAGCCGATTGCAAAGATAGCGAATATTTTCCAAATGAAAAAACTTTTTGCCAAAATATTTACCAAATACACCACATTTGGCGAATTTAACGCCGCAATGCGATGTTATAATTGTAATATTGGCTGTTGCCCGTCACATCTTCAAGTACCCTGATGAACGGCGGGAACTTCACGCTCTCCTCGTCGGCCACACCCTTCGACTGAAGGATGACCAGATCGCTCACGGGCTCCATGAAGGTGTCAATCTCAAAGTGCTGTCCTTTCCAGATGAAACTCTGACGACGCTTGCGGATGGTCTGACGATAGGGATCGGCCTGCTGTAGCATCTGCTCGTAGAGGTTGTTATCGACCTGGCGCTCCGTCTCTATCTCCTCAATCTCGGAGATGCGCTTCTTGGAGCGGTGGACATTCACCACCTTACCCCTACTCCACTCACGGCGGCGCAGACGTACCTCACATCCAGGCTCGGCCACCAGATAGGTCTGGGTAATCTCGCTCTCAATGGCTCCGGGAATCTCGTCAATCACCTCGACCTTATACAGGCGTTCCTTCTCCAAGGGCTGCGGCAGTCCGAGCACATGACTGATCTCCTTGATTACGCGGCTCAACTTGGCGTTGAAGTCATCGTGGTTGTTGATCACACGCAGATGGGAATGCCCCGACCATGCATTGATAACCTTCTTGTCGAGTTCACGGGCTATACGAAGGCCTTCTTCATCGGCTTTCTCGTAGCGTGTAGCATTGGTTGCTGTCGTATAGTACTGCTCTGCACCATCCGCAGCACTCACCAGGTGGAGCACGGCATCATAGCGCTCACGCAGACCGTTGGCATCAGTACCGGCCATCGCCGTAATTTCATCCCACTCCTCAGGCTTGATATAGGCTGATATATCGAGGGCACCGCGGTCGCACACGATGAGCACAGGTTTCGTACAGACCTCAGCCAACCTCGTAAACTGGTCCTCGAGGGTCAACTGTGTCTCCAGGATAGCCCGTTCTCCCTGATAATAGAGGTCACGGTTTGGAGTCAGATAGTTCCATCCAGCCGTGCTATAGAGTGTAGGCACCTCAGGTACGGTAAACACTTTGTATCCCATACCCGAGAAATACTCTACAATCTTCACAAGTGCCGTTGTCTTTCCGGCACACGGGCCACCTGTCAGTACGATTTTCTTAATCTCCGCCATATCTTAGATGCTGAGTTCGTCGAGAACCTTGATCAGTCGCTTGTCGAAGCGCTTATCCGTACGGATACACTCGCTGAAAGGCACATAGACCACCTCATTATTACGAATACCTACCATCACGTTTCGCTGTCCCTGCTTGATGGCCTCGATGGCACCGACACCCGTCGTGGATGCCAGGATACGGTCACGAGCCGAGGGCGTACCACCACGCTGCAAGTGGCCCAGGATCGAAACGCGCACGTCGAACTCAGGGAACTCCTTCTTCACACGGTCGGCATAGAAGAGGGCACCGCACTTAGGACTTTCCGACACGATGACGATACAGGATTTCTTCGACTTACGGATACCGCGACCCATGAACTGTGCCAACTGGTCGACATCGGTAGCCTCCTCAGGCACGATGGCGGCCTCGGCACCACAGGCGATGGCACAGTTCTGTGCCAGGAAGCCTGCATCACGACCCATCACCTCAACGAAGAAGATGCGCTCGTGGGAGTTCGCTGTATCACGGATACGGTCTACACACTCCATAATGGTGTTCATCGTAGTGTCGTAGCCAATAGTAGAGTCCGTGCCGTAGAGGTCGTTGTCGATCGTTCCTGGCAGACCAATCACGGGGAAGTCGTACTCCATGCCAAAGTTACGGGCACCCGTCAGTGAGCCGTTACCACCGATTACCACCAGGGCATCGATTTCCTCCTTCTGACAGGTCTCGTAGGCTTTCTGCATACCCTCTGGCGTCATGAACTCCTTCGAACGGGCTGTCTTCAGGATTGTACCGCCACGGGTTATGATTCCACTCACGTTTTCCGTCGTAAACGACTTCACCTCGCCTTTAATCAATCCATCATAGCCCCTGTATATACCCTTGATATTGAAACCGTTATAAATACCTGCTCTCGTCACCGCACGGATGGCGGCATTCATACCCGGTGCATCACCTCCAGAGGTGAGGATACCGATTGTCTTTACCTTTGCCATATTACCTTAAAATATTTTAGTTATACATATTGATTTCAAGCCAAAGAACTGCAAGCCCCAACAACCAGCCTATCAGGACCTTCAAAGAGATATTTTTAATATACCATCCCAGCCGCATGTGCTCCATTTTCATCAGGGCCAACCCACTGACAGAGCCCACAGACAACAGACAGCCGCCAACAGCAGTCGAATAAGCCACAACCTTCCAGTAAGCGCCATTTCTGACGAAGTTGTTCATATATTCACTATCGGCCACATGACCCAGTTGGGCAGGATCAAGTACGGGATAAAGCGAGATGTCGCTGATGGCAATGGTGAATGTGTCGACTATTCCACTCAGCAGTCCCGATACAGTTCCGATAATCCAGATATCATGAATATTCTCACTCATCCAGTCAGAAACATCAGCAAAGACACCCGTCTCCGTCACGACACCCATACCCAGCATAATGCCCATGACAAAAAGAATCTGCTGAAGGGAACCGTACTGCAATGCACGAGGTATCATACGCTGCGACATCTGGTCGGCATTCATCAGTTTGCGGTTCATCAGTTCATTGACGACCCAGAGCACACTCAACACACAAAGGGCACCCAGGAAGGGTGATAATTTAGTAATGTTATGGAAAGTCGGGATGAACCAAAGACCACCGATACCCACAAAAAGCATCACCAGCCGCTGCCAAGGATTCAGGTTGGTGTCATCACCGCGATATGGCATCGGCGACCACTCAGCATCAAGTCTGTCAGGCAGTTCGCGGCTGATGAGTGCCGTCGGAATCAGCCACGCCATGATGGCAGGCAGAGCCATAAACGCCGAAAAATGGGTTGCCGTGATAGCACCGTCACCCCAAAGCAGGAGTCCAGTCGGGTCACCGATCACCGTAAAGCATCCACCGCAATTGGCTGCGATGACGATAGCACATCCCAAGAGCATCCGCTGGCGACGGTTCTGCACGATACCATGCATGATAACCAGCATCATCGTTGCAGTCGTCAGATTATCCAGATTTGCCGAAACAATAAAGGTTATCAGTGTGATGGTCCACAGCAGCCGGCGGGAACTACGTGTACGAACCCACTTGCTCACAAAATCAAAGCAACCATTGTTATTCAGGATTTCGATGATGCTCATCGTAGCAAGAAGGAACATAACGATACTCGCGGCACGCCCCACATAATAGAGGAACACCTCGTCATAGATAAAGAATTTCACGGCATCGCTTGACGGATCTTCACTGCCAAGGAAGGCAAGATATTCCTGAGCGTGGTGCGCCATCACGAAGTCTGTACCATAGCAGATATATACCACCCACCCTACAGTCCCGATGAACATGGCAATGGCGGCTTTATTCACACCTGTCAGATGTCCCGTGGCGATTACCACGTATCCCAGTAATAGCAATATAATGATAATCAGAGTCATACTTAATTCAATATTTCCAATGGTGTCCAGAACCAAACGACAGTACCATGTCCATCCTCCTTATTGTCCGATGCACCGATTTTACCTCCCACACGATCTATGACAGCCTTACAGATACTCAGTCCAAGTCCTGGGGTCTCATCCTGAACATAGGTGTTCTTGTCGGACAAAAGAGCAAAGATATTGTCCTTCAGTTTCTCCGGCAGTCCGCAGCCCGTATCCTTAACCTCGACATAGAGCCCGCCTTCCTTTACAAAATAGTTCAGCATGATCTTTCCCTTCTCCGTATGCTGCATCGCATTATCCAGCAGGTGCATTGTCACCATCCGCAACAGTTTGGGATCCACCAGAGCACGGATGCCGCCGATAGGTTCTATCACTTCCAGTTCCACGCCTTCCCTTAATTGCATACGGATTTCCCCTGCATAGGTCGACATCTCATGGTCCACGTCTGTCACCTCACGATCGAACAGTGACTGGTTATCCTCTATTTCTGAAAGCGACATCAGTTCGTTGATCAGGTGCAGCAACTGAAGGCCATTGTCGTTGATCAGTCCGAGCAACTGCTGCTGCTCTTCCTGCGGCATTCCCTCAGCCGTCGTCAGCATCAGGTCGGAGAAACCGATGATGGCATTCAGCGGGGTACGCAGGGCATGACTTATATTGCTCAAGAAGATTCCTTTCAGTTCCTCGCTCTTAATGGCCCGCTGCTCATTCTCCCTGGCTTTCTGTTCACTCTCCCTGGCACGTTCCATTTCGGCCTGAAGGCGCTTTCTGCCACGACGCTGGATAATGATGACAGACAGTAATGAATAGATAATCAGACCTGCTACGAGCAACCATACCCACATAGGGATATGCAATCCCCCGAAAGTTGTCTTGATATTACCATAGACATCTTCAATAATGCCTTCTTCCTCCATTTTGTCAAGTTCTGCATTGATGGCATCTATAAGGCGCTTGTTGTTGCTCACATAGCAATATTCACGAGGCATGAGGGCCAGATCAGAAGAACCCAGATTATCTAGATCAAGTTCTTTCAGATGGTGATGAACCTGATAGCGGAAACAGATTACCGCATCGTATTTTCCATCAGACAACTCCTTCAAGGTCTTCTGTAGGTTCTTTACAACAATCAGGTTAGCGCCAATCTTCCGCAGCGTGTCAGCAATGGGGCGAGAGTCCATGAAAGCGATGTCCTTGCCCTTCACATCACGTAAGCCATAGGGCGTAGGGTCAGTCTTCCTATACACGATTTGGTAATACAGGCGGAACACAGCACGTGAATAATTGGTGATATCTTTCCTATACGGTGAATAGACCATCATACCCAAGTCGACCTTTCCATGCAAGACATCACCGGCTATATTCTCCCAAGTATTAGGAGCATAGGTAAAGGGAAGGTGGAGTCGTTTCATCAGTTTCTTCGTAAACTCCACGTCAAGACCATGAGGAATACCGTCATCATCGACATACTCCATGGGAGCATAATCCATATCAATACCGAAAATCAGCGGGTTATCCTCCGTATAGCCAAGATTATCAGCACTTACCCTCAGGGCAAATGATAATAATAGTAATATGTTGGCTAGTCTTAGTTTCATACGGCAGGAGTCAGGCCTCATGCTTGATTGGGTACAAAATTACGGAAAAGTTTGGGAAATACCAAAACTTTTCCGTAAAAAATGCGATATAAACCTAAACTTTATAATTGTTTGGCTTATCCTCCAAAGTTATCGTACATGATCGACTCGGACTCAACACCGAGGGAGTCGAGCATGGAGACGACGGCTGCCGACATCGGGCCAGGACCGCACATGTAGTACTCTACATCCTCGGGAGCCTCGTGGTCCTTCAGATAGGTGTTGAGCATCACCTGATGGACGAAGCCCGGTGTGTACTTCACGCCAGCGGCATCGGCTGCCGGGTCGGGACGGTCGAGAGCCAGATGGAAGTGGAAGTTGGGGAACTCCTTCTCCAGGCCGAGGAAGTCGTCGAGATAGAATACCTCGTTCAGGGCACGGGCCCCATAGAAGTAGTGCATCTCGCGATCCGTCGTGTGGAGCGTCTTCGTCATGTGCATAATCTGTGCACGCAGCGGAGCCATACCGGCACCACCACCGACCCAGATCATCTCCTTCTTCGAGTCGAAATGCGGGTGGAAGTCACCGAACGGGCCAGACATCGTCACCTTATCGCCGGGCTTCAGCGAGAAGATATACGACGAGGCGATACCCGGATTCACCTCCATGAAGCCAGAGCGGTCGGGCTTGAACGGCGGTGTGGCGATACGTACCGTCAGCATGAACACGTCACCCTCGGCTGGATAGTTAGCCATTGAGTAGGCACGGATCGTGGGCTCGGGATTCTTACACTTCAACGGGAAGAGTCCGAACTTCTCCCAACTGGGCAGATACTCGTCACCGATGAGACTCTTGTCGATATCCTTGTCGTAGTCGATGCAGTCGAAAGCGGGAATCTTGATCTGTGCATACGAACCAGGCAGGAAGTCCATGTGCTCGCCCGGAGGCAACTGTACCTTGAACTCCTTGATGAATGTAGCCACATTCTTGTTGGAGATAACGGTACACTCGTACTCCTTGACGCCGAGAATACTTTCATCGACATGGATCTTGAGGTCGCCCTTCACCTTGCACTGACAGCCCAGGCGCCAGCCTGATTTAATCTCTTTACGAGTAAAGTGGGGCTTCTCGGAGTCGAGGATCTCGCCCCCACCCTCAAGCACTTGTACCTTGCACTGTCCGCAGGAGGCCTTACCACCGCAGGCAGAGGGCAGGAACACGCCGTTCTGATTGAGCGTAGCCATGAGCGAAGAGCCCTGAGGTACGTTGATAGTACGGTCACCGTTGATTTCAATATTCACATTTCCTGAAGGCGAAAGATACTTCTTAGCCACCAGCAGGATAATCACCAAAAGGATGATGACGAGGAGGAAAACTCCTATACTATATGCTATAAACTGTGCCATACCTTTAATTAAATATTAAGTCCAGAGAAACACATCATCGCCATAGCCATCAGGCCGACGGTGATAAACACGATGCCGAGGCCCTGCAGCGGCTTGGGCACATCCGAATACTGCATCTTCTCGCGGATGGCACCCATCGCCACGATGGCAAGCGTCCAGCCGAGGCCGGAGCCGAAGCCATAGACGATGGCATCCCAAACGCTGGTGATAGCCTGCGAGTTGCTGGGATCGAGCAGGATGCGCTGCTGCATGAAGAGCGAGGCACCCATGATGGCGCAGTTCACGGCTATCAGCGGCAGGAAGATACCCAGGGCTGCATAGAGCGAGGGTGAATACTTCTCAACGGTCATCTCCACCAGTTGCACCATACCTGCAATCACGGCGATGAAGAGGATAAACGACAGGTATGAGAGATCGACACCCTCCACGAGGCAGTCGGGACCCAGCACCTTGGTCTGCAGCAGATAGTTCACAGGTACGGTGACGGTGAGCACGAAGGTCACTGCCAGTCCGAGGCCCATAGAGGTCTTCACGGTCTTCGATACGGCGAGGTAGGAACACATGCCGAGGAAGAAGGCGAAGATCATGTTGTCGACGAAAATCGAACGGAATAAAAGACTTATTGCGTGTTCCATATCTTACTTCTCCTTATAAAAATATGCACGATGTACCCAAATCACACAACCCACGAGAATCAATGCCATAGCCGGCATCGTCATCATACCGTTGTTCACATAGCCGAAGTCGTAGCAGCCGTCAGGGATAATCTGGAAGCCCAGCAGCGAGCCGCGACCGAAGAACTCACGAACCGCACCGACGATGACGAGAATCATGGCATAGCCGAGACCGTTGCCCACACCATCGAGGAACGAGGGCCAGGGCTTGTTCATCATGGCAAATGCCTCCAAGCGACCCATCAGGATACAGTTGGTAATGATCAGACCCACATACACGCTCAGTTGAACACTCACGTCGTAGGCAAAAGCCTTCAGGATCTGAGAAACGATAGTCACGAGAGCAGCCACAACCACCAGTTGCACCACGATGCGGATGCGGTTAGGGATGGTGTTGCGGATAATAGAGATAATCACATTCGAGAAGGCTGTGATTACCGTTACGGCGAGTCCCATCACAATGGCAGGCTTCAACTGCGAGGTGACGGCGAGTGCCGAGCAGATGCCCAATACCTGAATCAGGATCGGATTGTCGAGGTTCAGCGGATTGCAGAAGACCTCCTTATTTTGTTTCGAGAATAATGCCATAGTTTACTCCTCCTCTGCTTTAGTTGGTTTAACGTTCTTCAGGCAGTCCTTCAACATGGCGTCAACACCGTTAGAGGTCAAAGTGGCACCCGTCACGCAGTCCACCTGCGTCTCCGGATTCTCCACCTTCTTCACAACGGACAGCACCACATTGCCGTTCTCATCGAAAATCTGCTTTCCAATGAACTTCTCCTGCCAGGCCTGGGAGTCCTTAATCTCTGCACCCAGACCGGCTGTCTCACTCTCATGATTGAAGTAGGCTCCATAGACAGTAGGCGTCTCATCGCCATGAATGGAGATATAGCCACTGATACCACCCCAGAGGCCCATTCCCTTGAGGGAGACCACAAGGATATCCTCGCCGTCAATCTCACAAAGGTAATACTTCTGACCGTCTTTCTCTGCTTCCTGCTTCACCACCTCGGCGTACTTGGCTTCTGCCTCGGCACCATCGAGGTCGCGGATATTCAGGGAGTAGAGGATCTGCTTCTTCACGTCGAGGGCCACATTAGCATCCTGCATCGGCTTCAGAGCCTGGAAGACGAAGGCCAGCAGGAAGGCCACGATGACCACGAGTATCGCACTATACATAATAATGTACGCGTTAGAGTTTGTATTCAGTTTCATTTTGTACCTCCTCTCTTTAAGCGTTTCGTGATATTGCGCTCCACAATGAAATGGTCGATCGTGGGAGCGAACATATTACCAAAGAAGATGGCCAGCATCATGCCCTCAGGATAGCCGGCATTCATCACACGGATGATGATGGCCATGGCTCCGATGAGGAAACCATAGATGTACTGACCACACTGTGTACGGCAAGAGGTGACAGGATCAGTAGCCATGAACACGGCACCGAAGGCGAAGCCGCCAAGGATGAAGTGATGCCACCAGATCATGTCCGTCTTACCCGTCTGTTCGAAGATAATTGCCATCAAGGCACCACCTACGAACACGCTCAGCATCGTACGCCAAGAGGCGATGCCAGTCCAGAGCAGGAGGACGGCACCAATGGCAATGGCGATCACTGAGGTCTCACCGATAGAGCCGGGGATAAAGCCACAGATCATGTTGCAGATGCTGGTGTTGGGATCGATGCCCTGTGCGATCTGTCCAAGCGGCGTGGCAGCGGTGAATCCGTCGGGCAGCGTGTTACCCAGTCCGAAGATAGAGTCCTGGGCCACCCATACGGTGTCGCCCGTCATCTTCGAGGGATACGAGAAGAAGAGGAACATACGGGCTGCGATGGCGGGGTTGAAGATGTTCATACCCGTGCCGCCGAAGATCTCCTTACAGAAGATCACGCTGAAGGCGCAGGCCAAGGCCAGCATCCACAGCGGACAGCCGATGGGAACGATCAGGGGAATGAGGATACCACTGACGAGGTAGCCCTCCTGGATCTCCTCGCCCTTCCACTGAGCCCAGATAAACTCGATGCCCAGACCAACGATGTAACTGACGAGGATCTTCGGCAGCACGGCGAGGAAGCCGTAGCAGAAGATCTCCAGGAACCCAGCACTTTCGAGCGTACCGGCTGCCAGATAGTTCTGGTAACCGATATTATACATACCGAACAACATGGCCGGCATCAGGGCGATGACCACCATACTCATGATGCGCTTCGAGTCGATGGCGTCGTGGATATTGACACCCGTCTTGGCCGTTGTATTCGGCACATAGAGGAAGGTCTCAAATCCGTCGAACACGCTACGGAAGGCATGGAGTTTGCCACCCTCCTCGAAGTTCGGCTTCACCTTATTGAGATAGTTTCTTAATGCACTCATAGTCTTATGCGTTTTCTTTACGTAAAATATTCAGACCTTCACGCACGATGCGCTGCAGTTCGAGTTTCGAGGAATCGACGAACTCTGCCAACGCGAAGTCCTCAGGACTCACCTCGTAGATACCAAGTGCCTCTTGACGGTCGATATCGCCAGCGATAATCGCCTTGATGAGATACTCACCGTAAATGTCCATCGGCAGCACCTTGTCGTATTCGCCGCTCATGATCATGTGGCGCTCGCCACCTTTCACGCGGGCATCGAGGGCATAGTCCTTCTTGCCACAGAGCCAAGAGAAGTAACTGCGGTTCACGGAGAACTGCTTGAAGCGCGGCAGGATCCAGCCCAGGAACTCGTCAGCCTGGTCACCTTCGGGAATGACAGTAATCTCTGAGGTGTGAGCACCCAGATAGCCATCCTTCGTCGTTGGCTTGCCAGTCAGCACGTTACCGTTGATGATACGCACGCTCTTCGAAGCGTCGTAACTATTGGAGAGGAGCGTAGAGAGTTCCTCACCCACGAGCATATCAACGTAGGCAGGACTCTTGACCTCGCTGCCACAGAGAGCAACGGTACGCGTCAGGTTCACCTTACCCGTGTTGAACAGACGGCCGATGAAGAGCACCACCGAGGGGTCGCCAATCGTCCAGACCACCTCGCCCTTGTTCACAGGGTCGACATTGTTCACCTGAACGCCTACGTTACCAGCGGGACACTTACCGTCAAAGATGTTCAACTCCGCATAGTTGTCAATCCCCAAATCGCGGATGACCGTCTGGAAGTCTGGCTGAATGCCAAGTCCGACATAGGTCTTGGCGATTTTCGACAGCGCCTGGATACCCGTCACGAAGTCCTGTTCCTGCCCTTTCACCTCATACTGGAAGTCGGCAGCCAAGGGCTTGTCTCTCAGGGCAGATACAAAAATCGCCTTAGGCATCACCGACGGGTTCGTCGATACAGCATAAGGCAACTGGTCGATGTAGCCGAAGAGACCTGCTTCGAGGAGGGCGTCGATGACGGCCTTGCCATCCAGTTTCGCAACGTCTTTCTTGCCGAAATCCACAAAACTCTGCTGGGCATCGGCATCCACCTTCACGCAGAGCACCTTTCTTCGTTCACCACGCACTACGGCACTCACCGTACCGCTCACTGGCGAGGCAAACTTCACTTCGGGATACTGTTTGTTGACAAACAGGGCATCCCCGGCCTTGACCTTGTCGCCCTCACGGACTACGACTTTCGGAGTCACTCCTTCGAAGTCATCCGGCACCAGTGCGTACTTGCCGTTCGACTTCAACTGGATTTTCTTCTCCTCAGCCCGTCCCTTCAGGTTGATGTCCAAGCCTTTGTGTAACTTGATTACATTTGCCATTTATATAAAGTTTGTTGAATAGTTGCACACAGCGACGGCAAAATTACTAAAAAAACGGAAGATAAAGAACAAAAATTCAAAAAAAATGCCGAAAATCCGATAATTTGTCGTATTTTTGCCCTCGTGAAGATACTAAAACGGATTATCAGCATCGTCATCTGGACGGTGATAGCCCTGAACCTATTCTCTGTAGGCCTCCTGCACACGCCAGGCGTCCAACGGTACATTGGCAACAAGGTGGCAGCCCTTCTTGAGCAAGAACTGGGCACGAAAGTCACTGTCGGACAAGTCGATGCCGGACTGCTAAACCGTATCATCGTCGACAACGTGCTCATCTACGACCAGCAGCAGAAGGAGATGCTGCGGGTGTCACGCCTCTCCGTCAAACTCGACTATATGCCGCTGACAGAGGGAAGAATCTCCATTTCATCGGCACAACTCTTTGGCGCCCACGCCAGACTCTATTCAAAGGACAGTCTGTCGGCACCCAACTTCCAGTTCGTCATCGACTCGCTGGCTTCGAAGGATACCACCAGTCAGACACCTCTCGACCTGCGCATCAGTACCTTCATCATCCGCAACTCCAGTGTCACCTACGACCAGTTAGACAAGCCACGAACGGAAGGCCTGTTCAATCCGGCACACCTAAAAGTCAGCGACATCAGTGGACACATCAACCTCAAGACCCTGACCGATGACTCGCTGAACATCAACGTCAAGCGTCTGGGATTCAAGGAGCAGTCCGGTCTCCAATTGAAGCGTCTTTCCTTCCACTTGGCAGCAAGCAGGCGACAGGCACTGCTTGAGAATTTCAGGCTGCAGATGCCAAGTACCGACATACAGATAGACACGCTCGCTGCCAACTATCAACTCCAGGAAAAAGGGCTGGCACCAGGTTCCCTTACCTTCTCCACCAGCATCAGAAATACGAGCATAACACCTTCTGACTTAAGATGTTTCGAATCCTCGCTTAAGAATTTTCAAAGACCCATTTCCATCACCACCGATCTCAGCGGTACCGACAGGCAGATACATGTTCCACAACTACTGATGTTCACTCAGGAGAAGGATATTGACATCAACGTGAATGGCTGGCTGGAGCACTGGGACCAGCAGCCCGCCTGGCATCTGCAGATGAATCAGACGGCTCTCTCGGAGACCAGCCTGGACTTCCTCTGCAAAGTGTTCCGTCTGCCCGAAGAACTGACACGCATAGGTAACCTGCAGATGAACGGCATCTTCGACAGGAACCGTCTGGGAGAAACCCAACTGAAAAGCCTCATCCATTCCGGAGCAGGTGATGTCGACGTGGAAATGGCTATGAACGCGGACCGTCAGTTCAACGGTACTATAGGAACTCAAGGACTGAACCTGAAGCAGATACTCACCAACGATCGGCTCGGCCAACTCATCACCCAACTGCACCTCGAAGGCCGGTGGCCCCTGAATCAGAAACCAGAGGTTCAGGTGGAGGGCACCGTTACGCAGTTCGACTACAACGACTATGGCTTCACCAACATGACCATCAGTGGCAGATATGCCCAGGAAGCCATCTCGGGCACCTTTGCCATCGACGATCCGAATCTCGCAGCACAACTAAGCGGTGAGATGACCGACGATGTCTTTGAGGAAAACGCACAGAAAGCCAAGCGTGTCAAACTACAGGGTTCGATTGCCCACTTCGCGCCCGCAGCCACAGGACTCACCGAACAGTTCGGTACAGCAGAACTCACCACTAATATCGATGCCGATTTCATCGCCCGCACACTCAATGATGCCCAAGGTGATATCCGCATCAGCAACTTCTCGCTGACTGGCACCGAAGAACATAAGCCCTACCGACTCGACAACCTCATGCTCTCCTCAGGCTATCGCGACGGCATTCATTTCGTATCCCTGAAAAGCGACTTTGCCGATGCAGAACTCAAGGGCCATTTCGACTACGGTACACTGGTACAGAGTTTCGTCAACCTCATCGGATCCAAACTCCCCACCCTGCCCGGCCTGCCGTCCGTCACCCGTGACAACGACAATAACTTCAGCCTGAGGCTGCTGATGAGCAAGACCGACTGGCTGAAGCGTTTCTTCGACATTGACATCGTACTTGGGCAACCACTCTCGCTCACCGCATCCATCAATGATTTCACACGTCAGGCCACCATCGACGGCGATCTGCCCTCTTTCGCCTACAACGGCTCCTGGTACACCAACGGCAGCGTCAGCATCACTTCGCCCAGAGACTCCCTGAAATGCGACATCAGCCTTCAGAAACTGATGGACGACGGCAAGCGCATGAACATCGGCCTGCTGGCAAGTGCTGCCAACAACAACATCACTACCTCGCTCAGTTGGGACAACCACAACATGGAGCAGCACATGGGCGGGCAGTTCAACACCATTGTAAGACTCTACAAGAACCTCCTCAATAAGCCTGAAGCCCACTTGCGCATCCAGCCCTCCCACGTCATCCTGAACAACGGCACCTGGGATGTGGAGCCTTCCGACATCCTCTACTACGACAACCACCTGCTCGTAGATCACTTTGCCGTGCATCGGGGACAGCAGCACATCATCGTCGACGGCGTGGCATCCAGCCACCCCACGGATACGCTGACTGCCGACCTCAACGAAGTGGAGGTTGCCTACATCCTCGACCTTGTCGATTTCCACTCCGTAGAGTTCAGCGGCAAGGCCACTGGTCAGGCCAAGGGGTCTTCGCTCTTCAGCAAGTTCGCCGCCAAGGCCGACCTCCGCGTCGACGACTTCAAGTTCGAAGAGGGGCGCATGGGTGTGCTCGATGCCCATGCCACCTGGAATCAGGAGGAAGAACAGATAGACATTCACGCCATCGCCGACGACGGTCCTAACGCCAAGACCTATATCGACGGCTTTGTCTCACCCGTACATAACACGATAGACCTCGGCATTCAGGCCGACGGCACTTATATCGAGTTCATGCACAACTTCACCAAAAGTTTCCTCAGTCAAGTGACGGGTCATGCCGAGGGTCATGCACGGGTAGCAGGCACCCTCGACAATATCAACCTGACGGGCCAACTCGTGGTTGATGGCGAGGCCACCGTCACTCCGCTGAACACCACCTACCGTCTGGAGCGCGACACCGTCGTGATGGTTCCTGACGATATCCGACTAACCAATGTTCCCATCTACGACGCGGAGGGTAATCAGGCGTCCCTGTCCGGAGGCATCCATCACAAGCACCTGACCGACCTGACCTTCGACCTATACGTCAAGACGGACAAACTGCTGGCCTACGACTTCAGGGAGTTTGGCGACAACACCTTCTACGGCACGGTCTACGCGGCAGGCGATGTCGCCATCCACGGTCTGTCCAACGAGGTGGTCATCGACTGCAATGTCACCCCACTGAAGAATTCCGTATTCGTCTATAACGCCTCCACTCCCGACGCCATCTCCAGCCAGGAGTTTATCGAGTGGACGGATGAGTCCAGGCCGTCGGGTGGCTCAAGCACCTCCAGTCCCTCCCGGGCCACAGACACCGATATCTATCTCAACTTCCTCATCAATGCCACCCCCGACGCCACAATGCGCCTTCTGATGGATGCCGCCACCCAGGACTACATCAACCTCAATGGCGACGGCGTCATCCGTGCCACCTACCACAACAAAGGTTCCTTCAACATGTTCGGCACCTACACCGTCGATCACGGCACCTACGACGTCACCATCCAGAATATCATCAAGAAGAACTTCACGTTCAACCGTGGCGGCACCATCGTCTTCGGAGGCGACCCCTACCAGGCAGCCCTCAATCTCCAGGCCGTCTATACCGTCACCGCCGTCAGCCTCTCCGACCTGAACATCGGCAACTCCTTTACGAACAACTCCATCCGTGTGAACTGTCTGATGAACATCGGTGGTCAGCCTTCTTCGCCCCAGGTGGACTTCGACCTGGAGATGCCTACCGTCAATGCCGACGAACAGCAGATGATCCGCTCCGTCATCAACGGACAGCAGAAGATGAACCAACAGGTCATCTACCTCCTCGCCGTCGGACGCTTCTATACCCAAGGCAGCAACAACAGCGACGAGCAGCAGGGCGATCCCACGACGCTGGCCATGCAGAGCATCCTCTCCGGCACGCTCTCCATGCAACTCAACGCCTTGCTGAGCCAGTTCGTCAAAAACGAGAACTGGAACTTCGGCGCGAATATTTCCACAGGTAATGAGGGCTGGCACAATGCCGAATACGAGGGCATCATCAATGGCAGCATGCTGAACAACCGCCTGCTCTTCAACGGACAGTTCGGCTATCGCGACAACGCCACCCGCGCCAACCCATCGTTCATCGGCGACTTCGACCTGCAGTATCTGCTCTACCCCAACGGCAACCTCGCACTGAAGGTCTATAACCAGACCAACGACCGCTATTTCACAAAGTCGAGCCTGAACACGCAGGGCATCGGCATCATCGTCAAGAAAGACTTCACCAAATTCGGCGAACTCTTCACCACCAAGAAGAAAAAGAAGAGACTATCGGCTTCCGATGTAAAGGAATAACATTCCCAGCAGCACCAGAGCCAGATCCACGGCTTTGGCCTTCAGGTTCTTCTCATGGAAGAACAGGGCTCCGAACATGAAACTCACGATCACACTGCCCCTGCGGATCATCGACACGATGGAAATCATCGCGTCGGGCAGGCTCAGCGAATAGAAATACATGAAGTCGGCCGTGGAGAGGAACACGCTGACACCCACGATCGACCACGACCAGTGGAAAGGCGTCGTCTGCTCATGCTTGGGCCACCAGAGCAGCCAGAGCATCAGTCCCATCATGCCGCACTGGTAGATATTGTACCACGACTGCACCATCATGCGATCCAGTCCCACGCCCCCACTCTCCACAGGGGCCATCAGGTATTTGTCGTAGAGTCCGCTGATGGCTCCCAGTGCCGCAGCCCCCACAATCATGTAGATCCAGTGGTCGTGCTTGAAGTCGATGCCCTCCTTCTTGCCGCTTCGGCTCAGCATCAGGAACGAGGCCACTGCCAGCAGCACACCGATCCACTGCCAGAGGTTCAGCCGCTCGCCAAACACCAGCAGCGCACCCACCAGCACCATCACGGGCCGCGTCGCATTGATGGGCCCCACGATCGTCAGTGGCAGGTGCTTCATGCCGAAATAGCCCAGGATCCAACTCGAGAGCACAATGAGCGCCTTCAGCACGATATACTTGTGCATCGCCCAGCCGCCACTGGCGGTATGGAAGATGGTGCCGTCGAGCCAGTCCGTCGTGCCGCTCAACAGAATGAAGGGCAGGAAGATCAGACTCGAAAACAAGGTATTGAGAAAGAGCACAGGGATAACGGCATTCCCCTTCAGCGCCTGTTTCTTAAACGAATCATAGCAGCCCAGCATCGCTGCCGACATAAAAGCCAATATCAGCCACATAGTCTCTAATATTTAACGTCTTCCAGGAACAGCGCATTGCCTGGCATGCTCTCGCCAGCCTCCGTACGCTGTTTCCCCTCTATCACTTTGCGAAACTCGTCGAGCGAAAGCCTTCCGCGCCCCACGTCTATCAGCGTGCCGACCACAGCCCTCACCATATTCCTAAGAAAGCGGTTGGCCGTAATCTCAAAATACCACTCCGCCGGAGCAGTCTGCACCCAGCGCGCCTCCGTCACGTGGCAGATGGTCGTCTTCACGTCGGCCCCACTCTTGCAAAAGGCTCCGAAGTCCTCATAGTCCAGCAGCATCCTTGCCGCCTCGTTCATCCTGTCGAAGTCCAGCGGATAGTGCAGTTCGCAACTGTAAGCCTTGCGGAACGGATTCTTCGCCGTATGTATATAATAATGGTACGTGCGCGCGACAGCAGAGAAACGGGCATGCATCTCGTCGCCCACCTGCTCCACCTTCTGCACGGCGATATCGTAGGGCAGCAGCCTGTTCAGTTTATACGCCAGTTGCTCCGTATCCAACGCCGTTCCGTCGAACTTGCCATTCGACGGCAAATCGAAGTGCGCCACCATCTTACGGGCATGTACCCCGGCATCCGTACGGCCAGCCCCCGTCACGCTGATCTCCTGCCGGAGCAGCGTCGAGAGGGCTCCCTGCAGCCGTTCCTGCACGGAGTCGCCGTTCGGCTGTATCTGCCAACCGTGGTAGCGAGTGCCGTCATAACTGAAAGTCACGAAATACCTCATTGCAAAATTCACTTTTCAACAGTTTGTCGCCCTCCGGGATCATCTTCAGGAAGAGCCTGCACAGATGGGCCAGGAAACAACTCGAGAGATAGAGCGGGATACCGTCGTAGCCCTGATCCGACATGCCTTGGTCCTGATACTGCAGCAGACCATCGTAGACAGGATGGCAGTGCATGCTCAGATGACGGTAGAACGACTCCATATCCTCATCGTCGAAGAGATACTTCCACGCCTGACTGTAGTTCAGCCGCTTCACGTCGCACTTGCCGCCGTTCTCCACGAACTCGATACTGCCGATCACGGGATGCGTCCCTACCTTCGTCCACTCGTCCAGTTTCTTGTGGCACTGTCTACCTAACTCCGTGGTCAGGATATCCTTCCTCAGGGCCTCTATCTCGCTGTCCTCCAGCAGATTCTTCTTGCTGTTGATCTGCCAGTACTTCCACACGATCTGGCGCTCCTCCTCCGACTTCGGATGCTCGAACAGGAAGTAGAACATCGCCAAATGCTCATAGACGGAGCGCGTCAGCGTCATCGTCTTGTATTCCTCGTGCAGTTCAAAGGGCTCGCCCTTATACTGGAACACGATGCCCTCCTTCGTCAGTTTCTGATTGCACAGATGGGTGGTAGTCACGCGCTGCAGGAAGGCATGGGCCACCGACATCCGCTCGTCTGCCAGCAGATCCTGATAGTCCACCAGCGTCCTACAGATCACGTAAGTCGCTACCTCCACGATCCGTTCCGACAGCCTGATGGCTGTCTCCGTCCGCTTCTGTCGCGGCTGTGCCATTAATACATTCTTCATATCTCTCTAACGATTTCGGGCGTAAAAATTTTTCCTCTTCCTATAAACCTCTTCCTTCTTGCCTCTTTTTGCGGTATGCCTATGAAAATCTTGCTCTTCAACTAACAAATTTTTGCCGGATAGTTATGCCGCAAATTATAGACACTTTGTCTGTTTTGCATCTAAGATGCAAAGGTACGATTTTTTCATGAATTGTGCAAAATTTCAGGCCACTTTTTTCAAAAAATGCAGACTTACTCACTTACTCACTTACTCACTTTTGACATTTGCATTTTTCAATGTACAGAATATTATATAATTTATATATATTATAATATATATTAATTTAATATTAAATAAACTTATAATCTACTTATCCATTCTGAATGATTCAATCCCTAAATGTCAAAAGTG
>JAFUAK010000082.1 GCA_017460765.1 Prevotella sp. | reverse complement strand
CTTTTTTCGTAACTTTGCCGACAAATTAGAGAATATGAAGCAATTGAGATGGGGATTCATCGGTTGTGGTGAAGTGACGGAGAAGAAAAGTGGCCCGGCCTTCAGTGAGGTAGAAGGTTCCTGTGTGGAGGCTGTGATGAGCCGATCTGAACAGCGGGCCCGTACCTATGCTGTAACGCATGGCATTCGGAAATGGTATACAGATGCACAGGAACTGATAGATGATCCAGATGTCAATGCTATTTACGTAGCGACACCGCCATCAAGTCATGCTACTTACGCAATTATGGCCATGAAAACAGGTAAACCTGTTTATGTAGAGAAGCCATTGGCTGGTAGTTATGAGGATTGTGCCCGTATCAATCGAATTTCAGAACAGACAGGGGTTCCTTGTTTTGTAGCCTATTACCGTCGTTATCTACCCTATTTCCAAAAAGTGAAAGAGATTGTCAAGAGTGGACAGATTGGCAAGGTGCTAAATGTGCAGATACGTTATACAGAACCTCTAAGAGCCTCTGATGCGGAGGCCCTGAAGAACGGGCGTCCATTGCCATGGCGCTTACAGCCTGAAATTGCAGGAGGCGGTTATTTCTATGATATGGCACCCCATCAATTAGATCTGTTACAGGATATGTTTGGAGTTATTCTGGAGGCGCGTGGCATTTGTGCAAATAGGGGAGGTCTCTATGAGGCTGAAGATTCCGTAAGTGCTTGTTTCCGTTTCGAAAATGGTTTGCCAGGCAGTGGTTCTTGGTGTTATTTGGCTCATGAGAGTGCTCGGGAGGATTGTATTGAGATTATCGGTACGGAGGGACAGGTTAGTTTCTCTGTATTCGATTACAAGCCCATCCGGCTACAGACAAGTCTGGGAGATGAGAACATAACGGTACCTAATCCTCCTTATGTACAATATCCGCTGATAAAGAACGTGATAGAGCATTTACAGGGACTTGGCATTTGTACTTGTACGAGTGTGTCTGCCACACCAGTCAACTGGGTCATGGATCGTATATTAAATAAGTTCTGAGACTTGTGGAAAAACTGTTGAGGGTGTTGCTTCTGCTGTTCGTCTTCGTTACCGACGTAAATAGCGAGGGTAGAGTGGTGGTCATAAAAGACTTCCCATCCGATACACTGAGAACAAAAGAACTCAGTAAGATACGCCAGACAATCCGAGGCTTTGACAGGACAGAGGATAAATATATAGAACCTCAGCACTATGAATTCACTGTTATGCTGCAGGCGACACGCACTTTTGAAAACTTTGTGCTCAGAAGTAATCAGCAGAGTATCAGGTTGGCTCCAGACGGGTTAACGAAAGTTGGACCTTATTTTGGGTGGCGATGGATATTCCTTGGATATACCTTTGATATTAAGAATCTGAATTTCAAAGGCGGTGGTCTACGGAAAGAGTTTGATCTAAGTATTTACTCTTCTCAGATAGGTGTAGATATCTATTACCGTCGTTCAGGCCGTGACTATAAAATACGGGATGTAAAATTAGACTATGATATGAATGATGATATATTTGAAGGAATACCATTTGCAGGCGTGAATGTGGGTATTACGGGGGTGAGTGCCTATTATATCTTCAACCATGGACATTTCTCCTATCCTGCTGCCTTTAGCCAATCTACCTGCCAGACAATCAGTTGTGGATCTTGGTTGGCAGGTGCGGGTTATACAAGCAACACGCTCGACCTCGACTATACAGCGCTACAGGAGGCCCTCAACGAACGGATACCTTCAGGGCAGGAAGTGAAACTTGATAGTGGTATGCTGTTTAACAGTATCAAATACAATGATTTCATGCTTTCCGCAGGCTATGCCTACAACTGGGTATTTGCCAAGAACTGGCTTTTTTGTGCCAGTGGCCAGGTGGCAGTGTCCTACAAAACCAGTTACGGCCGTATGGCGGATGAGAAAAAAGGTTTTGATATCGGGAAGGTGAATCCGGATGCCATTGGTCGTTTCGCTTTGGTCTATAATAACTCGCGATGGTATGCTGGGGCCAGTGCTATATTTCGGACAAATAATTACCACACTTCCCGTTTTAAGGCGAATAATGTTTACGGGTCGCTTAATGCTTATATAGGTTATAATTTCGTGCTAAAGAAGAAATACAGGAAGAAATGAGAAGTATATTTTTGTTATTCATTGCGTTATGGCCGATTTTGCCAATAGATGCGATTGGCCGGAAAGATAATGTCTCCTATCTGTCAGCAGACAGCATGACTATTTGCAAATTGCTCGATGAGGCCCGTCATCAGGCAAGAACAGTCAATATCTCATTGTTTTTGGCCAGAAAGTTCCTGGGTGTACCTTATATGGCCCATACGCTGGAGATCAATAAGAACGAGAAACTGGTGGTTAACACGCGTCAGTTGGACTGTACGACCTTTGTAGAGACGGTGACCGCACTGACACTCTGTGTTTACCATCGTTCCTATACCTGGCAAGATTATTTGGATGCCTTAAAGAGTGTACGGTATCGCGATGGGCAAATCGAAAATTACACAAGTCGTATCCATTATTTTACTGAATGGATTACGGTCAATACCAAGGCTGGTATTGTGAAAGAAGTACAGAATCCTGATCCACCATTTTCTGCTGTACAGGCTGTTAATGTCAACTTCATGAGTCGGCATCCAGAGAGTTATAAGGCTCTACGTCAGCATCCTGAGTATGTATCAGCCATCCGCCAGATGGAGAAGCAGATAACGGGAGGCCGTTTTCGTTATATCCCCAAGCAATCTTTGAAGAATACCGCCCTTATGAGGAATGTAGTGGTAGATGGCGACATCATTGCCATTACGTCAAATAAGAAAGGCCTTGATATCGCTCACCTCGGATTCGCCGTATGGAAAAATGGCGAATTGCATCTCCTGAATGCCTCCCAGTTGCACAAGAAAGTTATCGAAGAGCCAATGACGCTTTATCAGTACCTTCAGAAGCATCCCTCTCATACTGGAATTAGAATTATCAGAATTAGAAAATAAACTTAACCACAAGAATTATGGAATTACCCGATTTTATGAGTTATGCCAACAAATTCTCTCAGTCAGAATTTGTGGAGAAGATCTCGCGTATCGCCAAAAGAGCAGGAGCCAAACTGGTTTATGCTGCCCTCATCCTGTATTATACCCTCCAGAGCGATCATGTAAGCAAAACCGACAAGGCCATCATCATTGGTGCCCTTGGCTACATGATTAGTCCGCTTGATGTGATTCCTGATGCCATTCCCATTGCAGGCCTTACCGATGACTTTGCCGTGTTGATGTATGTGTTGAAAAGGGTGTGGACAGATATTGACCCCTCTATTGTCGAGCAGGCCAAAGAGAAACTCGCCAAATGGTTTGACGAAGAGGAAATTGACGAGGTCAAGGACATCTTCAAAGAGCAGGAAGGGTAGATGAACGTGTAGTATTTTGTTAAGCGGACTTGACAAAATGAAAGAAAAATGAATAATTTTGTGAATTTATGCTCAAATATTTGGCCGAATGAAATAAAAAGTGTAATTTCGCAGCGTTTTTCATAAACGGATTAGTAAAACCCATAAAATAACAATCAAAAAATGAAGAAGTACAACTTTAACGCAGGTCCCTCAATGCTTCCTCGCGAAGTAATTGAGAAGACCGCTCAACAGTGTCTTGATTTCAATGGTTCTGGTCTTTCTCTGATGGAGATCAGCCACCGTGCAAAGGATTTCCAGCCTGTGGTCGACGAGGCTGTGGCTCTCGTAAAGGAATTGCTCGACATTCCCGAGGGCTATTCAGTGATCTTCCTTGGCGGTGGTGCCAGTCTGGAGTTCTGCATGATTCCTTTCAACTTCCTGATTAAGAAGGCTGCCTATCTGAATACTGGTGTATGG
Source organism: Prevotella sp. (assembly GCA_017460765.1). Classification (GTDB taxonomy): domain Bacteria; phylum Bacteroidota; class Bacteroidia; order Bacteroidales; family Bacteroidaceae; genus Prevotella. The sequence continues at coordinate 18,589 of JAFUAK010000082.1, read as the reverse complement.
GCAAAGAAGGCCATGAAGGAAGCAAAACTTTTCGGTGACGTTGTAGAAGTTGCTTCTTCTGCTGACGCCAACTATACTTTTATTCCGAAGGACTGGACTGTTCCTGCAGATGCCGACTATCTGCATATCACCACCAATAATACAATCTATGGTACGGAGATTCGTAAAGATCTTGATGTCAACGTTCCTCTGATTGCTGATATGTCATCAGATATCATGAGCCGACCAGTCGATGTTTCTAAGTATGATGCTATCTATGCTGGTGCTCAGAAGAATCTTGCTATGGCTGGTGTGACAATTATTATCCTGAAGGATGAGAAACTGGGTCGTGCTCCTCGTGAGATTCCCACCATGCTCGACTATCGCACACATGTTGAGAAGGGCTCAATGTTCAATACTCCTCCTGTAGTACCCATTTACTGTGCTCTCGAAAACCTCCGTTGGATCAAGGCTCAAGGTGGTGTCGAGGCTATGGACAAACTGGCCAAGCAGCGTGCGGAGATTGTCTATGGTGAGATTGACCGCAACAAGATGTTCGTAGGTACTGCTAAAGAAGAGGATCGCTCACTGATGAACCTCTGTTTCGTTATGGCTCCTGAGTATAAGGAACTTGAGAAGAATTTCCTGGATTTCGCAGTTTCAAAGGGTATGGTCGGCGTGAAGGGTCACCGTTCTGTTGGTGGTTTCCGTGCTTCTTGTTACAACGCCCAGACCATTGAGGGTGTCAATGCACTTGTCGCTTGCATGAAGGAATTTGAGGCTAATCATTAATATATAATAAGGTATATGAAAGTATTAGTTGCAACAGAAAAGCCTTTCGCAGCCGCTGCTGTGGATGGTATTAGGACAGAGATTGAGGCAGCAGGTAATGAACTCATTCTTCTTGAGAAATATACGGAGAAGACTCAGTTATTGGATGCAGTGAAGGATGCCGATGCCATGATCATTCGCTCTGACAAGGTCGACGCCGAGGTGCTCGACGCTGCCAAGCAATTGAAGATTGTCGTTCGTGCCGGTGCTGGTTATGACAACATCGATCTCGCCGCAGCATCTGCTCACAATGTCGTAGCCGAGAATACTCCTGGTCAGAATGCCAATGCCGTTGCAGAACTAGTGTTTGGTCTGCTGGTGATGGCCGTCCGTGGTTTCTACAATGGCAAGAGCGGCTCTGAGTTGCTTGGTAAGAAACTGGGTATCCTTGCTTTCGGAAACGTAGGCCGCAATGTGGCTCGCATCGCAAAGGGATTTGGTATGGATGTCTATGCCTTTGATGCTTACTGCCCTGCAGAGGTCATTGAGAAAGCAGGTGTTCACGCTGTCGCTAATCAGGAGACCCTCTTCGAGACCTGTGATGTTGTTTCGCTCCATATTCCAGCAACGCCTGAGACCAAGCAGAGCATCAACTATGCATTGGTTGGTAAACTGAAGAAGGGTGGTGTGTTGGTGAATACAGCCCGTAAGGAAGTCATCAACGAGCCAGAACTGTTGAAACTGATGGCAGAGCGTGAGGATCTGAAGTTCGTCACGGACATTATGCCAGATGCTAACGAGGACTTCCAGAAGTTCGAAGGCCGCTATTTCTCGACGCCTAAGAAAATGGGTGCCCAGACAGCCGAGGCCAACATCAATGCTGGTATCGCCGCTGCCAAGCAAATCAATGCCTTCTTCAAGGACGGTGATACGAAATTTCAGGTGAACAAATAATAGGATTAACCCATAAAATTAACCCCCGCCAACTTGGCGGGGGTTAATTTTATCCGTTCATTGACATGAGGAATTCCTCGTTATTGCGTGACTGTACTAGTCTGTCGCGCACGGTATTCATTGCCTCCACAGGTGTCATCTCTGCGATGAATTTGCGGATAATCCACATGCGGTTCAGTGTAGTGGTATCGTGCAGAAGATCGTCGCGACGTGTAGACGACAACACCAAATCGATGGCAGGGAAGATGCGCTTGTTCGAGAGTTGGCGATTCAATTGGATTTCTGAGTTACCCGTACCCTTGAACTCCTCAAAGATCACCTCATCCATCTTTGAACCCGTATCCACGAGTGCTGTGGCAATGATCGTCAGCGACCCGCCTCCCTCGATGTTACGTGCTGCACCGAAGAAGCGCTTCGGCTTCTGTAGTGCGTTGGAATCCACACCACCGGTCAATACCTTACCAGAGGCTGGAGCCGTCGTATTGTAGGCGCGTGCCAGTCGCGTGATGGAGTCGAGGAAGATGACTACGTCGTGTCCACATTCAACCATACGCTTGGCCTTTTCAAGCACGATGCCTGCAATCTTTACGTGACGGTCTGCCGGCTCGTCGAAGGTCGAGGCAATTACCTCTGCATTCACAGTACGTGCCATGTCGGTCACCTCTTCAGGGCGCTCATCGATGAGCAGCATCATGATATAAGCCTCAGGGTGGTTGGCTGCAATGGCGTTGGCGATGTCTTTCATCAGCACGGTCTTACCCGTCTTGGGCTGGGCAACAATCAGTGCGCGCTGTCCCTTGCCAATAGGCGAGAAGAGGTCTACTATGCGTACGCTTGGGTTCACGGTGGCTTTGTCGCCGCAGAGGTTGAACTTCTCTTCTGGGAAGAGTGGCGTCAGATGCTCGAAGGCCACGCGGTCACGCACTTCCGAAGGCTCGCGTCCGTTGATGCTCTTCACTGTCGACAGGGCGAAGTATTTTTCGTTCTCATGAGGTGGACGTACCGTGCACTCTACGACGTCACCCGTCTTGAGCCCGTATTTCTTGATTTGCTGGGGCGACACGTAAATATCATCGGGTGATGACAAATAGTTATAGTCCGAACTGCGCAGGAATCCGTAGCCGTCAGTAAGGCACTCCAAAACGCCGTTGCCGCTAATAAAGTCACCGAAGTCGTATTTGGGTGATGCACCCTGTTCCTTGACAAGGGCAGGCTCTGTCTCCGCCTGCTGGGCCGTTGGACGGTCGAAGATGTCAAGGGTAGGGATGGCCTCATGGTCCTCAATGGGAATATCCAGCACAGTGATGAAATCCGTACCGTCACCGGGATCACCACTCCAAACACCATCCTCGTCGACAAAGTCATCCAGTTTGGGCTCTTCTTCCTTGCGGCTGGCCATTTTCTCGCGCAGCATCTGCATGGCGTTGGCTGTCTCCACATCATTATCCTCTTCTGTGTCTGTCAATTCGGCTGCTTCTGGGATGATGTCATCCAATACCTGCTGATCTGTCGGTTCAGTTACGGGTTCTTCAGTGGAATCTTCTGTAGCCTTAGACTTGCGTCCACGGCGTTTGGGCTTTTCCTCCTCTTCTGTAGTAACTTCGGATGCAGTTTCTTCCTCCTCAATAGGGGCAGGCAGTGGCGTATCGGAGAAGAGCGAGGGCGTATCGGCCTTCTTCTTCCTCGTGCGGTTGCTCTTGCTGTCCAGATTTTCTCCATCCTGGCCCTTCACGGTGTAGACTTTGCTTGTGTCTTTCTTCGCAATGCGTGTTCTCTTGCGTTTGGGAGTATCGTCAGTAGCCTGTGCACTGTCTTCGGCGGCCTTGTCAATGATGGCATAGATCACGTCCTCTAGGGCACTGTCCTGCGACACGCTGACTCCCAATTCGTTGGCGATACCCATCAACTGGGGTATCTCCATAGTTTCTAATTCTTCTTTTGTATACATAATATGGGTATATAAATTCTACCTTTTAGATTGAAAAAATATGAAGGAATTGCTTCGCGAACGGAAGCAATGTTTTGAAAAACGATGCAAAGGTACGTATTATTTTTCAATTCACCAAATGTTTCCAAATAAATTTTGTACCTTTGCAGCCGAAATCAAGGAAATAATAATGGAAATCAATAAAGCAGAATTTGTTCTCAGCGCACCCATGGAGTCGATGTGCCCCAAGGATAACAAGCCTGAATATGCCTTTATCGGCCGTTCCAATGTGGGCAAGTCGAGCCTGATCAACATGCTGACGAACAACCGCAAACTTGCCAAGACTTCAGCCACGCCAGGGAAGACGTTGCTGATCAATCATTTTATTATTAATAATGAGTGGTATCTTGTCGACCTGCCCGGTTATGGCTTTGCCAAGCGCTCCAAGAAAGAGTTGCAGAGGCTCGAGCAGATGATCAACGGCTATATCCTGCAGCGCCAGCAGTTGGTGAACGTCTTCCTGCTGGTCGATGTACGACTGGAACCCCAGAAGATAGACCTTGAGTTCATCCAGTGGCTGGGAGCGAGTAGCGTGCCCTTTGCCATCGTGTTCACGAAGGCCGACAAATTGTCTCCCACGAAGGTACGCCAGAACGTAGAGGCTTATCAGAAGGTACTCGCTGAAACGTGGGAGGAATTGCCTCCTATGTTTGTCACCTCTTCAGAGAAGAAGCAGGGGCGCGATGAGGTGCTCGGTTACATTGAGCAAATTAACAAAAGTCTGAAAGCATAGGTACAGGATGGCAAAGGATACACCATATCTCGACGTACAGCAACTTACGAAATCGTTTGGCTCTCTGGTGCTGTTTGAGGATATCAGTTTTTCCATCGCCGAAGGACAGAAGGTAGGACTGATTGCCAAGAACGGTACTGGAAAGTCCACATTGCTGTCCGTGCTATCAGGCAAGGAAGGTTACGACTCTGGCGAGATCGTTTTCCGTCGCGACCTGAAGGTGGGCATGCTTGAGCAGTCGCCTGTCTTCGACCCAAATGAAAGCGTGCTCGATGCCTGCTTTAACCACGAAGGCGAGGAGGAGAAGGTGCTCAAGGCCAAGCAGATTCTTACGCAATTGAAAATCCATGACCTTCAGCAACCGATGAAGCAGTTGAGTGGAGGCCAGCAGAAACGCGTGGCGCTTGCCAACGTACTTATTACCGATCCCGACCTGCTTATTCTCGATGAGCCTACCAACCATCTTGACCTAGAAATGATAGAGTGGCTGGAAGGCTTTCTGAAACGTGGCAACAAGACACTCCTGATGGTCACCCATGACCGCTTTTTCCTTGATCGCGTATGTTCCGTCATACTCGAACTTGATGACCAGACCATCTACACCTACCGCGGTAACTACAGTTACTATCTAGAGAAACGCCAGGAGCGTATTGACAACCGCCGTGCAGAGATTGCCCGTGCGAACAACCTCTACCGTACGGAACTGGAATGGATGCGTCGCATGCCGCAAGCCCGTGGTCATAAGGCCCGCTATCGTGAAGAGGCCTTCTACGAACTTGAGAAAGTAGCCAAGCAGCGCATCGAGGAGCGGCAGTTGCGCCTCAAGTCGAGCAATGTCTACATCGGCTCCAAGATATTCGAGTGCCAGTACGTTTCAAAGGCCTTTGGCAACAAGGTAATCCTGAAGGACTTCTACTATAACTTTTCTCGCTTTGAAAAGATGGGTATCGTGGGTAATAACGGTACAGGAAAGACCACCTTTATCCGCATGCTCCTTGGGCAGGAACCGCTTGATGGCGGACGCTTTGATATTGGCGACACCGTGCGCTTCGGCTATTTCTCTCAGGAGGGCCTGCAGTTCGATGAACAGCAGAAGGTCATCGACGTGGTAAAGGACATTGCCGAATACATCGATATGGGTGGTGGTAAGCACTTTACGGTATCGCAATTCCTTCAGTACTTCCTCTTCACACCAGAGCAGCAACACAACTACGTCTACAAACTTAGCGGAGGCGAGCGCCGCAAACTCTACCTCTGTACGGTGTTGATGAAGAATCCAAACTTCCTTGTGCTCGACGAGCCGACCAACGATCTCGACATAGTTACACTACAGATTCTTGAGGAATACCTGCAGGACTTTCCTGGCTGTGTCATTGTTGTAAGTCATGATCGCTACTTCATGGATAAGGTGGTAGATCATCTGCTCGTGTTCAGGGGTGAGGGTGATATCAAGGACTTCCCTGGCAATTACACCCAATACCGCCAGTGGCTCGCTTTACAGCCGAAAGAACCAACTGCGAAGGAAACAAAGGTAGCCAAGGATACGAGAGGCCCCAAGGAACTGAATCCTTCCAGACGAAGACTTACATACAAGGAAAAACGTGAGTTCGAACAATTGGAGAAGGAAATTGCTGCCCTTGAAGAAGAACAGCGCCAGTTGGAAACAGCCCTCTGTAGCGGTACCCTCTCTCTCGACGAACTCACGGAGAAAAGTAAGCGCATGCCGCTTCTAAAGGACGAACTCGACGAGAAGACCATGCGCTGGCTGGAACTTTCCGAGATTGAGAATTAAGAGACTAAAAATTGAGAGAATAGATGATACAGCAGCAATACCCCTCGCAACTGTTGGAGAAAGCCGTCTCGGAGTTCTCCAAACTTCCTGGCATCGGGCGAAAGACGGCTCTGAGACTGGTGCTCTGGATGCTCCGTCAGGAGGATTCTGACGTAGAGCAGTTTGCAGAGGCAGTTCATAGGTTGAAGCATGAGGTGAAATACTGTCGCATGTGCCACAACATCAGCGACTCCGACGTCTGTCCCATCTGTTCTGATTCCCGTCGAGATGCCTCTACCGTCTGTGTGGTGGAGAACATTCAAGACGTGATGGCTATTGAGAACACCCAGCAGTACCATGGGCTCTACCATGTGCTGGGCGGCATTATATCGCCGATGGATGGCCTTGGTCCCAGCGACATTGAGATCGACTCGCTGGTGCAGCGCGTGGCTGAGGGCAACATCAAGGAGGTGATTCTTGCCTTGAGTCCCACGATGGAGGGCGACACTACCAACTTCTATATATACCGTAAACTCGCGCCATATGCTGTCAAGGTTAGCGTTATTGCACGAGGCGTCGCCGTGGGCAATGAGTTGGAATACACGGATGAGGTGACACTCGGCCGCTCCATCCAGAATCGTACATTATTCGAAGGATAAACAGATATGAAGAAGACTCAGAAGATTTTGATGACCACTTTTGTCGGCTTATTGGTGCTGGCTCTGCTTTTGGCTGTGCTCCATGAGACGGATGTTCTTATTGGTGGCTCTCTGGCAGATGACCATCAGACCGAATTCCTCGCTGCTACAGTGATGGAACTCACTACGCTTGCAGGCGTGTTTCTTGCCCTCCGTCTTTTCAAGTTCAAGTCCATTCACCATGAACTGGTGACGCTGCAGGCGCCCGCCCTCCTGAAATGGGGGCTACTCCGTCTGGCGCTCCTCGAGGGGCAAATGTTCTGCAACACCTATTTATATTATATGTATCTCTCGCCAACCTTCGGCTATCTGGCCATTATCCAACTGCTTTGTCTGCCGTTCGTGTGGCCCTCGATGAGCCGATGTGTCGCCGAGACTACTGAGGAGGAAACCGCATGAAACTGTCCATCGTCATTGTCAGTTACAATGTGTGCACTTATGTCGAGGAGTGTCTAGACAGCGTGCAGAAAGCCGCAGAGGGTATCGTTGTAGAGGTATTTGTCGTCGACAACGCCTCGTCCGACGATACCGTTGAGGTTATAAGCCGTCGTTATCCCTGGGTGAAGATGATTGCCAATCAGGAGAATCTGGGCTTCGCCCGTGCAAACAATATCGCCATCCGTCAGGCCGCAGGTGACTATGTCTTGCTGCTTAACCCCGATACCGTGGTGGGAGGGTCAACGCTTCGACAGGCACTCGATTTTATGGATGCCCATCCGCAGGCTGGAGGGGCAGGGGTGATGATGCACAATGCTGACGGCACGCTCGCTCCTGAATCGCGTCGCGCCCTGCCCACGCCCTGGGTGTCGTGCCTGAAGATGCTGGGTTTCACGAAGCGTTACTACATGAGCCATCTCCCTTGGGACAAACCTTCGCAGATAGAGGTCATTAGCGGTGCCTTCTGCATGCTGCGCCGCAATGCCCTCGATGAGATCGGCCTGCTCGACGAGGACTTCTTCATGTACGGCGAGGACATCGATCTTTCCTATCGTCTTCTGAAGGGCGGCTGGCAGAACTGGTATCTGCCGTACCCGATCGTTCACTACAAGGGCAAGTCTACCCAGAAGAGCGACTACCGCTACGTTCATATCTTCTATCAGGCCATGCTCATCTTCTTCCGCAAGCACTATGGGCACCTGAGCATCTTCTACACCATGCCTGTCAAACTGGCCATCTATTTCTGTGCAGGCATTGCTCTGAGCGACCTGCTCCGCAAAAAACTCCATTTATGAACGAAAAATCTCCCGAAGTACGCCTCAGGGCTATTGAGCCCGAAGACCTCGACTTACTCTACCGCATCGAGAACGACGTCAAGTTATGGAACGTAGGCACCACAAACGTCCCCTATTCGCGCTATACCCTGCATGACTATATTGCTAACGCTGCCGATGACATCTACGTTGACCGTCAGGTGCGTATGATGGTCGAGAACCACTCTGGCGAGATTGTCGGCATTGTCGATATCGTTAACTTTGACCCCCAGAATCGTCGCGCCGAGGTGGGTCTTATCATCCTCGATGCCTTCCGTCGTCAAGGTTACGGTAGCAGCGTCGTTGAGGCTATCTCTGCCTACGCCCTCAACATTCTTCATCTACATCAACTCTTTGCCTTTGTCGACGTCACCAACAAAGCCTCTCTCAGTCTGTTCCTTAAGCAGGGCTACAAGCAGTCCGCCGTTATCTGTGACTGGCTCTACGACGGACGCGAATACCATGATGCCGTGCTTATGCAGCGCGTGTTTTAGTCTTTTTTGAACACGACAGACAAAAAAAACAAGAAAAAGTTTTGCGGTTTCGGGAATTTATCGTACCTTTGCACCCGCTAATAAGAAAGAGGCGCTTTCTGGTGCGTTAGTTCAGTAGGTTAGAATGCCTGCCTGTCACGCAGGAGGTCACGAGTTCGAATCTCGTACGCACCGCATTTTTCTCATTCGCTCCAAACTGGTGCGTTAGTTCAGTAGGTTAGAATGCCTGCCTGTCACGCAGGAGGTCACGAGTTCGAATCTCGTACGCACCGCAAGAAAGCCCATCGTATAGTTTCGGTGGGCTTTCTTTTTTCTAACACGAAACATAAAAATCATGGTAAAAATTTGCGTAAAAGACGAAAAAGATGTAATTTTGCAGCCGATTAGACACAAACATGCTTAAACTATATGTGCGGAATTGTAGGATACATTGGAAATAAGGAGGCTTTTCCCATATTGATCAAGGGTCTTAGAAGACTGGAGTATCGTGGTTACGACAGCGCCGGAGTGGCATTGATTAACGACGATGATAAGTTGAACGTCTATAAGACAAAGGGAAAGGTCGATAATCTGGTAGACTTTTGTAATGACAAGAATGTGAAGGGTTCCGTCGGTATCGCACATACCCGCTGGGCTACGCATGGTGAACCTTCGTCGGTGAATGCCCACCCACACTATTCAGAGTCTAAGAACCTGGCCATCATCCATAACGGAATCATCGAGAACTATGCTGATTTGAAGGAGAAATTGCAGGCCAAGGGCGTGCACTTCGTGAGTGATACGGATACGGAGGTGCTGGTGCAATTGATTGAATATATAAAAGAGCATAAGCAACTCGACCTGTTGACGGCCGTACAGGTAGCGCTCTATCAAGTGATCGGTGCTTATGCCATTGCTGTGCTCGACAAGCGTGATCCCGACCAGATTATCGCTGCCCGCAAGCAGAGTCCGTTGGTGGTGGGCATCGGCAAAGATGAATTCTTCCTGGGATCGGATGCCAGTCCGATTGTGGAATATACTGATAAGGTGGTGTATCTGGAGGATGGCAATATCGCTGTAATCCGTCGTGGTGAGGAACTGAAGGTGGTAAGCATTCTTGGAGAGGAGCAGGAACTGACGGTGAAGACAGTCGACATCAACCTCGGTCAGATTGAAAAGGGTGGCTATCCGCATTTCATGTTGAAGGAAATCTTCGAGCAGCCTGAATGTCTTACGAACTGCATGCGTGGTCGCGTGAATGTTGAGGCTGACCACGTAACGCTCTCGGCCTTAATTGATTATCGCCGTCAGTTGTTGAGTGCGAAGCGCATCGTGATTGTGGCCTGTGGTACTTCTTGGCATGCAGGATTGATCGGAAAGCAAATCATTGAGACTCTTTGTCGTATTCCTGTTGAAGTGGAGTACGCCTCTGAGTTCCGCTACAGGAATCCTGTGGTGACGAAAGACGATGTGGTGATTGCCATCTCACAGAGCGGTGAGACGGCCGACACGCTGGCCGCCGTACAGTTGGCCAAGCAGAAGGGTGCCTTTATCTACGGTATCTGCAACGCCATTGGTTCGTCGATACCCCGTGCCACGAACACGGGTACCTATATTCACGTGGGTCCTGAGATCGGTGTGGCCTCGACGAAGGCCTTTACGGGTCAGGTGACGGTGCTCACGATGTTTGCTTTGGCACTGGCTGAGGCGAAGGGAACCGTGGCCCGCGACGAGTACCTGAAGATCGTAAAGGGACTGAGTGAGATACCTGTGAAGATTCGCGAGGTGCTGCAGACGAATGATAAGGTGGCCGACCTCGCGCGTACCTTTACATACGCACATAACTTCCTCTACTTGGGTCGTGGATTCTCCTATCCCGTAGCCCTGGAAGGTGCGCTGAAGTTGAAGGAAATCTCCTATATCCATGCCGAGGGTTATCCTGCCGCAGAAATGAAGCATGGTCCGATTGCACTGATCGATTCGGATATGCCTGTAGTGGTCATCGCCACACATAATGCAATGTATGAGAAGGTACTGTCGAACATTCAGGAGATCAAGGCCCGTCAGGGTAAGGTCATCGCCCTCGTCTCGAAAGGTGACGACACCATCTCAAAGATTGCCGACGAGGTGATAGAGTTGCCCGACGTGCAGGAGTGTCTGGAGCCGCTGGTGGCTACCATCCCCCTCCAGTTGTTGGCTTATCACGTGGCTGTCTGCAAAGGTAAGAACGTTGACCAACCCAGGAACCTGGCAAAGTCAGTAACCGTTGAATAAATGAGGAATGAGGAATAATCGTCATTCCTCATTTTTTTATAATAAGATAGAAAGATGAAAGATGTGACACTGGTCCTGCAAGACGGGACAACATTCAAAGGAAAAAGTTTCGGCTATGAGAAGCCTGTGGCAGGTGAAGTTGTGTTCAACACGGCCATGATGGGTTATCCCGAGAGTCTGACAGATCCGAGTTATGCCGGACAGTTGATGACGCTTACCTATCCGTTGGTGGGTAACTACGGTGTGCCGCCGTTCATGATTGAGAAGAACGGCATCGCCACCTTTATGGAGAGCGACAAAATCTATGCCTCGGCCATCATCGTGAGCGACTACAGTGAGGCCTATTCCCATTGGAATGCGAAGGAAAGTCTGGCCGACTGGCTGAAACGTGAGCAGGTGCCTGGTGTGACGGGCATCGATACGCGACAGTTGACGAAATTGCTTCGCGAGCACGGTGTGATGATGGGGAGGCTAGAGTTTGAGGGCGTTAAGTCTGTTGCTGTGTCACAGCAACAAACAGGACTGGACTATGGGGCTATCAATTGGGTTGAGCGCGTTAGTTGCAAGAATGTGATCCGATATAACGAGGGTGCGGGCCGGAAAGTGGTGCTTGTGGACTGTGGGGTGAAGAATAATATAATAAGGTGTCTGATTAATCGTGGTGTCGAGGTGATCCGTGTGCCCTGGAACTACGACTATACGGGAATGGCGTTCGATGGTCTGTTCCTTGCTAATGGTCCTGGCGATCCTGACAGGTGTGTGGAGGCCGTGGAGATCCTGAAGAAACAGATGTCACAGTCGCGCAAGCCCATCTGCGGTATCTGTATGGGTAATCAGTTGCTCGCCAAGGCGAGCGGGGCCACGATTTACAAACTGAAATACGGCCACCGCTCGCATAACCAGCCCGTGCGCGAAGTTGGTACGAATCGCTGTTATGTGACCTCGCAGAATCACGGCTATGCAGTGGATGCTGCCACGCTGGGCAACGACTGGCGCGAACTGTTCTTGAATATGAACGACGGTTCGAATGAGGGCATCCGTCATATCTCCAATCCCTGGTTCTCAAGCCAGTTCCATCCTGAAGCCTGCTCGGGTCCCGTGGATACAGAATTTATGTTTGACCGTTTTATTGAGACGTTATGAAAGACCAGAATATCAAGAAAGTCCTGTTGCTTGGCTCAGGCGCATTGAAGATCGGTGAAGCCGGCGAATTTGACTACAGTGGCTCGCAGGCCCTGAAAGCCCTTCGAGAGGAGGGCGTGAAGACGGTGCTGATCAATCCGAACATCGCCACGGTGCAAACATCGGAGGGTGTGGCCGATGAAATCTACTTCCTGCCTGTTCAGCCCTACTTTGTGGAACGTGTGATTGAGAAGGAACGCCCCGACGGCATCCTCTTGGCCTTCGGCGGACAGACTGCGTTGAACTGCGGCGTGGAACTCTATCAGAGCGGTGTGTTGGAGAAGTACGGTGTCAGGGTGCTGGGCACCCCCGTGCAGGCTATCATGGACACGGAAGACCGTGAACTCTTCGTGAAGCGACTCGACGAGATTGGCGTGAAGACCATCAAGAGCGAGGCCTGCGCAGACATTGAGAGCGCTCGCAAGGCTGCCAAGGAACTGGGCTATCCCGTGATTCTGCGCGCGGCCTACGCATTGGGCGGACTCGGCTCTGGTTTCTGCGACAACGAGGAGGAACTCGACCGGTTGGCAGAAAAGGCTTTTGCCTTCTCGCCGCAGGTGCTGGTAGAGAAGTCGCTGAAAGGTTGGAAGGAAATAGAGTACGAGGTGGTGCGCGATCGTTATGACAACTGCATCACTGTATGTAATATGGAGAACTTCGATCCGCTGGGCATCCATACGGGTGAGTCGATTGTGATTGCCCCGTCGCAGACACTGACGAACTCGGAGTACCACAAGTTGCGTGCGCTGGCCATCAAGATCATCCGTCACATCGGTATCGTGGGTGAGTGTAATGTACAGTATGCCTTCGACCCGCAGTCGGAGGACTACCGTGTGATCGAGGTGAACGCCCGCCTCTCACGCTCCTCGGCCCTGGCATCGAAGGCAACGGGCTATCCGCTGGCCTTCGTCGCCGCCAAACTTGGTATGGGCTACGGGCTTTTCGAACTGAAGAACTCGGTGACGAAAACCACGAGTGCCTTCTTCGAGCCAGCGCTTGATTATGTGGTGTGCAAAATCCCGCGCTGGGACCTTTCGAAGTTCCGTGGCGTCGACAAGGAACTCGGTTCATCGATGAAGAGCGTCGGTGAGGTTATGGCCATTGGCCGCACATTCGAGGAGGCGCTGCAGAAGGGACTCCGCATGATCGGCCAGGGGATGCACGGCTTCGTGGAGAACAAGGAACTACAGATAGCCGACATCGACGCGGCGCTGAGGGAACCGACGGACAAGCGTGTGTTCGTCATCTCGAAGGCGATGCACCTGCCAGAATATACCATCGACCGTATCCACGAACTGACTAAAATTGACAAGTGGTTCCTCTATAAGTTGAAGCATATCATCGATATTGACGAACAACTAAAGAAGTACAATATTAACACGCTGGATGAGGCTCTGCTCCGCGAGGCGAAGGTGTATGGATTCACTGACTTCCAGATTGCCCGCGCCATCGGTTTGGAGAGTGAGACGCGCTCGATGCACGAGGCCCTGCTGCTGGTGCGTAACCGTAGGAAGCAACTTGGCATCCTGCCTGTTGTGAAGCAGATCGACACGCTGGCTGCCGAGTATCCCGCCCAGACGAACTATCTGTACGTGACCTATTCGGGCGTGGTTGGCGATATCCAATACGAGAACGATAAAAAGAGCATCATCGTGCTTGGCTCGGGAGCCTATCGCATTGGCTCGTCGGTGGAGTTCGACTGGTGCGGCGTTCAGGCGCTGAACACCATCCGTCGCGAGGGCTGGCGAAGCGTGATGATCAACTATAACCCTGAAACTGTTTCGACAGACTACGATATGTGCGACCGCCTCTACTTCGACGAACTGACCTTCGAACGCGTGCTCGACATTATAGATCTGGAGCAGCCCTACGGCGTGATCGTCTCCACGGGCGGACAGATTCCGAACAATCTTGCTGTCTATCTCGATGAACAGCATGTGAATATCCTTGGTACGCAGGCCGTTGACATTGACGGTGCTGAAGACCGCGCGAAGTTCTCACAGATGCTGAATGAATTGGGTGTGAACCAGCCAGAATGGAGTGCACTGACCTCGATGGAGGATATCGACCAGTTTGTCGATAGGGTAGGGTTCCCCGTGCTGGTGCGTCCGTCGTATGTGCTTTCCGGTGCGGCAATGAACGTTTGCTCGAACCGTGAGGAACTGGGCCGCTTCCTACAGTTGGCTGCCAACGTCTCGGAGGATCACCCCGTGGTGGTCTCGAAGTTCATCGAGCATGCCAAGGAGATTGAGATGGATGCTGTGGCAAAGGATGGCGAAATCCTAGCCTATGCTATCTCGGAACACATCGAGTTCGCAGGTGTTCACTCCGGCGATGCCACCATCCAGTTCCCCCCGCAGAAACTGTACGTCGAGACCGTAAGGAGGATCAAGCGTATCTCGCGCCAGATTGCGAAGGCTCTCCACATCAACGGCCCGTTCAATATCCAGTATATGGCACGCGATAATGATATTCTCGTTATTGAGTGTAATCTCCGCGCTTCGCGTTCCTTCCCATTCGTGTCGAAGGTGCTGAAGTTAAACCTTATCGACTTGGCGACGAAGGTGATGCTCGGACTCCCCGTAGAGAAACCGCATAAGAATCTCTTCGATCTCGACTACGTGGGCATTAAGGCCTCTCAGTTCTCCTTCAACCGCCTGCAGAAGGCCGATCCTGTGCTGGGTGTGGATATGGCCTCGACGGGTGAGGTGGGCTGTATCGGCGATAATACGAATACGGCCTTGCTGAAAGCCATGCTCTCCGTGGGCCACAGGATTCCGAAGAAGACAGTGCTGCTCTCCACGGGTACAGCGAAGCAAAAGGCTGAGATGCTCGATGCCGCCCGGATGCTCGTCAGTCACGGCTATCAACTCTATGCTACCGGCGGTACGTCAAAGTATCTCTCCGACAATGGGGTGGAGAATACGATGGTGCACTGGCCCTCTGAACCAGATCAGCAGCCCCAGGCATTGGATATGCTCCATCATCACGAGATAGATATGGTGGTCAACGTGCCGAAAAATCTCACGGAACGGGAATTGACCAACGGCTATAAGATTCGTCGCGCAGCCATTGACCTGAATGTGCCGCTGATAACGAACAGTCGACTGGCCAGTGCATTCATCAACGCCTTCTGTACCATCAATCTTGACGAGATAGGCATCAAATCGTGAGCAGAATATAAGTAGAATAGGCCTTTTGAGTGAAAAAATGGTGCAATAATTTGGTTAATTCAAATTATTGCATTATTTTTGCAGACGCATATTAAATACTGAACCTATAGCAATGGACGCAGGTGAAACTCTAGAATCAAAAATAAACCGAAGTGAGTATAAGATACTGATTGTCGATGATGTGGTCAGCAACGTTCTGTTGCTGAAGATTCTTCTGACCAATGAAAAATTCCAGGTTTGCACGGCCAATAATGGTACCTCGTGTATTGAAATGGCCAAGAAGGAACATCCCGACTTGATTCTGCTCGACGTGATGATGCCAGATATCAGTGGTTTTGATACTGCCGTCATCCTGAAGAAAGATGATGAGACCAAGGAAATCCCCATTATTTTCTTGACAGCCCTGAATACGCCGCAGGATTTGGTTCATGGTTTCCAGGTAGGTGCCAATGACTTCCTGACGAAGCCCTTCAACAAGGAGGAACTCGTGATGCGTGTGATGCAGCAGATCTCGCTGGTTGCAGCCAAACGTATTATTGAGAAGCAGAATGCCGAGTTGCGTGCCACACTGAACAATCGTGACAAAATGTACTCCGTGATTGCCCACGACCTGCGTTCGCCTATGGCCAGCATCCGCATGGTGCTCAATCTCGTGGTTGCCTCTGTGTCGAAGGATGTTGTAGGTCCGGAATTGTACGAATTGCTTGATAAAGCCAATAGGGAATCTGAAGAGGTGCACGACCTGCTGGATAACCTTCTGAAGTGGACCAAGAGCCAGACGGGCCGTCTGAACGTCGTCCTTCAGGATCTCGATTTGAACGACATTATTCCTGGTGTAGTGGATATCTTCGAAATGATTGCCCAGACCAAGAACATTAAACTGGAACTGCAGCATACCGATCAGCCGCTGATTGTCAATGCAGACAACGATATGTTGAAGACGGTTGTGCGTAACTTTATGTCTAACGCCATCAAGTTCTCGCCCGAGGGATCTTCCATTGAAATCCTGATGAGTACGGAGGGTGACTTTGCTAAGGTCAGCGTTCGCGATCATGGTGTGGGTATTGCCGCCGATCGTCTTGGAACAATTTTCCACAAGGGAGAAACCACGTACGGTACTGGTGGTGAGGAAGGATCTGGACTTGGTCTGCAACTTTGTCAGGACTTCGCCCGCAAGAACGGTGGTGATTGTACTGTAGAGTCTGTTGAAGGGCAGGGTAGTACCTTTAGTGTCCTCATCCCGTTAAAAAAAGACTGATGGCTACACCTATTTATATTATAGAGGAAAATAAACTTCGCCGCAACCTCACGCTGATCGCTGATGTTGCGGCGAAAGCCGATATTGAGATCATTCTTGCTTTCAAGGCTTTCGCTCTGTGGAAGACATTTCCCATCTTCAGGGAGTATATACACGCTACAACAGCCAGTTCGCTGTCTGAAGCCCGCCTCGCCTACGAGGAGTTTGGTGCGCTTGCCCATACCTTCTCGCCTGCTTATACGGACGAGGAGATAGATGAGATAGTGCGCTGTTCATCTCACTTGACATTCAATTCCCTCTCGCAATACGAACGCTTTCACCAGCGTGCGAAGGATGTGTCCTTGGGAATCCGCATCAATCCGGAATACTCGGAGGTGGAAACGTTGCTGTATAATCCCTGTGCCCCAGGTACGCGTTTCGGTGTGACGGCAGATAAACTGCCAGAACAATTGGCGAAGGACATCGAAGGCTTTCATTGTCATTGCCATTGTGAGAGTGGGGCTGATGTTTTTCAGCGTACACTCGTGCATATCGAGGAGAAGTTCGCCAAGTGGTTCCCCCAACTGAAATGGATTAACTTCGGCGGCGGTCATCTTATGACGCGCAAGGATTACGATGTGGAATTGCTCATCTCTATGATGCTTGACTTTCATCGTCGCTATCCTTGGCTCAAGGTCATCCTGGAGCCCGGCAGTGCCTTTGCCTGGCAGACAGGACCACTGGTATCACATGTAGTCGATATCGTGGAGGACAAGGGTATTAGGACGGCCATTCTTGATGTCAGTTTTACTTGTCACATGCCTGATTGTCTTGAAATGCCATATTTCCCTGAAGTGCAAGGAGCGGTGCATGATGACAAAGAAGGTTATCGGCTGGGAGGCAACAGTTGTCTGAGTGGCGATTTTATGGGATGTTGGCGTTTTGACCATGAACTGCAAGTCGGAGAAGAGGTAATCTTCGAAGATATGATTCATTATACGACAGTCAAGACAACTCAGTTTAATGGGATATCTCATCCCGCCATTGGAATGCTTCATAGTGACGGAGAACTGGAAATCTTGCGTGAATTTGGCTACTCAGATTACAAAAATCGGATGGATTAGCAGTTTTTTTGAAAAAAAGTTCCCGAAAAGTTTGTCAGTTCCGAAAAAAGCATTACCTTTGCACTCGCATTTAGAGAAATGCCCCTTTGAAAGGGATAAAATTGCGGAAATAGCTCAGTTGGTAGAGCACAACCTTGCCAAGGTTGGGGTCGCGGGTCCGAGTCCCGTTTTCCGCTCCATTTATTGAACAAAAAAGAGAGACTGAAGGAATGGCCTTCATCAAAATGCCCAGGTGGCGGAATTGGTAGACGCGCACGTTTCAGGTGCGTGTGCCGCGAGGCGTGCAGGTTCGAGTCCTGTTCTGGGCACTCTTTTTTTTCAATAATTTTTGTTGGAGAGGTGGCGGAATTGGTAGACGCGCTACTTTGAGGGGGTAGTGTCAATTGCGACGTGGGAGTTCGAGTCTCCTCCTCTTCACTTTCTATTCATTATTTTGCGGAAATAGCTCAGTTGGTAGAGCACAACCTTGCCAAGGTTGGGGTCGCGGGTCCGAGTCCCGTTTTCCGCTCTTTTTAGGAAAACAACTATTTTCAAATGAATTTATACTTACGATATTTTGACCGTGAAACGCTTGTGTCCACAGTTGATGAGGCTATTGATTTTCTGCAAGGCATTGAGGAAATTGAGATGAATCCAATGCTGGAGGCAGATATTCGTGAATATGCCGCGAGCGACGTGTTCTATCCCAAGCGTTATAAAATTCATCCGCGTGTCTATTTCATTATTATTAAGACCGATGCTGCCACGATGCAGGACTTCAAGGAGAAGAAGGCCGTACATCCGACAGGTGAAGGCATGAGTACAAAGCCTGCTGCTCCTGCGCTGGTACGGTTGAATGAAGTTCGTCCAGGATGGTATGAAGGATGCATAGACTTTAAGCGGGTGCTGCTGATTCCTGGTACGGGGAAGTTCCAGTATCGTGATACCCAGTTCGTGGCCCGTGTGAAGGCCGACTCTGGTATGGAATGCTATGAGCGCATCGT
>JAFUAK010000081.1 GCA_017460765.1 Prevotella sp. | reverse complement strand
GGTCATCAGCCTGAAGGGAACAAGCTACAGAATGGAGAACAGAAAGACCATTTTCAAGCATGAGAGCAATAAAGAAAGTTAAATATCAAACTGGTGATTTAATATTACGAAAAATTGGTGGATCAATTTTGCTTGTTACACTTCCCGGCCATCTGCCCGCGCGCAGCCTGGGCCAAGTTGCGCCTCTACATGCAGGACTATCCCCGCCCGCACAAAAGGCGCACAAAAGGGACGGTTCTTTTTGTGCAATAACCCTGCCTTATTCAGCAATAACCCACCCTTATCCGAAAATAAGGGTGGGTTATTTGCAAATTTTCGTATTGTAAAATCGATAACTTATGTAAAATATCGCATTTTTAAATGTCAGTTTTTGCAAAATATCGTATTCTGAAGCAGTATTTTTATGTAAAATATCGCGTTTTACGATAATTCTTTGTAACTTTGCACGCATAAGCGTACAGATATGATTGACAAGAGAACATTGGAATTCATCCTCACAGACCAGCAGGAGGAATTGGAGACGAGAGCGGACGAGGTGTTGTGCCACAGGCAGGAAGAG
Source organism: Prevotella sp. (assembly GCA_017460765.1). Lineage (GTDB taxonomy): Bacteria > Bacteroidota > Bacteroidia > Bacteroidales > Bacteroidaceae > Prevotella. The sequence continues at coordinate 2,733 of JAFUAK010000081.1, read as the reverse complement.
CGGCTTGTGGATATCAAGAGTACTCAGGCCCAAGTAATCATTGGTGTCAGAAGAAGCGGCAAGTCCACCCTTTGCTATCAGGCATTGCGAAGCAAAGGGGTGAAATTTGCATACGCCGACTTCGACGACGAACGGCTGATGGACCTTCAGGCCAACCAACTGAACGATGTCCTGGAGATTCTGTATAAGATATACGGCGACTTCCAGTACCTGTTTCTCGACGAGATACAGAACGTGGAGGGCTGGCACCTGTTTGTGAACCGTATGCTCAGAAAGAAGATGCACGTCATCATCACTGGCTCCAATGCCAAGTTGCTCAGCGGTGAGTTAGCCACGCACCTTTCCGGTCGTAACAAGGAGATACCGCTATACCCTTTCTCCTTCAAGGAATTCTGCACGATGAAGGAGGTCGATACCGATAGACGGACGACAAAGGCAGAAGCCTTCCGCAGGGCGGCTTTCGACGAATATCTGAAGCAGGGCGGTTTCCCAGAACTGCTGGCCATTGACGATAACAAAGGCTACGTCAGCGCTCTTGTCGAGAACATCCTGAAACGTGACATTGAACAAAGATACAAGATAGCCTACAAGTCGGCTTTCGAGCAACTCGCCCATCATCTGCTCAACATCTCTCCTGCCATCGTGGTCACTACAGACCTGGCTAACCTGTTCCATTTCAAGTCAGAACACACGGCAAAAAACTATGTGAAGTATCTTAAGGAGGCCTATATGCTGATTGGCATACCAAAGTATTCGCAAAAGAGCAAACTGCGAACCGTGCAGGAAAAGATCTATGCCGTTGATGTGGCCATGATGGATCAGCGCGAGAATGCGTTTGCCGGTGAGAATCTGGGGCATCGTCTTGAGACCATCGTGGCCATACACCTCATCAGGAAATGCAAGGCGGAGGGACTGGATGTCTACTATTTGAACGACCGTTCCGGCGAATGTGATTTTGTGGTATGCCAGGGCTATCAGGTAATGCAGGCCATACAAGTGTCCTACGACATCTCGGCCGAAAAGACACGTAAGCGAGAGATAAACGGTCTGCTGCTTGCTGCCAGACAAACAAAATGCGAGAACCTGTTGCTGCTCACCGACCATGAGAGTGAAGACATCGAACAAGACGGCCATCGAATGAAAATTCAGCCCGTCTATGAATGGTGCGCTGAATTAGGCTTGTAATTGGTAACGTAGGTTATTTGTATTTTTCCTTTTACTTCATTTTCCGAATTAATTGAGGACTCTCTCCCGCGTACCGCGCAGGGGCGTGCGGTACGCGGGAGGGATCCTCAAGGCAATTCGGCATTTCCAGCATCCTCCTCTCGAGCCAGCAGGGTCTTGTTGCTCCTGATCTCATCCGGCGTATAGGCCACGACCAGATAGCCCCACAGGCCATTCCTGCGGACTCGTCGGAAGCCCAGATCGGTCATGACCCTGCCCATCTTGTTGACGGAGATGTCACGGTAGAGGTTGTAGGAGATGTTCTGGTAGATCTCCGCTGAACTGACGAACTCGCACTTCTCACGGGCCACAGGTACGCGGTAGTATCTCAAGATCTGCTCCTTCTCCAGGTTGGGCACCTCGAAGGGCTCGTTATGTGCCTTCTGTTCCTTGTCGTCGTCATCGAACCAGTACTTGAAGCCACTCTTGTAGAGGTCGTAGGCCTCGGCGAAGATGGCGTCATGATCAATCGGATTCTCATACGGGTTCACGATGCTCTCCACCTCGAAGGGCAGCCAGCGGCGCGTGCCCGACTGGTCGTCGATGAACTGCAGGTTGTTGCCTGTGCCGCAGAGCGTGGCCACATGCTGCTCCCTTTCGGGGAAATGGGCGTATGGCTTCCGCTCCTCCGTGAAAAGCGTGGTGACGGCCCATTTCAGGCGGTTCATCTCCGCAGGCTTCAGCACGTCGATTTCCTCGCAGCAGATCAGGGCATAGCGCGATAGTTTGAGCACCGCTTCTGTGCCCATTTTTCCGATGTTGGCATTGCTGTGGAAGTAGGGCCTGAGTGCAGGCGGCAGCAGGTAGTTGAACCATTTGGTCTTGTAGATGCCCTGGCGCCCTATGAGCACCAGGATGATCTCGTTCACCACGTTCTCGTCTACCCATCCGGCCACCATGCCCACGAGCCACTTCCTCAGGTACAGGTAGAAGAGGGACTGCTCGTCAGACCCGCCCTTCAGGGTGACGGTCATGGCGAGTTCGAAGATGGCGGCGCGGTCCTTGGCCGGGGGCGGCAGCCGGCCGAGATACTCCGTAAAGGGATTGTACAGCGGCACGAAGTCTGAGCCGAGTACGCCCCACAGGTCACGCTCCCTGACATCCTTCCATTCAGAGATCAGTTGTATCAGGGAGTTGACGAACCTGTCGCTGACAGCATACCAGCATGTGGCAGACCGCCACTCTTCGAGCGGTGACTGTCCCGAGGGGTAGTAGACCCTGCTGGCGGCATCGAACTCATCCTGCAATGGCACGCGGAACTCCGGCCGCCCCGTGATGACGTTGTACCTCAGGAATACGTTGTCGCTGAGCATCTGGCGGAGTTCCTTCCTCGTGGCGTAGGTCTCGCGCCAGTTGGGCTTGTGCTCTTTCTGTCCGCCGTCATCCTCCTTCTTCTTCCGTTTCTTCTTGGGCTTCTTCTCTTCTTCACTCATAGGCAAAAATGATATTGACACTGCGAAGTTACGAAGAACAAAGCACAAAAGCAAATAAAACGGGAATTCAAATCGC
>JAFUAK010000080.1 GCA_017460765.1 Prevotella sp. | reverse complement strand
GAAAAAAGCGGTGCTTGTTCTGATGCTCGATAAATCTTTGGATTTTTACGATTTTCTATGAATTATTTCCTTGGATTTTTTAGTTTTTCGGCAAATTTGAAAAACAGCCAGACTACATTGAGTTATTCAAGAAAGACTTGGATGTAAAGCGCATTGTTCCCCAAATGGCAGCCATGTGTGGCATTCCTATTATAGCCAACGAGACATTGCTTTTTATCGATGAAATACAAGAAAGTCAGGCAGCGATTATGGCATTACGCTATTTTAAGGAAGACATGCCCGGGCTTCATGTTATTGCCGCTGGCTCATTATTGGAATTTGTCCTGGATGATATCCCCACCTTTGGCGTGGGGCGCATACATTCTATGTATATGTATCCTATGACCTTCGATGAGTTCTTGCTTGCCAGTGGCGAACAGTTGCTTATTGAAGTACGCAGGCAGGCTAATGCCGATTCTCCATTACCAACGCCCTTGCATGACAAACTGGTGGGACTTATTCGTACCATTGCTGGCAATGAAATCCACCTCGTATTGGATATACTCCATCTTGCCATTGCGCATCTCCCGCGCCTACACCAAGCCGACAATGCTATTGAGCCATACTATTCCGATTTTTCTGTAAAATTACAATAAATTCCGAATAGAGCATTTCCAAAAGACCTACATTTTAATGATAGTTCTTTAATCATTTTCAACCTTCATCATTCATGGAATGGCCTTTATTGCTGAATAACAGTTACTTATTGAAAAATAAGCGGCACTTATCATTCATTAACCTTCATGTATTTCAGCAAAACAACTTGTTTTACTTTAATAACAGATATCTGTAATATGGAACCATGAGGAAAAAAAGATTAATTATTTGGTGGATTCAAGGGAATTCCTTATCTTTGCACTATGTTAGCAAGTCATTATTACCAAGGAAAGGTCGAGGCCGGATGCGACGAGGCAGGGAGAGGCTGTCTGGCAGGCAGTGTCTATGCGGCGGCAGTAATCCTGCCCGAGGACTATCAGAACGAGTTGCTCAACGACTCGAAGCAACTCACGGAGAAGCGGCGCTACGAACTGCGCGGAATCATCGAGCGCGACGCCATAGCCTGGGCCGTGGGCATCGTCACGCCTGAGGAGATCGACAAGATCAATATCCTGAACGCCTCGATCCTGGCGATGCACCGTGCGCTGGACCAACTCCAGGTGAGGCCAGAGGCCATCATCGTCGATGGCAATCGCTTCAAGAAGTATCAGGATCTGCCCCATACGACCATCGTGAAGGGCGACGGGAAGTACCTGTCGATAGCGGCGGCGAGCATCCTCGCCAAGACCTACCGCGACGACTATATGAATCGTCTGGCAGAGGAATATCCCCAATACGACTGGCTCTCGAACAAAGGCTACCCCACGAAGAAACACCGCGAGGCCATCCGCCAGTATGGCATCACGCCCTACCACCGCAAGAGTTATAACCTGTTGGGAGACGGACAACTGAGTCTGGACTTCTGACTTCAGACAACACAAGGACTATATGATTGGAACTATCGTTAACACCTGCACCATCATCGCAGGCTCCTTGATCGGAGCGCTGCTGAACAGGGGCGTGAAGGAGCAATACAAGGAGGTGCTCTACACGGGTCTGGGCCTGGCCTCGCTGGCCATCGGCCTGAATGCCACCATCACAAACCTGCCCAAGAGCCAGTACCCCGTGCTCTTCATCGTGGCGTTGGCCGTGGGAGGCGTCGTCGGCACATGGTTCGACATCGACGGGCGCTTCAAGCGGCTCGTCAACAAGCGCTCGAAGGGGCAGGGCGAGAATCGTCTGGGCGACGGGCTCAGCACGGCGATCCTGCTCTACTGCATCGGCCCGCTCTCGATGCTGGGACCTGTGATTTCGGCGCTGAAGGGCGACCACACCTTCCTCTTCACGAATGCCACGCTCGACTTCGTGAGCAGCACTATCTTCGCCTCTACCTACGGCATCGGCATGGTGCTGGCAGCGCCCGTGCTCTTCCTCTGGCAGGGCATGTTCTACCTCGTAGCGCAGATTAGCAGTTCGGCTGTGAGCGATGCCCTGATGGCGGAACTGCTGATCGTGGGCGGACTGATGATCACTGGAAGCGGCCTCGGCCTGCTGAACCTGAAGGACTGCAAGACGCTCAACCTGCTGCCCTCGCTGCTGGTTCCCGTCGCCTGGTTCCTCTTCCTGCACCTCGTGTGACACAAAAAAGAGTCCCTTTTGTGGATTTTTCACCTTTTTTATAATTAATCTCTTTGTCTCTTTGTTTGTGTCGGATTATTTTTGTACCTTTGCACCTGCTAAAAAGGTTATTATTAAATAAGGTATAAGACAATGGCAAAGAAAGCACTTTTGATGATTCTCGACGGATGGGGAATCGGTAAGCATGGGAAGGGTGACGTGATCTATAACACCCCGACTCCGTATCTCGACTTGTTGACAGCCACTTCGGCTCACTCTCAACTGCAGGCCAGCGGTGAGGACGTAGGTCTGCCCGACGGACAGATGGGTAACTCGGAGGTGGGTCACCTCAATATCGGTGCAGGCCGCATCGTGTATCAGGACCTGGTGAAGATCAACCGTGCCTGCAAGGACGGTTCTATCATGGAGAATCCTCAGGTAAAGGCTGCCTATACATACGCTAAGGAGAATGGTAAGAAACTCCACCTGATGGGTCTGACCTCTGACGGTGGTGTGCACTCCAGCCTCGACCACCTCTTCAAACTGATTGAGATCGGTAAGGCTTACGGTCTGAAGAACCAGGTGTTCGTGCACTGCTATATGGACGGTCGCGACACCGACCCCCACAGTGGTAAGGGCTTCATCGAGCAGGTGCAGAATGTCTGCGAGAAGAATGATGCTGCCATCGCCTCCATCATTGGACGTTTCTATGCCATGGACCGCGACAAGCGCTGGGAGCGCGTGAAGGAGGGCTACGACCTGATCGTCAAGGGCACTGGTAAGCAGTCTGTCGATATGGTTCAGGCCATGCAGGAGAGTTACGACGACGGTGTGACGGATGAGTTCATCAAGCCGATCCACAATGCCAGCGTCAACGGCTGTATCGAGGAGGGCGACGTGGTAATCTTCATCAACTTCCGTAACGACCGTGCCAAGGAGATGACTATCGCCCTGACGCAGGAGGACATGCCGGAGCAGGGCATGAAGACTATCCCCGGTCTGCAGTACTACTGCATGACACCGTACGATGCCAAGTTCACAGGCGTTCACATCCTCTTCCCGAAGGAGAACGTGGAGGATACGCTGGGCGAATATCTGAGCAAGAAGGGCCTGAAGCAACTCCACACCGCTGAGACTGAGAAGTATGCTCACGTGACGTTCTTCTTCAACGGTGGTCGCGAGGCTCCATACGAGGGTGAGGATCGTATCCTCGTGGCTTCACCAAAGGTGGCTACCTACGACCTGAAGCCGGAGATGAGTGCCTACGAGGTGAAAGACAAACTCGTCGGTGCCATCAACACCCAGGAGTACGACTTCATCGTGGTGAACTTCGCCAATGGCGACATGGTGGGTCATACGGGTGTCTACAACGCCATCGCCAAGGCCGTGTGGGCCGTGGATAACTGCGTGCGTGAGGTCATCGAGGCTGCCAAGGCCAACGACTACGAGGCCATCATCATCGCCGACCACGGTAATGCCGATAACGCCATCAACCCCGACGGTACGCCCAACACCGCCCACTCGCTGAATCCCGTGCCGTTCATTTATGTGACGAACAACAATTCGGCCACGGTGAAGGACGGTCGTCTGGCCGATGTCGCTCCCTCCATCCTCCACATCATGGGCTTGGAGCAGCCCAGCGATATGACGGGTGAGAATCTGATCAGTGACAATAAATAATGAATGTCCAGATAGAACAGAGTTGGAAACAACATCTTAGCGGTGAGTTCGACAAGCAATACTTTGTCGGACTCACTGCTGCTGTTCGTCAGGAATACTCACAGTTTACCTGCTATCCGCCAGGCAAACTGATCTTCAATGCCTTCAACCTGTGTCCGTTTGACAAGGTGAAGGTGGTGATTATCGGACAAGATCCCTATCACGAGCCGGGGCAGGCCCACGGCCTGAGTTTCTCGGTGCAGGACGGGGTGCAGTTCCCGCCGTCGCTGCAGAATATCTTCAAGGAGATTCAGGACGACCTCGGTACACCCATTCCGCAGAGCGGTAATCTGACGCGCTGGGCTGAGCAGGGCGTGCTGCTCTTGAACGCCTCGCTGACGGTGCGCGCCCATCAGGCCAACAGCCATTCTACGCTGGGCTGGCAGAAGTTCACGGATGCCGCCATCCAGGCACTCGCCTCGCATCGCGAACATCTGGTCTATATGCTCTGGGGCGGTTATGCCCGCGGCAAGGCATATATGATCGACAAGACGAAAAACCTGGTGCTCGAGAGCGTCCATCCCTCACCGCTGAGTGCCAATCGTGGTGGCTGGTTCGGTCAGCATCAGTTCTCGCGCTGTAATGCCTATCTTGAGCAGAATGGCCAAGCCCCCATTGTATGGTAATACCTCCCATCATTCAAGTTGGCAACGTACTGCTCTCGTCGGAAATCCTGACGGAGAAGTTCTGCTGTGACCTCAGCGCCTGCAAGGGCGAGTGCTGTGTGGAGGGCGATGCCGGTGCCCCTGTGACGATGGAGGAGATTGGAGAGATCGAGGATTGTCTGGATACTGTGTGGCAGGATCTCTCCGCATCTGCCCAGGCCGTGATCGACAAGCAGGGTGTGGCCTATACCGACCAGGAAGGCGACCTCGTGACGAGTATCGTGCGTGGCAAGGACTGTGTGTTTACATACTACGATACGTTGGGGGAGGTGTCTGACTGTTGCCTCTGTGCGCTGGAGAAGGCCTACAGGGCAGGGAAGACACGGTTCTGCAAGCCCGTGAGTTGTGCGCTCTATCCCATTCGGGCTAAAAGGCTCGGCAATGACCTGATCGGTCTGAACTATAACCGCTGGGATGTCTGTAAGGCAGCCATTGAAAAAGGGAAGGCACTCGACCTTCCCCTCTATCAGTTTCTGAAAGAACCGCTTATCCGTCGCTTCGGCGAGGCATGGTATGCCGAACTGCTGGATACCGTCAGGGAACTGAAGGCCCAAGGCTTTCTAAATGCCTGACTTGCGGTACTCCGACGGACTCATGCCCACATGTTCCTTAAAGAACTTCCCTAAGAAACTCTGGTTGGGGAAGTGCAGTTCATCCGCAATCTCCTTGATGTTCTTTGTGGAGTTCTTCAGTTGTACGCGCAGTTCAAGGAGCACGTAGTCGTCTATCCATTCGTTAGGCGTGCGCTGACTGGCGCTCTTTACTGTCTCAGAGAGGTACTTCGGCGTGATACAGAGTTGCTGGGCATACCAACTGACGCGCCGTTCCTGCCTGAAGTTCTGCTCCACCAATTTGATAAACTTCGTGAAGATGATTTCTGCCCGCGTTTGCGGTTTGTCGTCTTGCCGCACGCGGTAGATGATGTTACTCAGGTCGTAGAACATGGCCAGCAGCAGGGTCTTGATGAGGTCCTTGCGGAAATGGTTGCCCTCGTCGCTGATTTTCTGCTTTATCACCTGGAAGTACTCCTTGAAGGTGTCGATCTCCCGCTGCTCCAGACTCATCACGGGGTGCTGACGGGAGAAGAGGAACAGCGAACTGACATCGCTCACGTTCTGGATGATCTCGCGGTAGAAGTTCACGGAGACCATCATGCACAGGCCCTTCATGTCGGGGGAGTGCTGGTAACTGTCTACCACATGGCGGTCGCTGACAATCAGGATGTCGCCAGCCTTGATGATCTGTTCCTGGGTGTCCAGTTGATACATCACTTCACCCTGGGTGCACAGGCCGATGAGGATGAAGTTCATCCGTCTCGGCTCCGTGGGCATCGGGGCTTCGTTGATACGTTCTGTCAACAGGAGGTCGTCGTCGAGAAAGACTGACTCGCTCCATGTCTTGGCCTTGTTCAGGTCCGATTCTTTGATGATATGCTTTACCACGTCTTGATGTTTTGAGTTTGACCAGCCTTCAGTTTGATGGTCTTCTGCTGATTATTATATAATAAGGTGACGGTGCCGTTCTTCCTGGCCTTGATGCTGCAGTCGCGCACCTTGCCGTCTTTCCATTCGAAAGCCAGTTCGTAGCCGCCACGGGCACAGAGACCGCTCACGGCTCCGTCCTTCCATTGCTCAGGCAGGGCAGGCAACAACTCAATTGTGCATTGAGCATTGCGCATTGTGCATTGACTCTGCATCAGCATCTCACAGACACCAGCCGTACCGCCGAAGTTACCGTCGATCTGGAAAGGTGGATGGGCATCGAAAAGGTTGGGGTAGGTGCCGCCACTGCGACGGCGGTCTGGCCCTTGATAGTTGTCGGGCGAGACGTACGTCAGCAGTTTCTGGAAGATGTGATAGGCCTGTTCTGCCTTGTGGAGGCGTGCCCAGAGGTTGATGCGCCAGCCTGTGCTCCAGCCCGTCGTGTAGTCGCCCTTGATCTCTAAAGTCCGCTCGGCTGCTTTCTGCAACGCGGCTTCAGTCAGGTGGTTGCCGGGATAGAGCCCGATGAGGTGGCTCTGGTGGCGGTGCTGGAAGTCCCAGTCGTCCCAGTCGTAATACCACTCGTTGAGGTCGCCCATGTGACCGATGGTGTAGGGGTGCAGACGGGCGAGGGTCTTTTCATAGGCGGTGATGGCATAACCGCACACCCGGCCTGCAGCGATGGTGTTCGTGAAGAGTTCGCGGATGATGGCAAGGTCAGCCGTACCGCCATAACAGGTCATGCCGTGATAACCTAGGTCCGTCTTGTACTCGTTCTCAGGAGAGGTACTGGGGGCGGTGATCAGTTCGCCAGGGACCTTGGGGTTCTCAATGAGCCAGTCTAGACAGAAGTCGGCAGCGCCCTTCATCAGCGGATAAGCGACGGTACGGAGATATTCCTTGTCCTGCGTGAACTGATAGCGCTCCCAGAGCGTGTTTACGAGCCACGCACCGCCCATGTTCCAGTTGGCCCACTCGGGCCACTCGCGCTTCTCACCCACGGGATTGGTCATCGCCCAGATGTCGCTGTTGTGGCTGGAGCACCAGCCTTTCAGGATATGATAGTAGTTCTTGGCCGTGTATTGGCCGTTGGCAGCAAGGGCCTGGACAAAGCCGTCTAGGGGCTCTGCCATCTCCGCGAGATTCGCCACGAAGGCGGGCCAGTAGTTCTCTTCGAGGTTGATGTTCACGGTATAGTTACCGCGCCAGGGCGACCAGAGGTGGGGTGTCCAGAGTCCTTGTAGGTTGGCGGGTACACCAGGGGTTCGCGAGGCGGAAATCAGCAGATATCGGCCGAACTGGAAGTAGAGTTCTTCGAGGTAGCGGCTCTGGCCTCCGCCGTCGGTGTAGGCTTTGAGCAGATCGGAGGTATTGCCGTCGTAACACGACGGCACACTCGACGGGGAGCCAAGGCGGATTTTCACCCGGTCGTAAAGGGCCTGATAGTCGGCGAGGTGGCGCGCGAAGAATTCCTCGTAACTGTAGTTCTGGGTGTGCCAGATGTCGTTGGCGGCGTTCTCTAAATAGGGGGCTCCCTCGTTGACGGGATGCTTGTCGAAACCGTTGAAACTGGTCTCGTTGACGATATAGATGATGGCTTCCTTGGCGTTGGTGATGGTCAGTGAGGAATCACTGGCCAAGGTCTCACCGTCGGTCTTCACGTTGAGCATTGTACAGAAGTGTATGCTTTCCTGGGCATCGCCCGTGGCATGGCCGGTCATAGAAATCTGTGTGGGGATGGCCTTGGTGCTGTGGGGCACTTGGGCGGTGAGGGCTATGCGGCAGTTGATGTCGCCCTTCAGGCGGATGGCGATGAGTTTGTCGGGGTGCGAGGCGAAGTATTCCCTCGTGATGGTCTTACCGTCGCGCTGGTAACTGTCGCGGACGATGGCCGAGTCGAGGCTGAGGCTGCGGTGGTAGTTGGTTACGGTGCCGAGGCCGAGATCCTTGATGTGCAGCGTGCCGAGGGGCTGGAAGAACTGTGAGTTAGGCCCCTGCACATGTAGTTGCAGGGAGTCGGCCAACTGGTAGTCCTCATTGAAAAGGGCCTCACGGATCTTGGGGATCCACTGGTGGGCATCGGCATCGAGGTTTCGGTCTACGGGCTTTCCCGTCCAGAGCGTGATGTCGTTCAGGTAGATGATGTTGTCATCCGTGCCGCCATAGACGAGGGCACCGAGTTTCCCGTTGCCGATGGGCAGCGACTCCTCGAAGAAATCGGCGGGCTTGTCGTACTGCAGCACCATCGGTGCCTGCTTACACGGGGACTGTCCCATCTGTGCGCTGCGTGCAGCGCACTGGGGGACTGTCCCCTGTGTGAGCACCAGCATAGTTAGTAGTACATATTTTGTCATTATTCTGTGATTTTAGTCATTTCCGCTTGCAAAGATACAAAAGTTTTTGTATATTTGCGCCAAGAAACCTAAAAATAGTAACCGATGCAATCAATCAGAACCCTGAATGACATGATTGTCTTCCTCCAGCAGCGAGGTGACAAGAAGCGTGTAGTCGTTGTGTGTGCCAATGATGCGAGTACGCGTTATGCCGTGGAGAAAGGTCAGGAGATGGGCTTCATTGAGCCCATCTATGTCAACGGCGACGACAAGGAAGAGTGTGCACGTCGGGCTGTTGCACTCTGCAAGAGCGGGGAGGCGGATATCCTGATGAAGGGACTTATCAACACCGACGTGATCCTGCGGGCAATCCTTGACCGTGAGACGGGCATCCTGCGCCCTGGTCATGTGCTCACCCATATCGCGATGGCCGAAATCCCCAAGTACGAGAAACTGCTTTTCTTCACCGATGCCGCCGTTATCCCCGTGCCCACCGAGGCCCAGCGCCGTCAGCAGATCCACTACGTGAACTATGTCTGCCACGCCCTTGGCATTGAGGAACCGCGTATCTCACTGATCCACTGTGCCGAAAAGGTTAGTGCCAAGACTTTCCCCTATACCGTCGATTATTTGGAGATTATCGCTGAGGCCCAGACGGGGAAGTTCGGCCGTTGTATCATCGACGGCCCCCTCGACCTGAAGACCTCGCTCGACTCCGTGAGCCTTCGGGAGAAGGGCATCCGCTCCGTCATCGACGGACAGGCTGACGCCCTCATCTTCCCCGATATCGTGGCAGGCAACGTGTTCTATAAGACGCTCACCCTCTTCGGCTATGCTAAGACGGCAGGTGTGCTGCAAGGGACACAGTGCTGCTGCGTGCTGCCCTCGCGCGCCGATTCCCCAGAGTCCAAGTATTACTCCTTGGCCCTGGCGGCGATATAGTTAGGAATAAACCTTGATTTCCTGTTCTCCACGCATGGCCCTGAGCACGTTCATGGCCAAGGCTGTCAACTCGTCTTCGCCTGGATAGACGAAAATGGGGGCGAGGTAATTCAGTCGTCGGCGCAGTCCGTCGGTGACGTACTGACTGTGGGCAATGGCACCGGTGAGGATGACGGCATCCACGTGCCCGTTGGTGGCTGGTGCCAGTGAAGCCAGCCAGCGTGCAATGCTGTAAATCATAGCGTCGAGCACCAACTTTGCCTTCTGGTCGCCCTCGGCGATGCGCCGTTCCACCTCTCTCACATCGTTGGTGCCCAAGTGGGCCGTCAGTCCGCTGTGCCCGTTGATCTTGCGCAGCATCTCTGCTTCGGTATATTGTCCGCTGTAGCACAGTTTCACCAGTGCTGCCGTGGGCAACATGCCAGCCCGCGAGGGTGAGAAAGGTCCGTCGCCGCTCAGGGCGTCGCTGCACTCGATGGCCCGTCCGTGATGGTGCATGGCGAAGGAGATGCCACTGCCCATGTGGCAGACGATCAAGTCCTGCTCCTCATACTTGAGACCGTGCTCGCGGCAGTAGCGCTTGGCAATCTCCCGCTGGTTGAGGGCATGCCAGATGGTCTGGTGGGGCATCTCGGGCAGCCCGGTGATGCGGGCCACGTCGTCGAGTTCATCCACGACACCGGGATCGACGGTGAAGGCGCGGCATCCCTTGATCTCGCGGGCTATGCTCAGCGCTATCAGCGATCCCAGGTTACAGGCGTGGTGCAGACGAGGGTTCTTGGTGTCTTCGATCACCTTGTCGTTCAGTTCATAGACACCGCTTTCAATGGGCTTCACCAGACCGCCACGGCCCACGATCACGTCGAAGTCCATGGTGTAGCCCTTGCGCTGAATCTCCTCCAGGATCTTTTCCTTGCGGTAGTCGAATTCGTCCATGATGAACGGATAGCGACACAGTTCTTCGAACGGGTGGTTCAGCGTGGCGTGCATCAGCAGTTCCTCGTCTTGGAAGATGCCCACCTTGGTCGAGATCATTCCGGGGTTGATGGCTAATATTCTCATAACGGTCAGTTTTATTAAAGTTAATCAGTTAATTATATAAGGTACGCATTGGCGGATCTCTATGGGAATGGTCTCGATGTCGAGCCCATCCTCTTTGATGTTGAGGCTCACGATACAGGCACGACTGTTCAGCGGCTTATGCTGGTCGAAGATGAAGTTGCCGATGCTGTAGTAGATTCTCTTCCCCTGGAAGTCCTCGATGGTCTGTAGGGTGTGGGTATGGTGGCACACCAGTACGTCGGCACCAGCCCGTATCAGTTGGTGGGCCTCCAGCCGCTGACTGGGTACGGGCTGTAATGTGTGTTCACCGCCCCAGTGGAGCGACACGATGATGACGGCGGTGGAGTCGGCAGTGCGCAGGCGGTGCACGCGCTCCAGCAGCGAGTCCATCGGCTCCTGACTCACGCAGGGCTTGTCCGTCAGGTAGGCATAGTTCTCCAGTGCCAGTCGCAGCGAGGGCACGAGCCACACCTTACGGGGCTGCTCTGCCAACAGCACGGGTGCTGCCGCCTCGCCCATATTCTCTCCGGCCCCCAAGGGAATCATCCCTGCTTCGATGATGTTCCGCCGCGTGTCGAGCAGACCCTCACGCCCCTGGTCGATGGAATGGTTGTTGGCCAGGTTCAGGTGGGTGATGCCGTGCTGCTTCAAGGGGACGAGCCACTCTGGCTCTCCGCGGAAGATGAAGCGCTTGAACACGGGCGCCTCGATCTTCGTGGCGGGACACTCGAGGTTGCCCACGACGATCTGGGCAGAACGGAACACGGAGTCGATGCCATCCGAGAAGAGATGGTCGGCTCCGCGATGCTCTATCATCTGGCGCACCCCGCGGTCGAGCAGGATGTCACCCGTCAGTACGACGTTGAGCGTATCGGCGTGGCACGCCGATACGCTCAACAGACTAACAGCCAGAACTATAGAAGAACTCCTCATTCACCACAGGTATCTCTTTCAGCGGCACGATGATGCGTTTCATCCAGTCGGGCACGCCCTTGCGCGGATTCTTCTCCAGTTGCTCCTGCCACTCCTCGTCGGTCAGGCGCGGCATGTCGATGGGCTGTATGAACTCACGGTAACTCAGTACGGCACCGCGCGTCAGATACAGGTAACCGCCGATCTCCACCACCACGAAGATCTCGTCGGCAGCACCCACGGCCTCGAAGAGGATCGACTTCTCGGGATTGTTGTCGGCATTGGCGGTATAGACATCGGCCACGAGAGCCACCTTCTTGTCGGCTCCCTGCACGTCGCTCCAGCCCATCAGGTACTGGTCGGCCTGGCGCACCAGATCAAGGGAGATATTCTCGAAAGTGGCACCCACACACTTGATCTGGTCGTATTCCTCGTCGGTGATCTCCGTGCCTGCCAGTTCCTTCTCGCTGATGCGCAACAGGAACTCTGCCTCCTCACGGATGCGCTCCGTAGCGTCCTTGATCTTCTCCGTCAGCATCTTCTGGTCTTTCAGCAGTTTCTCGGTGTTATTCAGCAGTTCGATGGCTTTCTTCCAGAAGCCCGTGTTCGGCTCCACGTAGCCCTTGGTGACAGGCTCGGGTAGTCCGCCACCACCACATTCGGCACCCATCGGCTGCTTGGCATAGAGGATGGCATCGTGCTTCAGTTCTGCCCACGAGGCGAGCATGGCATTCAGGTCCTTACGGTCCCACTCGGGCGTCACCATGAAGTAAGGCAGTTTGGCATCCTTGTCCTTCACGTTGACGGTCTTCAGGGTGTTCATCCACTGGGTGGCGATGGTCTCGTTCCAGTCAATCTCGCCCATGCGCTTCTTCATGCTGTCGAGGGCGGGCTTGAAGCCCTTCCACTTCTGACCTTCTTCGATCAGGATCTGTTCGGCGGGCGAGACACCCATGGCGGCGAAGAAGTCCATCCCCTTCGGCGTGGCGCGCTGGGTGGGCTTGTTCTCGTAGTCCACCATCTCCTGCAGCACCTCGCCGTCGGGCTGGTAGCGCTGGGGCATCACGTTGATCTTGTTATGACTGGTCTTCTCGAACTTCGGACGGATGCGTGTCTGCTTGTTGCCGATCTCGTTGAGCGTGGCAGTAATCTTGGCGACAGCCTCGTCGTTGTGGATCAGGTCTTCCATCTGCAGACCCGTCTTCTCCACCTCGGTCAGCACCTGTGCCAGACTGAGGTTGTCCGACTGTCCCATCAGGTAAGTGATGAGTTTGTTGAGCGTGTCGTAGTTCTCCTTGGCGTATTTCAGGGCGCAGGCCTGCTGGATGGCCTGCAGCACCTCCTGTTTGTTTTGCGTGCCGAAGGCGGCTGTCTGCAGCCACATCATACCGCGGAAGTAGCATTTCAACGCCTCACTGCGGGTGTAGTGGCCTCGCGGACGGAACAGACTGTAGGGGAACTGGACAGTCTTGTAGTCCTCCATGAAGTTGCTGATGTCGTTTTCGGCCTTCATCACCTTGTTCACCTCCTCAATATCGACGGCGCCGGGCTCTGGTGTGAAGATATAGTCGCCCGTGAAGAGTTTGTAGGCGATGTTGTAGTAAGCGGCGTTGTGGTGGGCGGTCTCATTGACCAACTCATCGAAGCCCGACCATCTCTCCATGTTGTAGAGCAGTTCATGCATCTCGCGGGTGAACTTGATCATCAGCGGCAACAGTGAGTTCTCCTCTACCTCGCGCAGCATACAGTCGAAGTAGAGGTGGTAGAGTTGCAGGTAGAGGTCGGTGGTCACGAAACTGGGGAAGCAGTTGTAGTCGTTCTGTTCATACACGTGGAACAACTGGTCGTGCGAGGCGGGGATGATGGCGAAGCCGTCCTGTGCCAGTTGCTGGCAGAGTAGCGAGTCAAACTCCTTCAGTTGCGTGGGGTTCGTCAGGTTCTGCATGTTCACGCGCAGGCCCTCGGGCACATCGAAGTTCAGTTTCTTCAGTTCATCCTCGCGCTGTTGCAGGCGCTCCATGAAGTCGAGTTCCTCCTGGGTGTATTTCACCAAGCCCTTCTCGCGGCTGGCCCTGTAATAAAAGTCGCGCCACGACTCGCCCTCCTTCTCGGGGATATCGGTGAAATCGGTCTGCTCGTCGAACTTCCACATCAGGGAGTCATACCAGGTTGTGGTCTCATAGACTCCTCTCAGGTAGGAGTCCTTGAAAGGGAATCCCTGGCGGGCCAGGGGTGCATTGCGGAGCACGCGCAGGTCACCTAGGGAGAGACCTGTCACGTCCATGTTGAAGTCGATGCTGTCTTTCAGTTGCTCCACGTTGATGGTCGACACGGGCACCGACACCACACTCGTTTTCTGACTGCATGCGGCCATCATGACGGCGAGGCATGCGAAGAGAAAGGTTCTTGCTTTCATTGGTTAAAGTATTTAGTTGCTGTTTCTTGGTCCGTACCTTTTACAATATAGTGGTCGAAGGCCATGCCGAAGCCGCCCCATTTGTAGTCGGCCACCACATAGACTCCCTCCGAAGCCGTCTCCAGACTGCGGATATGTCCGTCGACGAAACGGAAGTCCTGTAGCGTTCCGCCCAGTTTCGAGCCGAGCCAGAGGGGGCGCGTCTTGCCGTTCACCTGTTTGAAGATAAAGATGCGTCGCCCTTTCTCGGGATAGAAGCGCGTCGACTTGACCACGCCTACCATCGCGTCGATACTACCGTCGCCATCGACGTCGCCCGTCTGGAACTGATAGACGGGGTAGGGCAGCCGCCAGTCGCCCAACCAGTAGAGGCTGTCGCTCTCCTTGCGCAGTTCGAAGGTCTGGGCCTGTGGAGCCGCAGTCGTCTGGGCCTTCGCACCCAGGGCGACGGCCAGCAGCAGGCTGCATAACAGGCATTTCTTCGTCATCAGATTTTCGTTTATTGGTTTATTAATGCTGCAAAGATACGAAACTTTTTCGTAACTGGCACAGATTTACCCAAAAAAGTACGCAAGGCGCCTGTTTCCTTGCGTACTTTTTGATTAGAATTTGTAGCCGATACCGAGTTGTAATGTGTTCTCGAATCCGTCCATGTTCAGGATACTTCGGTGGAACGATCGTTTATAGTCGAGTGTGGCAAACCAGTTCTTGTAGTCGTATTGCAAACCGATTTGTCCTCCGTAGGTAATCTTATCTCCCGTCACCAGGTCCCAATTTCCCTTTTCACTCATACGGGCAGGAACGTTGGGGATAGTTGGGTCTAACGAGTTGTAGAAAATGGGTTTCTGCTCTTTTCCGCCCAGGGCGTACTGGATATAGGGACCGACATTCAGCCGCAGGCCCATGTCATCCGACAACTTGAAGCGGAAAGAGGCGAGAACGGGCAGTGAAAGGTTCCACTGGCTGTAGAACTCGTTGTCGATCTTTACATGGGGTGCTGCCAAAGTGTTGTTCCACTCCCGCTGGTTCTCCTGATACGACAGGATGAGTCTTGGCTGCAGGTAGAACCAGTCGTTCATGCGGAAATCATACAGTCCCCCGATGAAAGCGCCTACCCGTGGCTTGGCATCATCTGCACTGGAAGTTGAGGTGTTCACACCGCCCATCAGGCCGAAACCGTTCTGGGCATTCATGGTCATTGCGCTTAATACCGCGCATACTGTTACTAATAGTTTTTTCATAAATAATAAGTTAAAAAACGGCAGCAAAAGTAAACAGACTATTTTTACCAGCCAAAATAATTAATCTTGTTTACAATCTTTTTATCCGCCGAAACTTTGCTAACTATTATATAAATATGTCTCTATTAATATAAAATTAAACTCTTGTAAGAAACCTTACAAGAATAGAAATGAAAAAGGCTATCCGAAGATAGCCTTATAAAGAATAAGTCAATGCTTTATTATGTAT
>JAFUAK010000079.1 GCA_017460765.1 Prevotella sp. | reverse complement strand
GAACCCCAACATCGGGCGCGATGACCTGCGCCACATCCGCGCCCTGCACTGGGACTACGATGACCAGATGCACGTCGGCGAGATGATCTGCAACGCACAGATTGCCGACCGCGTGGTCACCATCCTGCGCCAGTTGTTCGACGCCAAGTACCCCATCCAGCGGATGCTCCTGCCCGATGTCTACGACGCCGACGACGAGACCCAGATGCGCGACAACAACTCGTCGTGCTTCTGCTACCGCAACATCGCAGCCACTAACAATCTCTCGAAGCATGCCCGCGGACTGGCCATCGACATCAACACGCTCTACAACCCATACATCAAGACACTCGATGACGGTACGCTTCTCATCCAGCCTGCTACTGGCGCCGACTATTGCGACCGTACGTGGGACTTCCCCTACAAGATTGACCACGATGATCTCTGCTTCCGCCTCTTCACCGAGGCCGGCTTCGAGTGGGGCGGCGACTGGACGAACCGCAAGGACTACCAGCACTTTGAAATCATTGAGTAACAATGAAATTGTAATCAAAGGATAAAGATAGCACGATTATTCGGAAATTATTGTTATCTTTGCAGCCAGAATAATTTATAATTCTATGCATAAGATCATTATTTCCGTTATCGTAAGTTTGCTGAGTATTGCTCCAATATCCGTCGCTGCAAGTAACCTGCAACGGGGCGACTACGGCTACCTGTACTGCCACATGAGCGACCTTGGTGAGTGGACTGCCTTTGCCATCAGCCGCGACGGCTACCATTATAAGGACCTTATCAGCGGCCAGCCCGTTTTCAAGGCAGAAGAACATGCACGTATAGAAGGTGGTACGCGCGATGCCTACATTACTCGTAAACATGATGGCAGCGGCTATGTCATGGTAACCACAGACATGTGTGTAGCCAAATCACACGTCTGGGACAATTACGGCATCGACTTGCTGCAGAGCGACGATCTCATCCACTGGACCAGCGTCACCTTCGACTATCGCCAAGGAGCCAGGATTTTCTGTGACAGCGAGTCGGAAGACGTTTACAAAGACTGGAGTACCATCAATCGTGTGTGGGCTCCCCAGATATTCTGGGATCCCGACTATCTCTGGCCTGACGGGAAGCAAGGCGGCTACATGATATACTATTCCATGTTGAACAGACCGGAAGAGGCATACGACCGTATGTATTACTCATACGCGGACGAGAGTTTCACCCACCTCACGAAACCTAGATTGCTGTTCGACTGGGGCTACGCCACTATTGATGCCGACATTAACTATCTGGAGAGCGACGGACTGTATCATATGCTGATCAAGAAAGAGGGTGGAAAGCCTGGCATCTATACCGCTACCTCAGAACACCTGACCAAAGGTTGGGGCGAGCCCGTTGAGGATGATTATGTCAGTTTCGAAGGAGACAAGAAATGCGAAGGCTCCAGCGCCTTCCAACTGATAGGAGAGGACACCTGGTGCGTGGCCTATATCCAATATTCCGACAAACCCAAGCACTATCGCATCTGCAAGGCCGACAAAAACCTGCGCCATTTCCATTCACCTGTCGACATCGAAGGTGTGACAGGTCCACAGCACGGTTCCTTCATGCGGCTGACGGAAGAAGAATACAAGCGGCTGGAGGCATGGTCGGACTCCATGATGACGGCAAAGGAAGCCAAGGGTACATTTGAATGCGGGCAAGGGGCCTTCCTACTCAACGGGCAGCCTTTCGTGGTAAAGGCAGCCGAGGTACACTATCCCCGTATCCCACGTCCCTACTGGGAGCACCGCATCAAGATGTGCAGGGCGCTGGGCATGAACACCGTGTGCATTTACGTGTTCTGGAACTACCATGAGCCGCAGATGAACCACTTCACCTTTGAGGATCAAGCCGATGTAGCCGAGTTCTGCCGACTGGCACAGAAGAATGGTATGTACGTTATCGTACGCCCAGGGCCTTATGTCTGTGCCGAGTGGGAGATGGGCGGCCTGCCCTGGTGGCTGCTGAAGAAGAAGGACATCCAACTTCGCGAACGCGATCCTTTCTTTATGGAGCGCGTGAAGATCTTCGAGCAAAAAGTAGGCGAACAACTTGCTCCGCTGACCATTCAGAACGGCGGTCCCATTATCATGATCCAGGTGGAGAACGAATACGGTTCCTACGGCGAGGACAAGCCCTACGTCTCAGAAATCCGTGACTGTCTGCGCAGTATCTATGGCGACAAGGTTGCTTTATTCCAGTGCGACTGGAGTTCGAACTTCACAAAGAACGGTCTCGATGACCTCGTATGGACAATGAATTTCGGCACAGGTGCCGATATTGACCAGCAATTCAAGCGGCTCGGCGAACTGCGTCCTCATGCGCCAAAGATGTGCTCTGAGTTCTGGAGCGGCTGGTTCGACAAGTGGGGGGCTCAGCATGAGACACGTCCTGCCGAGGATATGGTGCAGGGCATTGACGAGATGCTCTCAAAGGGCATCTCCTTCTCGCTCTATATGACGCATGGCGGAACATCCTTCGGCCACTGGGCTGGGGCCAACAGTCCCGGCTTTGCTCCCGACGTGACGAGTTACGACTACGATGCGCCCATCAACGAGTACGGACAACCCACTGAGAAGTACTTCCTGCTGCGCCAGACGATGCAGAAATACACGGACCATAAGTTGCCCGCCATTCCCAAGGCCGCAGCACCTATCATCACTATTCCGAAATTCAAACTCGAAAAGGCTATGCGCATCAGTGATTATCTGACAATCCAGCGTCAAAGCCGTGACATACTCACGATGGAGGATATGGGCTGTGGATGGGGTATGATCGAATATACCACCACGCTTCCAGAAGTGCCTGTGAAGAGTGTGTTGACACTTAACGACTGCCACGACTTTGCGCAGGTATACATCGATAGCGAATATATCGGTAAGATCGATCGTGTGAAGAATGAGAAAAGCATCAACCTGCCTCCTGTGAAGAAGGGGCAGGCGCTGAACATACTCGTTGAGGCTATGGGCCGCATCAACTTTGGCAGAGCCATCAAAGACTTCAAGGGCATCACCAACGAAGTCTTGTTACAGGCCGATATCGACGGACATGAGACGACATGGAACCTGAAAAACTGGAACATCATCAGCATGAATGACGACTATCAAGCCATCACGAAAGAAATGTCACAGGGTCACGATGACCTGAAAAGACCTGAGACCATCTATTCAGATGGTGGCTACTATCGCGGCTACTTCAACCTGAAAAAGGTGGGCGATACGTTCCTGAACTTTGAGACGTGGGGCAAGGGACAGGTGTGGATGAATGGCCATGCCATGGGTCGCATCTGGTCGATCGGTCCGCAACAGACGCTCTACGTGCCAGGCTGTTGGCTGAATAAGGGGAAGAACGAGATTATCGTCCTCGATGTCATCGGCCCGAAGGAACCCACCGTCTGGGGACAGGCTACCCCCGAGTTAAACAAACTACAACTTGAAAAGAGCAATAAGCGCAACAACATCGGTGACAAACCCGACCTGAATTCAGCCACACCTATCGCCACCTCACAGTTCAAGGCTGGTAACGGCTGGCAGATCATCAGTTTCAATGCTCCACAGAAGGGACGTTACCTTGCCATCGAATGCTGCTCTACCCAAAAGGAAGGTGATCGCGTAGCCATCGCCGAACTCTATTTGCAAGGATCCAACGGTGAACGTCTCAGCCGTGAGCCCTGGACAACGAAATACGCTGATTCAGAAGACGATAACGGCAACCATACTGGTGACAAAGTCTTCGACCTGCAGGAGAGTACCTTCTGGCAGACAGAAAAGGGCTCTGCCCTGCCCCATTTGCTCGTCATCGACCTCGGCTTGGAACAGACTGTCACGGGTCTGGAATATCTACCACGTGCTGAGCAGGGAGCACCTGGCAGCGTGAAAGACTATCGTATTTACATATACTAATCAAACAATGAGAAATATTCTATTATCCATCGCCGTTCTGACGGCACTCATGGGCCAGACACACTCATGGGCCGGTACTCAGACGAAAGAAGTCATCTGGACTGGTGACCGGGTGAAGGAAGTCATCAGAAAGGTGAACACCTACTGGCAGACGAACAATCCTGCCGAGGTGCGCTCGTTCTGGGACAATGCTGCCTACCACACCGGCAACATAGAAGTCTATAAACTGTTTAAGGAGTCTGGAAGCAGGAGTCTGGAGTCGGTAGATAAGATGCTCGACTACAGCATCCGCTGGGCAGAACACAACAACTGGAAAGGCGCAACGGAGCCTGATCCTGCCAATTGGAAATACAAACAATATGGCGAGGGGCAGGACTACGTGCTCTTCGGCGACTGGCAGATCTGTTTCCAGACATATATCGACCTGTATAATTTAGAAGTGAGCGGTGAGAGGTTAGAGGTTAGAGTGGCCCGTGCCAAGGAGGTGATGGGCTACGAAGCCGACTCGAAGGCCAACGACTACTGGTGGTGGGCAGACGCGCTCTACATGGTAATGCCTGTGATGACGAAGATGTACAAACTGACAGGTGACACCAAGTACCTGCGCAAACTCTACGAGAACATCCTCTACAGTGATTCCATCATGCTCGACCAGGAGACCTGTCTGTATTTCCGAGACGGAAAGTACATCTATCCGAAGCATAAGACAGACAACGGCCTGAAAGATTTCTGGGCTCGCGGTGATGGCTGGGTGCTCGCCGGACTGGCAAAGGTGCTACAGGATCTTCCTGAAACTTACGTGCGCCAGCCGTTCTTCGTGGAGAAATTCGTGAACCTGGCTCGTGCTGTAGCCAAGATCCAGCAGCCCGAAGGTTACTGGACGCGCTCGATGATGGATCCGCTGCAGGCTCCTGGCCCCGAGACCTCTGGCACCGCCTTCTTCTGTTACGGTCTGCTCTGGGGTGTGAACAATGGTTACCTGCAGAGAAAAGAGTTCGCTCCCGTCATCGAGAAAGCCTGGAAGTATCTCACGGAGACTGCCCTCCAACCCGACGGAAAGATCGGTTACGTACAGCCTATCGGAGAACGGGCCATCCCAGGGCAGAAGGTAGATGCCGACAGTCAGGCAAACTTCGGTGTGGGTGCCTTCTTGTTAGCAGCATGTGAATATTATAGGTATATTGAATGATGAACATCCTTCTTTCCCTTTGTCTGGCCATAACGACTCTGCTGCCACAGGCAGATGATGCTTTCTGGCGCGACTCTGTGCCAGAATCGATGCGGCAGAGTTATATCCACTATGGTGAACAGTATCTTGGCAAGCCATGGGCAGTTCTGCCTAACAGTGTCTTTGCGGAGTTCAAGATATCAGGCAACCGCGTCAACTACGAAGGGCTGTGCTTTGAGAAGCGTCGTCAACTCGCTGCTCTCGTCATGGCAGAAATCATGGAGGGGAAGGGAAGGTTCCTCCTCGACATCATCGATGGAATGGGCAGTTTCTGTGAAGAGACTTGGTGGGGCATCCCCGCCCATTACGGTCATAAAGTGCCATTGCCAGAAGACCAGACGGTGGATCTCTTCAATGCGGAGACTGCCAGCCTTATCGCCTGGACGCGTTACATGCTCCAACCCCAGTTCGATACCTTCTCCCCAGACCTCTGTCAGCGCATCGACCGTGAGATTGAGCGCCGCATCCTGATTCCTGCAGTCAGCACAGACTACTGGTGGAAAACGGCTGGCATGAACTGGAACCCCTGGATCTGTTCAAACTGGCTCACCTGCGTACTGATCTGTGAGAAAGACGAGGCCCGCAAGGGCAAGGCCATCTGCCAGATTATAGATGCCACCACTGCGTTTGCCGATGCCTATCCCGATGATGGCGGCTGCGATGAAGGGCCGACTTATTGGGATAGGGCTGCCGCATCGTTGTTTGAAGTAATGAGACTACTGGACGTTACCGAGCCTACCTCGAAGGTGAGGAATATGGCTGCATACGCCTATAAGACCTACATTGGCAACGACTACTGCGTAAACTTTGCCGATGCCCATGAGAACAAGGCGGTGCAACAGGTGAACATCGTCTATCCCTTCGGACTCTGGCTGAACGACCAAACCATGCGGGAGTTCGGTGCCTACTTAGGTCGCCAGAATGGTGTGCTGGAGAACCCTGCCGCCCTCTACGACAAGAGCGGCAACTTCCCCACCCTCGGACGTGAACTGTTCTTCCTGCGCCATATCCGTGATTTCATCGCAGAAACACCACGGGAACCATTATTAAAAAATGTATGGCTGAGCGACCTCCAGATCATAACGGCCCGTCGCAAGAATCTCTTCGTAGCCATGAAGGGCGGTAACAACGGAGAGAGTCACAACCACAACGATGTCGGCTCGTTCATCGTCTATGCAAAATCGACTCCCTCCCACCTGACTCCTGACTCCTTATCTCCCCTTTTCATCGACCCCGGTGTCGGCGAATACACCTCCAAGACCTTCTCCAAGGACCGCTACGACATCTGGACAATGCAGTCGGGCTATCACAACCTGCCGCAGATCAACGGCGTCGACCAGAAGGACGGGAAACAGTATGCGGCCAAGGTCATCAGTCACAAGGACGGAGTGTTGACACTCGATATTGCAGGAGCCTACCCTGAGGAAGCGGCAGTTAAATCTTGGAAACGCACGGTTTCATCGGGGAAAACTGGCATTTCCGTTACCGAAAACTATGAACTGGAGACCTACCATCAGCCTACTCGCCTGATGCTGATGACGACAGACTCGGATGCGCTGCGACGCATTAATTACGACAGTCGCCAACTCGAAGCCACCGTTGAAGACATCAGTAACCTGCTCGACCCATTGCTCCAACGTATCTGGGGCAAGGAGATGTATCGCATCATTCTGACTGTGAAATCCGATGCCACTAAAGGACAAATCAAATACACCATCCGATGAAAAGACTCTTTGCAGGACTATTCCTGCTATCAATCATCATGACGACCCTTGCACAGGAAATGACTGTGACCGTCAGCAATGAAGGCAACACCCAAAGGCAGGAAGTGGTTGAAGTTGACCTCCAGACCATACTTGACAGCCTGTCCATCATGGCTGATGATCCTCTCATCGTAAAAAATGCCTTCGGCCAAGAGGTCACCTACCAGAAGACCTACAGCGGCAAACTGCTGCTTCATGTCTCCGTTCAACCCAGTAGCAGCGTCGTCTATACTATCACCAAGGGTGAGCCACTGCCGATGAAACCGTATGCTCAGGGAAAAATGTATCCAGAACGTGCCGATGATATCACCTGGGAGAACGACTGCGGCATCTACCGCGTCTATGGTCCAGCCCTGCAACGTTCCGGTGAACGTTCATTTGGCACCGATGTCTGGGTGAAGAATACGCCTGAACTCGTTGTCGATGACCGTTACCGCCAGCATATGTGGGGTGTAGGCCAGCGAGACTCCCTAAAGCGAATCGGCAAGCCCAAGGAAGCCAATGACATCTATATGGCCACCTCCTTCCACCATGACCACGGAGAGGGTCTTGTCTATGTGGCGACACTCTTTCCCAATGGTGTCGATGAGACTATTGTATTGAAAGGTGAACAGGACCATGCCCTTGGGATCGTCCGCCAGTACATAGGCCTGCCCTATACCTACTGGTTCGGTTCGGCGTGGAGCGGTTACGACGTACGCACCCAGGCCCAGTGGCAACTCTGCATCGATGAATTCATGAACAACTTGTCAAATCCCCTAAAACTACAATTCTAAATATGAAAAGAACCATTCTTGTGATAGCAGCCATCGCGCTGCTCATGCCCCTACAGGCCAAAAAGAAGCAGGCCATACAGCAAACCGACCGTGAATACTGGACGGCTCTGGCCCATAAGATGGCGCAGCCCGTGCTGGAGAACATGGCCAAGGGTGAACTGCAGAAGAACATGCAAACGGAATTCTCACCCTCATTCGACAACCGCGACCGCAGTGTAGTCTATATGGAGACCTTCGGCCGTCTGATGGCCGGTATTGCACCCTGGCTCACTTTGCCCGACGACAACACCATCGAGGGACAGCAGCGCAAGCAACTCCGCGAGTGGGCGCTGGCAGCCTATAAGAACTCCGTGGATCCCGACTCCCCTGACTACCTCTGCTGGGGCAAGGCTGGGCAGAACCTGGTGGATGCCGCCTACATCGCTGAATCGTTCCTCCGTGCCTGGGATACTCTGTGGATGCCTCTCGATGAGGTAACCAAACAGCGCTATATCAAGGAGTTCCAAGGCATGCGCAAGATTGATCCACCCTATACCAACTGGTTTCTTTTCTCCTCCACCATCGAGAGTCTGCTGGCCAAGGCAGGTGCACAGTTCGATGAGTTCCGCGTGAATACAGCCTGTCGTAAGGTGGAGGAGTGGTATGTCGGCGATGGCTGGTATGCCGACGGCCCTGTATTCGCCTTCGACTACTATTCCAGTTATGTCTTTCATGCCATGTATCTGGAAACGCTTCAGGCGATGGCAGATGCCAAGTACAATTCTCGCCTTGACTACCAAAAATACCACGACCGCGCCCTGAAGCGGGCTCAGAAGTTCGCGATTATCCTGGAACGGTTTATTTCTCCGGAAGGTACCTTCCCCGTGATTGGCCGCAGTACGCCCTATCGCATGGCAGCCATGCAGCCGCTGGCCCTGATGGCCTGGTACCAGACACTGCCCGAGGAACTCCCCAACGGTCAGGTGCGCGCTGCCCTCACACAGGTGTTCCATCGCATGTTCGACCCTCAAAACAACTTCAATGAAGGCGGCTACCTGACGATTGGCTTCTGCGGCTCTCAGCCTGAGACCGCTGACTGGTATACCAACAACGGTTCTCTCTATATGACCTCGCTCTGTTTCATGCCCCTCGGCTTGCCTGCCGATCACCCTTTCTGGACGGATGCCCCGCTGCCCTGGACACAAGTCAAGGCCTGGGGAGGCCAACCCTTCCCCAAGGACCACCGCTGGGCCGATGACATCCACACCCGTGACAAGTGGTAAACCGACATATCAAAAGAGACCGTGCCTCCCGGCAGGGTCTCTTTTACAAACCTATATAATAATACACGTATGTAAAGTGTTACAATGAGTCCACAACAGGGACTCCTGAACAACTTTTATTTCCTCACAAAAGCAAATCTTTCGCCTCATGTCCTTACATCGAGGGCATTCAGCATCTCTCCATCAAAGGCTGGTCTTCTGACTTCGCTCCACTCCAAAGCACCTTCTCGCCCTGACGGGCAATGGCTTATTAACTTCAGAGCCATACGGGAGCACACAGCTGCGGGACAGTCGGAGACTTACACTCCATTCCCAATTAATCGCGGTTAAGCGAACCTCTGTGGGCCGGATTATATCTTCCGGCGGGTGCAAAGATACATATTAATAATGAAACTACCAAACTTTTTCTCAATATTCGTACAACTTAATGTGTAGAATCTTCCATTCGCCACAGGAAATGCGGGCATGACGTCCCTGGTGATCCTGATCGCCGTTGTCACGACGAACAAACACAAGACTGCCCGTTTCATCGATATTTACCTCATCCACGAAACCAATACCAAGGCGTTTGCCATTAAAAGATTGACGCTTACTTTCTGAAGTTTGAACTTTTCCATCACCCACTGCGACGAAGCCATCTTCGCCAAGTACCTTTTCCTCTTCAAAGGTCTTCTCATAGGCCGTGGCAAAACTTATCACAACACCAGAGCCAGCCAACAGATACTCGTTCTTGGCCAGTTTCAGCAGGATAGCGCCACCCTCGGGCCATGCAGATCCGTCAGTGGCCCGTGGGTCCCAGGGGAGCGTGAAGAAATGGCGACAGGTCAGCACGTTCTCGCCGTCCTTAATAATACGCTCCTTGTCCTCCTGATCGAAAAGCAATCCCCAAGAGGAATGAGAAGTGAATAGTGATGAATGATAAGTGACAAGTTGACGCATCAAAGCATAGGCTTGGGTGACAGAAGCAGTTTCCTGAGGACTGGCCTGATCAATGGCGAAGGGCGAGAACCCAAGAGCCTGATGCTCGCCAAAAGCATAAAGGGCACGTACGCCACTGTTTTCGCAGCAGCGGCTCTCAGGAATGAACAGGCGATTGTTGGGAAGCGCATATTGATCAGTCCAACCCTTGAAACCCGTGTCGTAGATGTCTGGCGCCAGCATCTCCAACTGAGGGGCACCCGCATGCCAGAAATCGATGAGATGGGCCAGCGGACCGGCTGAAGGATATTGACCAGGCTGTCGGCCACGACTATTCATGGCTGCATTCACATAGAGCGGCATCCGTGTATACTGACGGGCTGTCTGGCAGAGCCGGCCCACGTAGCAGGCATAATAGTAGGCCATGAATATCTCGTCGGTGAAGATATCATCACCAAAGACCTCCGCCCACGAAGGATACTTTGCGCTCAACTTACTGGTCTGCAGACGGGCGGAGAGCCAGGGATGGAGCGTCTTCTGGTTCTGCTTCAGATACGTCAGCAGTTCCTGTGGTACACCTTTCTTATAGACAGCATCTGCCAACTTCGAGTGGTCGCGGGCATCCTCAAGCATGCCGATCTCATTCTCCACCTGGATCATCGTCACCACGTCGCTACCCTTTTCAACGACGTGCTTCACCAAAGTCTCAAAGGCACGGTTGTCGGCCTTGAACACTTCCTCCGAGAAACAACTGGCTATCTCCAGCGGCTTACCCGTCGCGGTACAAGCACGGGGGAAACGCTTCGTATCCTCTTTGAACCAAAGCGGCGCATAGCAGGACATCGAGTTCTTCCATGCACCAAACCAGAGAAAGACGATCTTCAGGTCATTCTCCCGCGCACGGTCGATCACACGGTCAATCAGCGTAAAGTCGTACTGCCCTTCCGTCGGCTCCAAAAATTCCCAGTAGGCTGGCACGAGTACGGTATTCAGTCCCAGCGCCTTCATACGGGGTATCACCTTGTCGATATCGGCCGTGCTGGTAGCCGCACTGTTACTCAACTCACCTCCCAGAATGGGGAAAACTGACGGCTGCCCTACCACAGAAAGTGTGCAGAGCATCCATTCCACTAAAAGGACAACTACTTTTTTCATATCGATGTGTTATTTATGTAGAAGCAATAAAAGAACGTGTACTGATCAGGTTGCGGAAAGCCTCCTGATAGCCGTCGGGCACGTGGATAATCTCCTTGCCTATATAGATGCAGTCATTACGGTCTACCTTGCGGATCTTGTCGATAGCGACGATATAGGAACGATGTACGCGTAGGAAGTTCTCCCTGGGCAGCATCTCCTCCACGGCCTTCATCGTCAGGTGGGTAATCAGGGGCTTGGGCTCATCGTCCATGTAGAACAGCACATAGTCCTTCATGCCGTTGACGTAGATAATCTTGTCGATGCTGATATTGCGCCACTCGCCATCAACGCGAATAAAGACAGTGGTGACATTTGGAAGTGAAGAGTTTTCTGACTGTTTGCCCATGAACCACTTCCGGGCTTTTTCAACGGCAGCGAGGAACTTGTTATAGCGAACAGGCTTGAGCAGGAAGTCGAGTGCACTCACCTCGTAACTCTCGAAGGCATATTCCTTGAAGGCGGTGGTGAAGACAACACGCGTCTGCTCTGGCAGACTGTGGGCCAGTTCCATACCGTCCATATTGGGCATCTGGATATCAAGGAAGAGCAAATCGGGTTTCTGCTCCTTGACAGCGTTGAGGGCGTTGATAGAGTCTGTGTAGGAAGCCAACAGCGTCAGGTCTGGCGTCTTTTCTACATAAGACACCAACAGGCGCACGGCCAAGGGTTCGTCATCGACAATGATGCAAGTGAGTGGTCTCATAGGCTTAGGGTAATCTTGACGTGGTAAATATTCTCAGGGGTGACAGTCTGTTCCCACTGATAGCGCCCAGCATAAAGCAGATCCAGACGGCGACGGGTGTTCTCCAGTCCGATGCCAGAGCCGCTGCGGTCCTTGGTGGGTTTGGGATTATTGGTATTGTCGCAGATGAAGACGAGGTTGTCTCCCTCTTGCGTAAGACTGATATCAATCCGCGCTGGCGCATTGCTGTTCATGCCGTGCTTGAAGGCATTCTCGATGAGCGAGATAAACAATAGCGGCGCAATCTCCAATTGTGCATTGTGCATTGTGCATTATAAATTGAGAATTGTGCATTGACGCTGGTCATCTCGTTGCAGCGCAGTTTCATCAGTTCGATATAGTTCTTCATGAACTCCACTTCGCCGCTGATGGGCACCTTCGGCTTATTGGTCTCATACATCGCATAGCGCAGCAGGTCGCTCAGTTGCATGATGGCCTCCTGAGTCTCGTCACCGTCGATCTGTGCCAGGCTGGAGATGTTGTTCAGCGTATTGAAAAGGAAGTGCGGATTAATCTGATTCTTCAGCCACGCCAGTTCGGCCTCCGTGTTGCGCTGCTTCTCCTCTTGCAGTTGTTGCCTGATGCGCTGCGTGCGGATCAGGTGATGGATGGCCAGCGCCACGGCAATCATCGCACAGTTGAGCAGGAAGTAGAGGAATAGGCCGGAGTAAAGATTGATGGCATTCTCGCTGGTCATGCCCTCCGTCATGTACCCCATGAAGAACAGCCAGTAGTTAAGCCCGTCGAAGAGCGCGAAGTTGACCAAGGCGTAGAGCCAATAGCGCTGGCGGTGGAATAGGAAGGGAATCAGCAGGTAGAAGTTAAGGAAATAGAGGATCATGGGCGATCTCAATTGCGAGAAAGCCGTCCTTGTCATCACCCAGGTAGTCTGCCAGTCGCCTGTACCCAACAAGGTTCCTAATGGCGGTAGCATCACCACCAGCCCCCATACCGTGATCTGCATCGCCAGCAGCCAGATGTCTCTTCTCTCTATTTTCCTCATCGTCGGCAAAATTACGAATTATTTCTGAAAAAACAAAATCCCTCCCGCATAATCTCTATGCAGGAGAGAGGAAATACTTAAGTATGGGACTCCCTTATCTGTTGGCCTGCTGTTGATTCATCATGCGTTCAGCCGTATTCTTGGCCGTCAGCGTAAAGGTCTGGTTGTATTTCTCGTACTGCTTCTCGTTCAGGATCTGCTTCATGGACATCATGTGGCGCTCCTGAATCTTCCCCCAGGCTTCCATGCCCTTCGTCGCATCCTTGATCTGATAGAGAGCCTCCATCGAGTTGGTGAACTGTGCCATAGCCGTCTTCACGGGTTCCATCTGGTCCACCGTCAGTTCCAGATAACTGCTCAGACGCTCGAACGTCATGCTGTTGTTGTTCTCACTTTGTGCGTTTGCACTCATTGTCATTACGAACATTGCCACGAGGGCGATCATCATCTTTTTCATACCTTTATTATTTTTAATTGTTTATACTTTGTCGTCTTTTGACACTGCAAAGGTATGAACAAATCCCTAACGATGAAAATCACCTTCGACGTTTGCCCCTATGTCATTCGACGTTTGGACAAGAAAGCGGCTTTTTATTCCCACTGTGGGAATATTTTGTTCCCAGTGTGGGAATGTTTTGTTCCCAAGGTGGGAATAATTTTTCGTATACTGGCCGCTTATTTCGAAATAAGTGGCGAGTATTGAAAAATAAGGGCCGAGTATTGAAAAATAAGCGTGCCTTATTGCAAGACCTAACACGATTTTTTCGGAAAGCTCCTGTATAAAGCACTTTCGCCAGTTTCAAGAGGTAACATAGAGGTAACATAGAGGTAACACAGACCTAACAATAGAATTTGATGTTACCTCCGTGTTACCTCTATGTTACCTCTTTGTTAGGTGTGCCAGACCCGTTTTTAGCACTTAACCCTCTAAGAAAGAAGCAATTGCGATTTTCGCATGTTAGGTGTTATGGAATAATCACTTTACTACGACTTTCTTTCCGCCGATGATGTTGATGCCCTTTCGAAGCACCGCCATCCGCTGGCCATTGAGGTTATAAATTGGTGCGTCTTTGTCAATGTCCATCTGTATGCCATCAATGCCAGATGGAACACTGCCAGCATATTCAACCCATTTCTTAAGCGACGTATCATAATGATAAGGTGTCCATCCTTTGGCTTTCGCTGCCGAAACCTGTGTCGTAGTACAAACATTTCCTTCATTATCGCCAGGAGAATATACATAGAATTTATACTCTTCATTTGTCGTATTATCGGGCATACTACTAACAAGGTTATCCATGGCCATCCCTCTAATTTGGTTTCTTGGACAAGACAGTTCTGTCAAAACAATATTTTTTGAGACATCCAAAGATGCTAGTTGGTTGGAACCACAAGAAATCTTTGTCAGCGCAGTATTATTTGAAACATCCAAAGATGTTAATTGGTTGGAACCGCAAGATATCTTTGTCAGCGCAGTATTGTTTGAAACATCCAGTGAAGTTATTTGGTTGTCATAGCATTCAAGAATCTCCAACGCTATATTGTTTGAGACGTTCAACGAAGTCAGTTGGTTATTTTCGCAATACAATTTCGTTAGGGCTATATTTTCGGATACATCCAATGAAGTTATTTGGTTGTCATAGCAAGAAAGAGTCTCCAACCCCGTATTGTTGGACACGTTCAATGATGTCAACTGGTTCTTAAAACAGTACAAACTTGTTAGCGCCGTACTACTCGAAATATCCAGAGTAGTTATCTGGTTGTCATAGCAATAAAGAGTCTCCAACGCTGAATTATTCGACACATTCAATGATGTCAACAGGTTCTTATAACAGTACAAACTTGTTAGCGCCGTACTACTCGAAACATCCAGAGTAGTTATCTGGTTGTCATAGCAAGAAAGAGTCTCCAACACTGAATTGTTTGAGACGTTCAACAATGTAAGTTTGTTTCCAGAACAATGCAACTTTGTCAAAATTGTATTCTGGGAAACATCCAGTGAAGTTATCTGGTTGTCATAGCAATAAAGAGTCTCCAACGCTGAATTATTCGACACATTCAATGATGTCAACAGGTTCTTATAACAGTACAAACTTGTTAGCGCCGTACTACTCGAAACATCCAGAGAAGTTATCTGGTTGTCATAGCAAGAAAGAGTCTCCAACGCTGTATTGTTCGACACATTCAATGATGTCAAACGGTTCTTATAACAGTACAAACTTGTTAATGACGTATTTCTTGAGACATCCAGTGAAGTTATTTGGTTGTCATGGCACGATAAGTACTCCAACGCTGAATTATTGGATACGTTCAACGATGTAAGTTTGTTTCCAGAACAATCCAGTTTTGTTAAAGCCGTATTCTGGGAAACATCTAGTGAGGTCAATTGGCTATCAATACAAGTTAAATCTGTCAGTGCCGTATTATTTGAAACATCTATTGAAGTCAACGGGTTACGTGCAAACCACACCAATGTTAAAGCCGTATTCTGGGAAACATCCAAAGTTGTTAACTGTGTGTCGGCACAACATAAAGATCTTAAAGCCGTAAAATTTTCGATTCCCTTTAGACTTTTAATATTTGCAACAGAAGAGGAAACAGAAGTATAGATTAACATACTAATAATACCCTTTAACTCATCTTCTGTAATCACGCCATCATTTCCATAACTCTGTTCTAAAAGATATGCACGGAAATACTCATCGGGGAAGTTAGTGGAATCAATAGTGATTCCTGTGGGAGCAGACTTTTCCACCGTTACTCGACACCAAGCAGTATAGCCATTGGAGGTGGTGGCGTTGATATAAGTAGAGCCAGCCTCTATGCCAGTTACCACACCAGAAGAAGAGACCGTGGCAATGTTTGAATTATCTGATGTCCAGGTTACGGTAGTCTGGGCATCCGACGGGGTGAGCGTATAACTCATGGTAAAGGTGTCTCCAACATTGATGGTTTTAGAAGATGGAGAAACGGAAATGCTTGTTGGGACTACCACGCTTTCTTCCACCGTCACTCGACACCAAGCAGAATAGCCATTTGAGGTGGTGGCGTTGATATAGGTTGAGCCAGCCTCTACACCTGTTACCACACCAGAAGAAGAGACCGTGGCAATGTTTGAATTATCTGATGTCCACGTCACTGTGGTCTGGGCATCCGACGGGGTGAGCGTATAACTCATGGTAAAGGTGTCTCCAACCTTGATGGTCTTAGAAGATGGAGAAACGGAAATGCTTGTTGGTTCATCATTCTCCTGATAAATAGAATAGTACTCCGTCAGAACGCTGCTTGGCTCATAACCACTCTTGTAGGCTATGGCTTTAAGGGTACAGGTTTCGCTGATGGTTATGCCCGATAAATAATAGTAACTGCTCTTTGATGGGGTTGAACCGTCAAGAGTATAATAGATGTCCGCACCATATTCGCTGGCTGAGAGATATACAGTAGTTCCCTTCGTCACCGTACCCCCTGAAGGACTTGCAGAGACGGTCAATCCCGTTTTGTTCTCTTCTTCTACAGTATATCTTTCAGATATCATATCAGATTCTGCTCCTCCCCATACGGCAATGGCTTTCAGAGTGCAAGATTCATTAATCTCAATGCCATAATAACTGTTATATTCTGAACTACTTGTTGAAGGATTCCATCCATCAAGGGTATAATAAATCTTTGCATTATAATTATTACAACTTAGTTCAACTCTCTGCCCTTTTTTTACAGTGCCTCCTGAAGGACTGACAGATAGGTATAGATCAGGCTTCCTAATATCAATGAATATACTATAAGTAATGTGTCTGCTGAAACCGTCCTCTGTATAATAGTAGTCATATTCAACAAGGCAAGTGTGATATACCCATTGTAGGACTTTGATTCTCACCGAATACATAGACTCGCTGATCTCAATAGCCGATGGATCGGAATTAGACCAATAGCCTGTACCATTATTGGAGGTAAATTCGTAAGGAAGAGTTACCGTTTCTTCGTCTCCAACGGAAAGATATAGATTCTTTGAATCTGCTTTTACGACTGATGGGCAGAGCCATAAGAATAGAATCACTAATGAAAATGCATCTCTAAAAGATTTCATATTGCTTTTTAGAATTAGAAAAAGGCGTGCAACCATTCGATGCTTATTGCCTTCTTAGGTTACCGCCAAGTGACCTGTCGCGAAACAAGCAAGAACAGTTCACGCCATCCAGCGTGAACTTTCTGTACTGCTTGCTATCTCGCAACGAATATTTTGGCGGTATTCAAGAAGGCGAGAACAAGAGCAGAAAGCTCCATATCCTTAAAAAGTACGAACGGGAACTTTGCACATTTCCTTTTGGTTAGTAAATTATGTTTTGGTTCCCAGATAGGAAGTGCAACACCTGGTGCTGCTGGACTCCCGTTAATGTTGTGTTGTTACTGTCTGTTTCTTTGTTTCCTATTAGTTTTACACTTATCTTGTCTAATTATATTTCTCGCGTCTGCAAAGATACGCATAATTTCGGAAAAAGCAAAGAAAACAAGCAAAAAATCGCAATTAAAGATAACTCTGACTACAGATAGAAGATGCTCTCAGGACCCATGTTGAAGAGGAGGTCAAGGATGGAAAGGTTGGGCAGGAAGCCGTGCTTCTGCTGATAGACCTGGTAATATGGCTTCGGTATGAAGTCGGCATCGGGCTCTGGGTGCTTGGGATTGATGGAGGAGCGGTAGTCGTGACCTGTCGCCGTCTCATAGGTCGACGTATAGCCTACATTGGGCTGAATATCGATGAGTTCGCACATTTTCTGGCTTATGGCCTCGTTGAAATCGAACAGGAACTCCCATCGTTCTGTGAAGAATGGGCGGATATCGTCCTGATAGTATTCGAAGAAGGGCGACTCGCCGTAGGCACTCTGCAGGGCGTTCCAGTGCAAGTGGCGCCAATTGCCGTGATCGCTGATGCGGATGTCACGGATGAGCGGTGAGGTGC
The DNA here is from genome assembly GCA_017460765.1 of Prevotella sp. GTDB lineage: Bacteria > Bacteroidota > Bacteroidia > Bacteroidales > Bacteroidaceae > Prevotella. Next base: position 25,631 of record JAFUAK010000079.1, on the reverse strand, counting down.
CGCGCTCTACGGGTACGGTGAGAGCCTGGACTCCCTGGGTAGTGGCGATGAGACAGCGGTTACGATAGGTCTGCTTCTGGAAACTCTCCCACTGCTCTATCTCCACACGTTCGGCCCGATGCAGTTTCTGATACCACTGCACCGGGCCGAAATAGGTTGTACTCAGCAGAGCCTCCACCCTACTTGATATTATCTACGATACTACCGAGACGGCTCCAACGTACACCGTTGATACCACGGCGGTCTGGATCGCTCGACCACCAGATGAAGATGGGCTTGCCTACGATATGGTCTTCAGGCACAAAGCCCCAGTAGCGGGAGTCGGCGGAGTTGTGGCGATTGTCACCCATCATCCAGTAGTAGTCCATCTTGAAGGTGTACGACTTGGCCTCCTGGCCATTGATGTAGATCTTTCCGTCGCGTATCTGCAGGTCATTACCCTCATAGACCTTGATAGGACGCTCGTAGACAGCGATGTTGTCGAGTGTAAGTGCGATGGATTCGCCCTTTTTCGGTATCCAGACGGGTCCGTAGTTGTCACGTGTCCAGTGTTTGTTGCCATTCAGCGGGTAGATTTCCAGGTCATTGGCCTCCGTGTTCAGCGTCACGCTCTCCACAATATCCTTACGGGCCTGCAACGTGGTGACGGCCCGCTTCGTCAGCGGCATGTAACCTAGCGTATTCAGACTCGTCAGATCCTCCATCGAGATGCCCAGATCGTCCATCAGTTCCTCGGGGATGGCCTGCTTCAATTTCACGTAGTAGGTATACTGCACATTCTCAGGTTCCTTGTTGGCCTTGCCGTCGAGATACACGATGCGGTCACGGATCTGGAGCGTCTGTCCAGGCAGACCCACACAGCGCTTCACGTAGTTCTCACGGCGGTCAGCGGGTCGGGAGATAATCTCTCCGTATTCCCCGCGGTTGCGCCAGAGTTCCCCTCGTCCTGCCTCGTAGATGGTATCAAAATACTTACGCAACTGGTCTGCGGACAACGAGTCGGGATCAGGACGATTCGGATAGATTTGGTAGCCGATGCCGTAACACATCTGATAATAGTCGTACGACTGATACTGTGGTGCGGAGCACACGGTGTCGCCTGCAGGGAAGTTGAACACCACGATGTCGTTCAGTTCGACGTTGCCCAGGCCCTTCACGCGGCGATAGTCCCAGTGGGGCCAGTCGAAATAACTCTTGCACTCCACTACGGGCAGCGTGTGCTGGGTGAGCGGCATCGTCAGCGGCGTCTGCGGGATGCGCGGACCATAACTGACTTTCGACACGAAGAGGTAGTCGCCCGTCAGCAGCGACTTTTCCAGCGAACTCGATGGAATCACGTAGTTCTGGAAAAAGAACTGGTTGATGAAATACACGGCCACCAGCGCAAACACCAAGGCATCGACCCAAGACATGACAAACTTCACAGGCTTCTCAGCCTCTTTCCACCACTGCCACTTGATCTTCTTCGTGATATAGATGTCATAGATGAACGGCACCACGAGGAGCCCCCACCACGACTTCACCCAATACAGGAACAGCAGGTAGAGCACCAGCACCACGATGAACTTCGCCCACTGTTTCACAGGATTAAGTTTCTCTTTCTTTTTCTCCATAGCCTAAAACTTAAACATATCTGAGATAGTGAGCAATCCCTGATGCTCCTTCGTGTACTCCGCTGCCAACACGGCACCGAGGGCAAAACCCTTACGGGAGTGGGCATCGTGGGTAATGGTAATCAAATCGGCATCAGAGTCATAACGGATGGTGTGGATGCCGGGCACCTCGCCGCGACGGATATTATCGATGCGCAGCAACTTCGGGTCTGTCGTATCCTCTGCCCATGCCTCCTTGCGGTCAATGCGCTCCACAATCTCCTCGGCCAGTGTGATGGCGGTACCACTAGGGTGGTCGAGTTTGTGCACATGGTGGGTCTCCTCCATTTCCACGTCGTACTGCGGGAACTCATTCATGATTTTCGCTAAGTATCGGTTGACGGCAGAGAAAATGGCCACGCCAATCGAGAAGTTTGAAGCCCAGAAAAGGGTCTTGCCTTCTTCAGAGCACGCCTTGCGCACATCGTCACCATGATCCTTCAGCCAGCCCGTCGAGCCGCTGACCACCTTCACACCCTTAGCCCACGCCTTCAGGTAGTTGCCATAGGCTACTTGCGGGGCGGTGAACTCGATGGCCACGTCGGCCGAAGCAAACTCAGGACTGTCGAAATCCTGTTGGTTGTCAATATCAATGATACTCACAATTTCATGACCACGGTCGCGGGCAATCTGTTCAATCATCTTACCCATCTTGCCGTAGCCGATTAATGCTATTTTCATATCTAATTCGAATTAAAACGCTGCAAAGGTACGACTTATAATTAAGAATTAAGAATTAAGAAATAAGAATTATAATTCTTTCACAGCAACAGATGGTACATGCCGCCTGCGAGGGGACGAACGACGCCTTTCATCTCAAGTTGGAAGAGGAGGGCCGTCAACTGACCAATGGGGAGCCCTGACTTCACGCTGATGATGTTCAGTTGGAGGTCGTTCGTCTGCTGAAGAAGGGTGACGATGGCCTGCTCCTCCGGTGAAAGGTCTGGAAACAGGTTTCGTTCGATTCCATCGGCCATTTTCTGCTGTCTGAGAGCCTCATCCTGCCATCCTATCGCCTTAACAAAGTCTTCTGCATTCGAAATCAGAGCCGCACCATTGTCCCGAATCAAATTATTGCAGCCTTTAGAGTATTCTGCATTGACATTACCTGGAAAAGCAAAGACGCTGCGGTCATAACTCTGGGCAATCTCCGCCGTTATCAGTCCACCACCCTTAGCAGCACTTTCCACAAGGATGACAGCATCCGCCATCCCTGCAACTATTCGATTGCGACGAACGAAGTTGGGTTTGTCGGCATTTGTCTGTGTCATAAACTCCGTGAGCAGTCCACCGTGATTAAGCATCTCGGCTGCCGTATCCCGATGACGGTAGGGGTAAATCTGGTCTAGCCCGTGAGCCAAAACTCCTATCGTAGGAAAGCCATTTGCCAGTGCCTCACGATGGGCATTGATATCCACGCCATAGGCCAATCCACTGACTATCAGCACGTGGGGGCAAGATTGACGCAGGTCACTGATAAAGCGGCGTATCAGGTCCTGCCCATAGGTGGTGCACCTCCTGGTGCCCACGATACTGACGATCTTCGCCTGATTCAGATCGGCATTACCAATATAATAGAGGATGATGGGAGCATCGGGGCACTCCGTAAGCCGCTGAGGGTAGTCATCGTCGGTGAGCGTCAAGGCACGGATACGGTGCTCCTCCATGTATTTTATTTCAGATTCTGCCCGTTTCATCGGTTCATCCCAGTCTTTCAGGGCCTCAACCAGACGGGGTGAACAATCCTTCAGAATGTCCCCAATGTCATTTCTGTGTTCATACAGCAGTTGTGCACTGCCGACGGCCCGATAGAGTTCCAGTGCAGTCGCATAATTGAAGTTGCTGATGCGCGTCAGCGCCATCGTGTAGAAAATTTCGTCTTTCATATTATTTACGTTTAAGATATTCGTATCCGAAGCGACAGCGGAGGCAGTCCTTCTTGTCGCAATATTCCTTCTTGAGTTGGATGAGGGCCTGGGAGTCACCAGCCGTCTGGACAGGAAGGCCCACCTGCTGCCACATGCGGATGATGTGGTTGTTCTCCGCTTTCAACTGCTCCAGGAAATCAAAGGCACGGTCGCAGAGCACCTCCTTCGAGCGGTGACGACCATAGGCAAAAAGCATCGGGATGGCCGTGTTGATCATCAGCAGGTTCAGTGACCCATAGGTCAGATGCTTTTCCGACTTCGAACTGGTGGAGCCGAAGGTATAATGTGTTTCCCAATAAGGTGTCACATGTGAGGAAAGTAATTTCTTAAGTTCTTCGACCGTCTCACACGCCACGAGTTGGCTAAGTCCGGCCTTCTGCTGGTAATAGAGGGTCGCGAGTTGGGAAATTCGGATGTGAGGAAAGTTTTGGGGGCGCAGCCGAAGGAAGCGCCAAAGATGAAAATCTATCGGTTTCATCGAGAATTTATGGGCCAGATAGAGATACTCATTGCGCAGTTTGGCAAAATACCCCTCATTAAGCGCCTCCTTTTGATAATAGTCTGGCACGGCCTCCAGTTCAAGCAGCCCTGCCTGCCCCATGAAGATGGCCTCTATCTGGAAGAGGTCATCACGGTGGTGGCTAACAGCACCAAGGGGAATACTCTGCGCCCACTGTTCGAACACTTCACCGTTGATACCAAAGCCATAGTTGCGGGCGAGTGTTACGAAATACGCATCTTCCCACGAGCCGTTACACAGTTCTACCCGATGACGTATAGCCTCTGTCTTCTGTTCCAGTCGCTCTGTCTGCAAGGCGGCCATCCAGGCATGCACCATCAGCCGCGTCAGGTCGGGGATTACCTTGTAACATGGCGGATAACTGTCGGTTTTCAGCAATTCGTCATAATGATCTCTCACGTTGTCGGGTACGTCGAGTTGCATCTGCTTGATGAACTCACCATTAGTGTTCATCACTTCTGCATCAAGCAAACCCGCCACGTGGAGTACCACATTATTATAACGCTGGTCCTTATCGTGGCCATGCAGATACCAGTCCGACGACTTGTCATGGATCTCCACATTGCCTACCCACAGTGTCTGTCCTATCTTCACCTTCGCGTTGAAGAAGTCGGGGCCTGCGTTGCGGTTGTGCAGTCCAGGGTCAATTACTTCGACAGCCTCGCCGTCGCTTGTCTGAAGTTCCCTCAAGGGAAACAATTTGTGCTTCCACACATAATGGAGTAGTTGTTCCATAGTGTCAATTTAAGTGTTATACATTAAGAATGATGGTGCAAAGATAATGGTTTTCTGCGAAACTTCCAAATATTTCAGGAAAAATGTCTACCTTTGCACACGAAATGAAGATAGGAAACATAGAATTTGGAGAGAGACCCGTGTTTTTGGCGCCGATGGAGGACGTGACAGACATCGGATTCCGTACCCTGTGCAAGCGTTTCGGTGCAGCGATGGTCTATACGGAGTTCGTGAGTGCCGAGGCACTGATACGCGACGTGAAGTCGACCATCTCGAAACTGACCATCAGTGACGCAGAACGGCCCGTGGGTATCCAGATCTACGGGCGCGATGTAGAGGCAATGGTGGAGGCTGCGAAGATCGTGGAACAGGCTGGACCTGACTTGATCGACCTGAACTTCGGCTGTCCCGTGAAGAAGGTTGCGGGCAAAGGTGCCGGAGCAGGAATGCTACAGAACATTCCAAAGATGCTGGAGATTACGCAGAAGGTAGTGGATGCCGTAAAGTTGCCCGTGACGGTGAAGACGCGCCTGGGGTGGAACTTCGAGCAACTCATCATCACGGAACTGGCGGAACAGTTACAGAACTGTGGCATCCAGGCGCTGACCATCCACGGGCGTACACGCAGTCAGATGTACACTGGCAATGCCGACTGGACGCTCATTGGTGAGGTGAAGCAGAACCCGAAGATACGCATTCCCATTATTGGCAATGGCGACATTCACTCGCTCGACGAGGCAGACGTAGCCTTCGACACCTACGGTGTGGATGCAGTGATGATAGGAAGGGCTACCTTTGGCTGTCCGTGGATCTTCAGCCGCGAAAAACTCGATTTCAACGCTAAACTCGATATCCTTGAGGAACTGCTGCGCATCAATGTGGAGCGCATTGACGAAAAACGAGGTATCCTTCACACCAGAAGACACCTCGCTGCCAGTCCTATCTTCAAGGGAATTCCCAATTTCCGCCAGATGCGCATTGCCATGCTGCGGGCAGAGACGATGGAGGAACTGCTCAATATCCTGGAAGAAACCAGGTCACTTTTAGAACCAGTTCATGAGTGAGCGGAGATAGGCGGTGAGTTCGGCAGCCATCTTCTCATCCTGGTAGATATTGGGATGCCAGTCGTTGCCCAGGAAAGCATCGCCATTGATGGGGGCCATGTCGAAGCGATAGACCTCTTTGTCGCCAGCCTTCTGGGCCTCAACAGCCACTTCATCGAGTAACTGACGGGCTTCCTGCAACTCCTGGTTGTAGAGCATCGAACCCGTGAGGAACACGATCTTTGCCTGCGGATTATGCTGGCGCACCATCTCCAACAACTTCTGATAGCCCTGCTTCAACAACTTCAAATCGTAATTGTTTGTAGAGAGATCGTTTGTGCCAAGGTTGATGCATACCACATCGGGCTGATAACGACTGAAGTCCCAACGCTCGCTGAGGAACGAGGCTTCCTGGCGGAGTTCGGGTTTCCAGGCATAGCCCGTGTATTCGTACTGCACTGGCATACACGACTCGGGAGTTCCCGTGCGGGGACCGTCGTAGTTGCGATAGGCGCCGATGCCACTACGCGCCACCACCCAGTGCTGCGCCTCAAGGTTGCGGGCGGTGATGGAAGCATAACTATAGTAGTGGTTCTCCGTGGCGTAGTCGAAATGTTCCTCCTTCTTCGTGCCTTCATTGCCGTAGCCGCAGGTGATGGAATTGCCGATGAATTCGATCTTTCTGCTGGGGAAGGCGGGGCCAGGGACAAGGCGACGACCCTTGTCGAGTACGAAACCCCAGAACTCCGGGTAGAACTCATAACCCTCAATAGTGTACATCAGACGGACGAGGTGACGGCCTTCAGGCAGTGCGGTGGCAAGCGTCACCACGGAGTCTGCCTTTCCCGTGAAAGCGACTTTAAAGGGTTCTGCCTGGTCTATTTGTGCCACGAAATAGCCACTCTGGGGCTTGGCAATCATCCGGAGCGAAGTACCCTCAAAGGCTGTCATAATCTGGATGCCAGGAAAGTTCCACGCAGGACGTTCTGGATTGGTAAAACTGATGCGGCCCGCATATTGGATAAGGGGATCTGAAGGACTGATCACTGTGCCACGAATGGGTACGGTCACGTTAGCGAATGCCGTCTGGCTGGCTATAGTCAGCAGTACGGCCATAAGGATCTTTCTCATTACTATAATTTCTTATTGATTTCTTCCATTTTGACGAAATGAGACGATGTCGGGTCGAGATCGTGTTCAAGGAATACGTCGATGATGTGCTTATGCATTTCAGAGTAGACCTCAAAAAGGCGGTCGGTCTCCTTGGTATAACCATTAATCTCGTAGCGAGTGTAGAAATCCTCGAGGGCCGTAACGAGCACAAAGGGCTTCGGTTCCTTCATCAACAGTGAGCAGCGCGAGGCACCCTCAAGCAGATAGGACTCGATGGTGGCACGGGGCACCTTATAGGTAAAGGTGAAGTCGGAGTGCACGATGGAGCCTTCACCGTGACGCAGGGCCGCTGTGTAGTTCACTGTCTGCTGCGAGAGGATGGAGTTGTTGGGTACGGTGATAAGGTTGCCCTTGATATCCTTCAGGCGGGTGATGAACGCATTCTTCTCCACCACCTCACCCTCGCGCTCACCGATACGCACATAGTCACCAACTATGAAAGGACGCATGTAGGTGATGATAATGCCAGATATCAGGTTGCCCACAGTGGTGGTCGATCCCAATGAGAACAGGGCGGCCACGAAGATGCTGACACCCTTGAAAATGCCCGTATCGGAACCTGGCAGCCAGGGCCAAATTACCACCAGCGTGAAGGTGATGATGAAGATGCGGATAATCTGATAGGTTGGTTCCGCCCAGTCCTGATAGAAACGGTCGAACTTGAGGCTACCTGAGGCGATGGCATCGGTAAGATGGCGCAGTCCCCTGAGCATGAGGCGCACCGCCCAGATGACCACAATGATCCTGACGAGGTTAGGGATGTAGTAGAAGATGGCAATGGCCATGTCGCGCAACGGCTCCCACACGTAATTAATCATATTCCACGTGAACTTCTCTGTCTCGGGGAAAATACTGAACAGTAGAGGCAAGGAGATAATGAGTTGGAAGATGACGAGCACTACCTGCAGCACTCGCGTGAGGAAGAGCAGGATACGCTTAACTTGCTGTATGCTCAGCAATTCGTAGTCCTTGATGACCAGCGGTTTGATCTTTCCGCCAGCATCCCAAAGGATGCGATGGCGCAGACGACGGATGAACCAGACCGTAAGCAGAAAGAAGATAATCTGCACGACAATAAGAAAGAGAGCCCAACCAAAACCGTGGAGTTTCGCCTGCATACCATACTGCGACTGAAGTTTCTGAATCTCTTTAGAGAGTATGTCCTTCTGCAGTTCTGCCAATTCACTGCGTGACAACCCACTCCACAGACCATCGAGATCGCTCACACGCAAAAGCACCATTTCACCACACATAATATCTGCCGTATAGTCGCTTTCGAAAATGTGAAGACTATCGGCGACGGGCCTGAGGCTTTTGCCGACATTTGTAATCTTCCTGATAGCCGACTCAACGCGATGGACGGCGTCCTCTCCGCCCAAACTGGCATAAATATATAATAAGGTGTCGCCCTCAACCACAAGAGGAACGCCTGGTGTGATACGGCGGAGTGAATCGATACGCTGTTGCTGCTGCACCTTCCTGACAGAATCCTCGTAGGCTGTCTGTCCGCTGGCATCGAGTTTATCGCGCATCGTGAGTTCCTGGAGTTTCACTTCCTGAAGTTCCCGGATGAGGGAGTCCACGAGCATCTGGACAGAATCGGGTACGACAGACGTAGCAGGACTGTCTGTCTGTGGCGCCGCTTTGCCCAAAATAGCGGAGCAAGTCAGCAGGAGGAGGATCAAATAACGTCTCATGTCAGGTCAGTATAGTTATTCGGCTACAAAGATAGCAAATATTTGTGAATTATGAATTGCTAATTATGAATTATTTTGTAATTTTGCAGCCGAAATGAACTATCTAGGCGAACTTATCTCTATCGGAGTGGCTTTCTCATGGACGGCAACGGCCCTGTTGAGTGAGTTTGGCAGCAAGCGTCTAGGCAACCTGACGCTGAACGTGCTACGCATGGCGCTGGCCCTCATCTTCTCACTGCTGATGTTCTGGGTGGTAACCGGATCTCCCCTGCCTGCGGGCGGTACTACGGAGGCCTATGGCTGGATGCTGCTCTCAGGGCTCGTGGGTTACGTAATCGGCGACTACTGTCTGTTCCAGTGCTATATCATCATCGGCTCGCGTTACGGACAACTCTTCATGACGCTCGCCCCACTGGCAGCCGCCATGATGGCATGGGTCACCCTCGGCCAGGAGATGAACGGCATGAGCATCGTAGCCATGCTGGTGACGCTGGCAGGTATTGCGATTTCCGTACTGGGTCGTGGTGAGCACCATAAAGTTTCGCTGAAACTGCCGCTCAACGGCGTACTGTTCGCCACTGCGGCTGCCCTCTGCCAGGGTATTGGACTGGTATTGAGCAAGATCGGTATGGACCACTACCAGACGGAGGCCATCCCCGCCTGGCTAGTGCCCTTCAGCGCCAACTTCTTCCGTTGTATCGCAGGAGTCATTGGCTTCACTATTTTATTATATGTACGCGAAGGATGGGCACCACTCAAGGAAGCCTTGGATGACCGCAAAGGCATGGCTGTGGCTACAACCACCACCATCTTCGGCCCCTTCGTGGGCGTGGGCTTCTCGCTGATGGCCGTACAATATACCGCGGCTGGCATCGCCTCAACACTGATGGCAATGACGCCCATCATTATCATCCTGCCTTCCTACTGGCTCTTCCACCAGAAGATTACGTGGAAGGCCGTGGCGGGAGCCGTCATCTCCGTGATAGGCGTCTCCCTGTTCTTCCTCGGCTGATTTTATCGGATGATGGCTGTCCATCCACCGCCACTGCTCAAGTGGATGTTCAGACGATCCTTGCTGGTGACGGTCTGTAGCGTATGCTTATAGTCCGTTGCCTCCTTCAAGGCATTCACTCCGTCGGCAAAAATGTCGGCCGTATGCTGTCCATCACCGATGAAATCGAGAGAAATGGTCAGATCATGTGGTGTCCAGTCGGTCATGGCAGCCAAATACCACACGCTGCCTTTACGACGGGCGATAACGATGTACTCACCCAACTGTCCGTCGAGGGCAATAGTCTCATCGAAGGTAGTGGGTATCTGAGCAATGAAATCGGTACATTCCTGATTCTGCATGTATTTCGTCGGACTGTCGGCAAGCATCTGCAACGGGGCTTCAAAAGTGGTGTACATCGCCATCTGATGTACGCGTGTGCCCTGACTCATGGGGTGGTCGTTGTTGCCGAAGAAGTTGTCCTTCATGGCATTCATCATGGCACCAGGCGTATAGTCCATCGGACCAGCGAGCATACGGAGATAAGGAGCGGTGACATCATAGCGCGGCTGATTGTGCAGCGGTCCGTTGCCAACGCGCGGCTCCCACTTGGAGTTCTCCAGCCCCTTCACACCCTCGAAGTTGAAGATATTCGGATAAGCGCGTTGGATGCCGAAAGGTTTCAGACCATGGTAGTCAAGATAGAGGCGGTGCTTGGCGGCACAGGCAGCAATCTCGTAGGCAGAAGCGATAACCTGCTGGTCGTCACGATCGAAGAAGTCGACCTTAAAGCCCTTGATGCCTAGGTCGGCGTAGTGTTGCATCACAGCATCCGTAGAGGCTGTTCCGCTGAGAGGATCACTGCCAATGAGGTTACGCCAGGAAGACCAGAGGATGATACCGACACCTTTCTCCTGACCGTAGGCAATAAGTCGCGGGAGGTCGATCTCGGGATTCAATTCTTCCATCAGCGACTCCTTGCCGCTCCAACCTTCGTCGATGATGATATACTCAATCTTGTTCTTCGCTGCAAAGTCAATATAATAGAGATAGGTATTGGTGTTCATGCCCGAGGGGAAGTCCACGCCTGTAATATTGCAGTTATTCCACCAGTCCCAGGCCACCTTGCCTGGCTGTATCCACGAGGTGTCAGCAATACGACAGGCCGGAGCAAGCCGTTGGGCCATGTCGCAGTTGAGAATATCGCCATCCTTCTCGGTAATCACAACAGCGCGCCAAGGAAATGCCTGTGAGCTGTCCAACTTACCGATGAAATCAGCCCTTTTAGTGGGAACAAGGTTCAGACGGTCGTAGCCTCCGATCTTCTGCTCCAAAGGATAGGGTGCGAACTCTGCTTGCAGTGTATTTCCATCAACCTTCTTCAAGAACATCCCTGGATAATTCTCCACACCGGCATCCATCACGATGGCCTTCATGCCGTCGGGCAGACAGACGGCCAAGGGAGTGATGGCCAAAGAGTCGCGATACATCTTTGACAACGGTTGCTCGTCGTAATAGGACTCAAAGGAGTAACAATAGCGTTCCCCGCCACGATTGTCATTCACGTATGGGATGAAAGCCTGATAGTCATCGCCGAAACTGAATTCCGCGATTTCATCGACAATACAGATTGGTTTCTTGGTGGTACTGATCAAACGATAGGCGGCTCCGTCATTGTAGACACGCACCTCAATGGTGAATTTCTGAGTCGTAAAGAGCAATAATTGCCCGTACTCGTCGGCGATGGTCAGTTTCTTATAGAAGGGATTCTTGAAACTACTGTTGACACTGTTCTTGGATATCTTTCCCACTTTGCCAAGGTCCAGCGTCTTCTTTCCCTGTTGGATCTTGACATTGATCTCCGAGGGCAGGAGCACTTGGCGACCATCGTAGTTGATCGACCATTTCACGGTTTCATCGGTATTCACCGTCACTTGCACCTTGCCATTGGGTGAACACACTTCATAGTTCCCCGCTGTGGCGGCCATTGCCATCAGACAGGACAGAATCAACATCTTCGTTCTCATATTGCTATTGCGTTTTAGTTAGTAATTGTGGTTCTTATTTCTTCCAGAAACGGGCGGTGATGTCCTCAAACTCCCCTTGCTCATTCTGGCGATAGAGGCGCTGATTAGTAGTGGGCTTCTTCAAGGGACCGAGATGCTTAATGAATGGTCCTATCTTGATATAGTCGAAGTCCTGTCTATTGATGGCCGATGAAATCACGGTTTTTCCACTGTACCAGGCCACCTTGAACTGCGGGTGTTTCTCATGGATATACTGCGCCAGCAGGTTGATGCCCTTGGGGTCACCGTCGCCCCCCATGAAGGAAATGCAGGTGATATCGTCGCCGTATTTCGCAACAAAGGCATCGATGGCATCGGTATCCAGCGGCAGGCCTATGTCCTCCCAAAGATAATGGCTGTGACACCCTGGACAGTGACACGGGCAATTAGAAATATTAATTGCCAGTGTCACTTCGTCGGGTATCTCCTGAAATACGATTCCTGTGTTGACGTACTTCAGCATCGCTTAGTCTGCCAGGGCGTAGTAGCGGCGTGCGGCCTCCTCCTGACGTGGCTGTGAGAAATTGGAAACGCGCTTCAAGTAACCGATAATACGAGTCATGTAATCGATGTTCTTCGAATGACAGTGCGGGCACTCCTTCAGATAACGCTTGTCGATATGACCACAGTCGTTGCAGACGGTATTGGGGATGTTGAAGGTAAAGTAGTTACAACCTTCCTGAGCAGCCACTTTCAGCAGGTGCATATACTGCTGCTTAGAGAGGTGCTCCTCAAGGTTCATGTGAAGGGCAGAACCACCCGTGAGGTGCTCAATATAGGGTGCACCATGGAGTTTGAACTTGTCGATGACGCTCAGAGAATCATCCTCGACCACATAGAAATAACTGTTGTAGCAGTCACGGGGCACGAAGTAGCCATCCTCGCGATCCCACTTGGCATGCTTCACACCTACGTTCTCAGCGGGAATCATCTCGCAGTTGAACATCACATCCTTCGAACGGTACTGTTTGTTGTACTTCTCGATCAGTCCAAGGATACCCTGCACAAACTTCTTATAGTCGTCGTTAGGTGTAATCTTCAGACCCATGAACTCTGCAGCCTCCACAAGTCCGTTAATACCGATGGTGAGATACTGACGGCCAATGTTGATGTAACCGGCATCGAAGAGCGGCAGCATGCCGTGAGCCTGCAGTTCCTTCAGGTTCTCATTATAAGCCAACTGCACCTTGTGGCAGAGGTCGATGATCGAGCCCAGATAGTCAAGATAATCGAGTTCGTGGTTCACAGCAAACTGGATACAACGGTTCAGGTTAATGGTGAGCACCGACTTCGAGCCTGTCGAGACACCACCCGCGCCGAGCGTATAACTAAAACCGTTGTCTGTAATCTCATTGCGCAGACGGCAGCAAGAACTCAGAGAGTCTGCGTTGTTGCTCATATAAGTGAAGAATGAGTGTCCCTCGCTATACATCTCGGCGGTGAACTCGCCCCACTCCTTGTCACGGCAGTCACCATTCTCATCAGTCAGCAGGGCCATGGTCTCCACAGGGAAGGTCAGCAGTGTCTTCGTGCGTTCCTTATTAAACCATTTCATGAAGCGCTTCTGCAACCAGGAGAGGCCGTCCCAATCTGGCTTGGAGCCGTCGGGGAAGTAGAAGTCACCGAAAATGCTCTCGAAATAGTACTTATCGTAATAGGCGATGTTCCAGAACACAGCCTGATAGTTACGGGCACCTGTTGGCTGATTCAGCGTATAGACAATCTGCTCGAAGTAGTCGGTGATCACTTTGTCGATGGTACGTTTCTTCAGGCTAAGATCTGCCTGCTGCTCGGGATGCTGCCAGTAATCTGTTCCGTACTCTTTGCCGATGAAATAGTTCATATACATCAGGAATTCAGGGGTGGCACAGGCACCGCTCAGCATCGAACTGACCATGAACACCATATTCACGAAACCTCCAGCAAACGATTTGAGGTTCGTTGGGGCCGTCGAATTACCGCCGATAGCCACCGTACCACCTATCAACCAAGGATACATTGTGATAGAAGCACAATAATTGGCCAGCGATGTCTCGTCGTTCTTATAGATAAAATGATGAGTCAGTTTGTCAATATATTCATCTGCCAGTCCTTTACCATACATTTTTTTGATACGATCAGTAAGCAGGCGGCGATTCAAACGGATAAAGTTAGACTTCGGCAATTCACCAATAAGTGTGGCGATATTCTTGTGCTCCACATTGGCATTGGCGTCATACTTGGATCCCGTGGCAGCATTCATTGACTCCATGTACTCTGAAAGGAAATTCATCTTCTCCAAAGTCTCACGGTCCTCCGTGTGTTGCTGACGATAGAGAATGAACGACTTGGCAACTTTGAAAAAGCCCTCGCGCATCAGGGCTTCTTCTACCTGATTCTGAATATTTTCCACCGTGATATCATCGTGGATATCCAGATGGCTGAGGATTTTGGAGATCGTCCCCAAGTCTGCGGGACAATCCACGCTGTCGAATGCCTTGACGATGGCATTCATGATCTTGTCGAGGGAGAACTGGTCTTTCGATCCGTCTCGTTTTGTGATGGTAAAGTTTTTAATTTCCATTGTATTGTTTGTTAATGTTTATGCGCTTGCCTTAGGCCGAAGTTGTCCATTTTGGAAAACTTTTTTGTTTTCGGGTTCGAAAAAGTTGTCCGTTTTGGAAAACCCGAATCGGCGACAAAGGTACAAAATTTCCATAATACAACATACATTTCATATCTAAAAAAAACATAAAATGATAATAAAACTAAAAACTATCCGCTTTTCACAAAAAATTTGTAACTTTGTCGCCAAAACCATTAACTTATTAAAATTATGAGTATCGTATTAGTTGTTATCGTATTGGCGGTAATCGTCATTGGTTATTTCATCTCAACCCAGCGCTCGTTGGTAAATCTTGATGAATTGTGTAAGAATGCCCTGAGCCAGATTGAGGTTCAGTTGAACTCCCGTTGGGATGCTGTACTGGCACTTGCCAAGATGGCTGCCCAGTATTCCAAGCACGAGTCGGAGACGCTAATCCAGGTCATTCAGCAGCGCCGTGGGGAGAATGTGAACACACCTGCTGCTGTCAACGAACAGCAGGGCGCCCTTCAGCAAGTTATGGGACGTCTGATTGCTATCGGCGAGGCTTACCCCGACCTCAAGGCCAACGACTTATTCAAGGAGACTCAGAGTGGCATCAAAGAGTATGAGGAAAACGTGCGCATGTCGCGTATGATCTACAACGACACCGCTACGAAGATGAACCGTATGGTGCGCCAATGGCCGTCAAGCATCGTGGCCTCCATGCTGCATTTCGACCTGAAGGACTACCTGAAGGTAGACGAAGAACAAAAGAAGAGTTATCCGAACCTCGATGAAGCATTTAAGAAATAATGTCCTTTTGCTGATGCTGCTCGCATCAGCAACATGTGTTTTTGCCCGTCCACAACTACGCGACCTGAATATCCAGGTGGTGGTGGAGAAAAACGGTGATGCCCGCATCACTGAGACCCGTACGATGGACATCGACTCAGAAGGGACGGAGTGTTATATCGTCATCGGCAACCTCAACGGCAGTGAACTGCGCGACTTCGGGGTGAGCGATGAAACGGGACAGACGTACGAGTACCTTGGCAGTTGGGACATTGACCGCAGTCGCGGCTATAAGACAAACAAGTGCGGCATCGTCACCAAGCACGATGGCTACGAACTCTGCTGGGGACTCGGCGAGAACGGCAGCCGCACCTACACCACCCGTTACACCATCACACGACTGGTGAAGGGCTATAGCGACGCCGACGGTTTCAACTATATGTTCGTAGCACAGGGTATGTCGCCCCAGCCCGAGCACGTCAGACTCACCATCGAGACAGCCGACACCACCCGATTGGTTGCCGAGAATACGGGTATCTGGGGCTTCCGTTATCGCGGCGACATCAACATGGTGGACGGTGCCATCGTGGCAGAGAGCAGCGAGCCGTTCGAGAGCCGTAGTGCGATGATTGTCATGTGCCGTTTCAGCAAAGGCCTGTTTGAGCCAGCAGATGTCAGGGACGGCAGTTTCGAGGATGTGAAGAACCGTGCCTTCGAGGGCAGCGACTATGTGGATGAGGACGAGTGGACGAAGGAAGACACATGGACCCTCATCGCACTGGTTGCCGGTTTCGTCATTTTCCCCGTACTCTTGGTGCTGGGCCAAATAATATATGTATGGCGCGCGCGCAGGAAGGTGAACAAGGACCTGATGTGGTATCGTGATATCCCCTACAACGGCAACCTGCAGCGGGTGAACGACGTGCTGAATGCCTATAAGTATTTCAACACCGACTACAACAACCTGCTCTCCGCCTGTATTCTGAAACTTATCAATTTGGGAGGAATTACCATTGAGCAGAGCCAGAATGACAAGGGCCAGTTCGTTCAGAATTTCGTGATCCACGACCTAAAGGACAAAGACCGTCAGCCCAAACTGCTGAAGCAGGTGCATAACATCTTCAAGCAGGCCGCCGGCAATGACACCATCCTGGAGCCGAAGGAACTGAAGTCGTACATGAAGAGCAAGTACAACCAGAGCATCACCGACTCTTTTATCACAACCCTCCACACCAAGACCAGCATCTCGCAATATAAGAACGAACTGGAGGACGTGCGTCAGGTGTTTGGCTTGAAGAAATACCTTCAGGAATTCTCGCTGATCGACGAGCGCCATGTCTCGGAGGTTTCCCTGTGGAAGGAGTATATGATCTTTGCCACCCTCTTCGGCATCGCCGACCAGGTGATCAAGGACATGAAGAAGATCAACCCCGAGTACTTCAACATGGATCAGGTGGCCCAGCAGATGGCCGACGACATGACCCTACCGACGATCTACTCGACGATGCACTCCAGCACCACGCGGGCTGCCATGAGCAAGGCGCAGCGGGAAGCAGAGCGCGAGGCCCGTGCCTCAGGCCATGGCGGACATTCGTCATGGGGTGGAGGCGGAGGCTTCTCCGGCGGAGGCTTCGGCGGAGGTGTCAGATAACTGGGTGGGAAGATCTATTGGTCTTCCCAATCTTGAAACTCCAGTTCGAGTTGAATCCAGCGCTGATGTTCCTCGGGGAGGTCGTCACGATGACCAGAAACGCCCAAACCGAGGAGACGGATAGGATGCTCGCGACTATAACTGACCTCACGCATCAGTTGCTTGGCGAGCGGCAGGACATCTTCCTTCGTGCGGAGGATACGGCCCACAGTGATGCTGCGGGTGATCTGCTGGAAATCGGCATACTTCACCTTCAGCGTCAAGGTGCGTCCCTCAAACGCACTCTTCTCTAGGCGGCGGATCAGTTTGAGCACGGTATGATACAGTTCAATGGTGACCTGTGCGGGCTCGTGCAGGTCTGCCATATAGGTCTGCTCACAACTGCACGACTTCCGCTCCCACTCCGAGATGACGGGCCGCTCGTCGATACCTCGGGCGAAATCGTAGAACACGCGCCCCATTTTACCAAACTCTTCTGAGAGATGCTGCAGCGACTGGCAACGCAAATCGGCTCCCGTAAAGATGCCCATGCGGTGCATCTTTTCCGCAGTCTTATGGCCAATGCCCCAGAAACGGCTAATATCAAGGGCATCGATAAACTCCTTTGCCTTGTCGGGATGAATCACGCAAAGACCGTCGGGCTTACGGTAGTCCGAAGCAATCTTTGCCAAGAATTTACAGTACGACACACCCGCCGAGGCCGTCAGTTCCGTCTGCGCCTTGATACGCTGTTTGATCTCCTTAGCGATGTCGACAGCCAAGGTGATGCCCTTCTTGTTATCTGTCACGTCGAGGAAGGCCTCGTCAAGCGACAACGGCTCAATCAGGTCGGTATAGTCCTGAAAGATGGAACGGATTTGCCGGCTCACCTCTTTATATTTAGAAAAGTGAGGGGTTACGATGATGAGTTGTGGACAGAGGCGCTTCGCCACCTGAATCGACTGTGCCGAATGCACACCGAACTTGCGAGCCTCATAACTCGCCGTTGATACAACACCCCTTTCCGCGTCATGCCCTACGGCGACTGGCTTGCCGCGCAGGGAGGGATCATCGCGCTGCTCCACGGCCGCGAAGAACTGATCCATGTCAACGTGTATGATCTTGCGCTCCATCATTTCTTTCGCTGATCCCATTTGAGGAAAAGTCCGGCGAGGATGGTACCGCTGATGGAGTGCCAGGCACAAGAGATGGCGCAGGGCAACACGGACAGCGGCTGAGCGGCGAAGAAGGTGGAGGCCAGCACGGTGGCCAGTCCGGCGTTCTGCATGCCCACCTCAATAGAGATGGTGCGCTTCTTGGCTGTGTTGAAGCCTGCGAGCCGCCCAGAGGTCCAGCCCAGCAGATAGCCCAACGAATTGTGGCAGAACACCACGCCAAAGGTCCACACGAAGAGCAGTAGGCCACGGGCAATCAGCGCATCATGGACGGTGGAGATTACCCCACCCACGATACAGGCCAGACAGATCACGCTCACGCCAGGCATCAGTGACTGAATCGTTGGGAAACTCGGCTTATGGGAATAGGTATAGTTCAGAAAACAGCCGATTCCAACGGGAATAATCGTCACGATCAGGATGTTCAGGAACATACCGATGGTATCGATCTCGATAATGGCACCCGCCGTCAGTTCCATCAGCAAGGGTGTCATCATAGGTGCCAGGAGCGTCGAGGCACAGGTCATGCCCACGGAAAAGGCCACGTCGCCATGACAGAGATACGACATGATATTGCTCGACACACCACCCGGACAACAGCCCACGAGCAGGATGCCCAGCGCCAGTGCCGGCTCCAGATGGAACACGCGCACCAGCAGCCATGCCACGCAGGGCATAATCAGAAACTGTGCGCAGGCTCCGATCAGTATATCCCACGGTCTGCGGGCCAGAATCCGGAAGTCCTCCGTGGTCAGCGTAAGCCCCATCGTGAGCATGATCATACCGAGGATCACGGTCTGCGTGTTGCCCCTCACCCACCCGAACGTGTCAGGCACAAAGAAGGTAAACACAGCAATGGCGATGATGAAAAGCGACGCGTTCTGAGCCAGCCAACGGCTCGCGCCCTGCAATATCTTCAGCATACTTTTTAGTTTTTTTCGTTTCTGCGGGCAAAATTACAAAAATTATTCGTACTTTTGCAACCGATAGGGAAAAATCAGTATGATAGACGAAGATTTTGACATACGTGAAGAACGGTTCTCCCAAGGTGAGAAAGACTTTGAGAACGCCCTGCGCCCGCTGAGTTTCCGCGACTTCAGCGGACAGAAGAAGGTGGTGGAGAACCTGGAGGTGTTCGTCGAGGCGGCTAAGTACCGTGGCGAGCCCCTCGACCATACACTGCTGCACGGTCCTCCAGGACTGGGTAAGACCACCCTCTCCAACATCATCGCCAACGAATTGGGCGTGGGCTTTAAGATTACCTCAGGCCCCGTGCTCGACAAGCCTGGCGATCTGGCTGGCATCCTCACCTCGCTGGAGAAGAATGATGTGCTTTTCATCGACGAGATCCACCGTCTGTCGCCTGTCGTCGAGGAATACCTCTACAGCGCGATGGAGGACTACCGCATCGACATCATGATTGACAAGGGTCCCTCCGCCCGTTCGATACAGATCGACCTCAACCCGTTTACCCTCGTGGGCGCCACCACCCGCAGCGGACTGCTCACGGCCCCGCTCCGCGCCCGATTCGGCATCAACATGCACCTGGAGTACTACGAGCCTGAGACGCTCCAGACCATCATCGAGCGCTCCGCAGGCATCCTTGGGGTACCCATCACGGAGGATGCCGCCCTTGAGATCGCTGGTCGCTCACGTGGTACGCCCCGTATCGCCAATGCCCTATTGCGCCGCGTACGCGACTTCGCCCAGGTGAAGGGCAACGGCAAGATTGACACAAAGATCACCAAGATAGCCCTCGCGGCCCTGAACATCGATCAGTACGGTCTCGATGAAATCGACAATAAGATCCTGCTCACCATCATCGACAAGTTCAAGGGCGGCCCCGTGGGCATCACCACCATCGCCACTGCCATCGGCGAGGATGCAGGCACCGTCGAGGAGGTCTACGAGCCTTTCCTCATCATGGAGGGCTTCATCAAGCGTACCCCCCGCGGTCGTATGGTCACCGAACTCGCCTATCGCCACTTCGGGCGCAACCCCTATAGCGGCAATATCATGGAACCAAACTTGTTTGAGTAGATAAATAATGAAACGATTCATCACACTACTATTAATAACTTTCACTACATATACAATTAAAGCAGCATCCGGACCCCTCGATCAAGCACTTTCCGATTTGAAGATCAATGGTCATAGTCTTTGTTACGTCACTGATCTGAATTGTTATCTTTGCACTATACCTCTTTCTACCTTCGGAAATTCACAGACGGTACTGGTCAACTATACCCTCAACGACGGATGGGGTAAATTGAGGATAGACGGGAACTTGGTGACCGATGACCAGGAATACACCTTCAGGAGTGTAGAAGGGAGCAAGGATTATAAACTCAATATTTCGTATTCCAATGGGAAGACCATCAGTGCGAAAATGAAATTCACGTCACTGCCTATCGTGATACTTGACGGTTCGTTCGACAATTCCTACAAGGAAGGGCACATCATAATCCAAGAGCCGGAGACCACCCAAGAAAAACAGTTCAATGCCAAGGCTAAGCGACGCGGCAGCATTTCAAATGCTTTTGAGAAGCACAAGCATAACTACCACGTGAAACTCTTGGACGAGGGCGGAGATAAACTCGATCAGAAACTGTTTGGACTTAGGAATGACAATTCGTGGATTTTAGAGTCCGGACTGACAGACATGTTACGCATCCGTAATCGCATTCTGACAGACCTATGGAACGACTTTTCAACAAAACCATATTATGCCCTTCAGGAAAAGAATCCCCGCACGGGAACACGAGGACGATTCGTAGAACTGGTAATGAATGGTGAGTATCGTGGCATCTATTGCATGACCGAGAATTTGGACCGCAAGCAAATGAAACTGAAGAAATACGATGAAGAGACAGGTATCCTGCACGGTCAACTCTGGAAAGCAAAGACTTGGAGTTATGCCGTGTTCATGGGGCATGACATCGATGAGGATAATTACACGATGGCGCCACCCGTCGACTACGACAACCTTTCAGAAATGTGGGAAGAATATTACTTGAAATATCCTAATCTCGAAGATGTGAGCCCTACAGACTGGCAGCCACTTTATGATGCAGTCAATTTCGTCTGTACAGCATCGGACGATGACTTTAAACTCCACGTCAGCGACTATTTCGACCTGCCAGTGATCATCGATTACTATATCTTGATGGAGGCCATTATGTCAACCGACAACCATGGCAAAAACCTCTTTTATGCCATCTATGATCAGCAAAAGGACAGGCGCATCACCCTTGGTGTATGGGACATGGATGCCACTTTGGGGCAACGATGGAGCCACCTCTACTATCATTGGGAGGGTATGCGGCCAGAACAGGACTACACTGCCTACATCATTAATAACGAACATGGAGATTTCAACCTGTTTAGGAGGCTGCGCCTTACAGATGCCGACAACTTTAACGAAAAAGTACGTGAGCGCTACCATGACCTGCGCCAAGGCTTGCTGGGAACAGACTCCATCCTGAACAGATTCCGTCATCAATTAGCAGAATTCAAGATCTGTGGGGCAGATACTCGAGAATATAAGAAGTGGAGCCGTGACTCCGACATAGAAGGCAACGTACTAGACTTCGATGCGGAAATGGCCTACATTGAAGACTGGCTGACCCGCCGTTTGAACTATCTCGACACCATACGATTCGATCTCACTTCGATACCCACAGGTGGCATCAGTGACTTAAAGTACACCCCGGCGGCTGCATCTCATAGGCGAGGCGTATACAACCTGCATGGTCAACAGATCAGCAGGGAAAGCAATGAACAACTTTTGCATACATTGCCCCCTGGCCTCTACATTGTCAATGGACAAAAAAAGTTTGTAGGGATGTGATTATTTCGAAAAAAAGAAGAGAATTCCAAATTAATTTGTATCTTTGCAGCCATGAAAAGAACAGGAATATTCGTGGGGAGTTTCAACCCCTTTACCATCGGCCACGATTCGATCGTTCGCCGCGCCCTGCCATTGTTCGACCGTCTGGTCATCGGCGTGGTGGGCGACAATGTGCACAAGCCCGACATGCCCTCCGCCGAGGAGCGGATGCAGGTGATCCGCAACCTCTACGCCGATGACGAGCGCATCATGGTGAAGCCCTACCACGGACTGGCGATGGACTTTGCCAAAGCCGAAAACGCCCATTTCATCGTGAAGGGCGTGCGCAATGCCAGCGACTTTGAGTACGAGCAGTGGCAGGCCGACTTCAACCGCCGTCTGGGTGGCATCGAGACCATCCTGCTCTACACGGAGCCTGAACTCTCCAGCATCTCCTCCAGTGCTCTCCGCGAACTCGCCCACTTCGGCGTCGATGTATCACCTTATCTTCCGAAGAAATGATTACATATAGCACTGAAGGGGTGAAATTCCCCAATATCAAGAAGCGCGAGACCTCCAACTGGATCCACCGCGTGGCCGATTCGTACGGCAAAAAGATCGGCGAAATCGGCTATTTATTCGTCAACGATGACAAGATCCTCGAGGTGAACAATGAGTACCTGGGTCACGACTATTACACCGACATCATCACTTTCGACTATACGGAGGGAAAGACGCTCAACGGCGACATCGTCATCTCGCTCGACACCGTCTTCACCAATGCCGACAAGTTCGGCCGTCCTTACGACGAGGAACTCCACCGCGTGATCATCCACGGCATCCTCCACCTTTGCGGTATCAACGACAAGGGCCCTGGCGAGCGTGAAATCATGGAAGCCGCCGAGAACCGCGCCCTCGCCATGCGATAAACAGTCTTTTTACAATAACAATAACTAAAAAACCAGACAAATGAAAAGATCGATCATCATGGCTCTGGCAGCAGTCTGCTTAGGAGCCTCGGCACAGGAGAAACTCTTCAACAGTGCCAGTGTACAGTCGCCCGTTGTCAACAAGGACGGCACAGTGACCTTCAACCTCTATGCCCCTAAGGCCGTGAAGGTCGAGGTGACAGGCGACTTCCTGCCTACCCAGCCTATTCAGATCGAGGGCTACGGCCAGTACGATGCCCCAGGTGTGGCCCAGTTGAAGGAAGATAAGAACGGTGTGTGGAGTTACACCACCGACAAACTCGCCCCGGAGATGTACAGTTACACCTTTAACATCGACGGCATGACAGGTGTGAAGGATCCTGCCAACATCTACGTGAACCGCGACATCGTGTCGTTCACCAATATCTTCATCGTCAGCGATGAGAAGGGTGACAAGGGCGACCTGTACAGCGTGAACGAGGTGCCCCACGGCAACCTCTCGAAGGTGTGGTACAACAGTCCCACGCTGAAGATGCAGCGCCGCATGACCATCTATACCCCGGCAGGCTACGACAAGGGCGGCAAGTACCCCGTGCTCTATCTGTTGCATGGTGCTGGTGGCGACGAGAACGCCTGGAGCGAACTCGGACGTGCTGCCCAGATCCTCGACAACCTCATCGCTACGGGTAAGGCCAAGCCGATGATTGTGGTGATGCCCAACGGCAACCCCAACTGTCAGGCTGCCCCTGGCGAGTGGTCTTGGGGCATGTACACGCCTGGTTTCCGTGACTCCGGTACGGGTCCTACGGCACCTGCCGTAGCCTCTATCCCCGAGAGTTTCATGGACATCGTGAACTACGTGGATGCCAACTACCGCACGCTGAAGGATCGTTCCCATCGTGCCGTCTGCGGACTCTCCATGGGTGGTGGACACACCTTCCACGTCAGCCTGCTCTACCCCACGAAGTTCGACTACTACGGTCTGTTCTCTGCTGGTCTGCACTTAGGTAATGGCGGATTCCAGAGTTCGTTTGCCGATCAGATCAAGAACGATCCCGACTTCGCCCAGCAGAGTGCCCGTCTCTTCGGCAGCAAACCCAAACTTTACTGGATAGGCATCGGCAAGACTGACTTCCTCTATGAGAGCAATACCGACCTTCGTAACTACTGGGACTCCAAGGGCTACAACTACGAGTACGTGGAGACCGACGGTGGCCACATCTGGCGCAACTGGCGCATCTACCTGACGATGTTCGCCCAGAAGGTCTTCAAATAAGATTGGTTTCTCGTCCATAAACCTTAATACTTATCGTCCGTACGCCTGTGCGGACGATATTTTTTGCGCCCTGCTCCATTAATAAAAATATTTGCAATATTTACGATTATTCGGAAATAATTACTACCTTTGCACCCATATTAATATAAGGTAAGACAATGAAAAAGTCGCTGATCATACTGGTCTTGTTATTCCTCTGTGGTCAGGCCCTCGCACAGACTGCCGTCACGGAACTGGTCAGGAAGGTGGGCACGCTGATCGATTCGATGTCTGTCAAGGGACTGGACCGTCGCTATATCGAAGCGCCGGAGAAGCCCTGGCAGATCATTGCGAGAGGCAACGTTTACCAGAGCATCCTGAGCATGAAGGCGACGGGGACGATCATGGGCGTGGACTACAAGGCACGGCCCTATCTGAAGACCGATCCCTCGCGGTATGTGGGACTATGGGCCGGATATAGGGGCTATGGTCTGGGCTATACGGTCAACGTGGGCGGCGACAAAGGCAGTTACCTGACGTTTGGGGCGATGGGTGGGGCCTACGGCATCAATGTGCGCATCCACTCGTTTGAAAACAGTTCACCCAACTTTGACCTGAACAGCGACATCATCCCAGAGGACGAAAAAGACGAGTGGGGCAAAGTGCAACTCGCCAATCCCATCAAGGTGCGCACCTTCATTGCCGACGGCTACTATCTGTTCAACGGCAAGCATTGCTCCTACGCAGCCGCCTACGACCAGTCCGTGATTCAGAAACGGTCGGCTGGGTCGCTGATGGCAGGTGCCATGTACTACTACGGACACATCGACTATGCCGCAGATGCCAACGGCGACCTGATCTATATGATGCAGGGACTTGGCCGGGTGAAGTTGTGGCAGGGCAGCGTGGGTGTGGGCTATGCCTACAACTGGGTGCCAGTGAAGGGGCTGCTCGTCAACGCGTTTGCCATGCCCATGCTCACCTTCGTCAACAAGATTAAGGCCTACGGCTATGCCACGAATGTCGAAGAGTTGATGGAAGATCCCCGTGCCCTGGATGAGAACATCACCAACGAGGAATGGGATGAGTGGTTCTATGGCGACCTGCGCATCACGCCTATGGGCAACAAGACATTCAACAGCGGTATGACGGTCAACTTCGATGCCCGTCTGTCTGTAACCTACAATTTCGGCCGCTTTTTCGCGAATGCCTACGGGCAGTTCTGCAACATGCGCTATAGCCACGACGGCAGCCACGGCCACCTGAACGACTGGTTCATCAACACCTCCTTCGGACTGCGGCTGTAAATAAGACCTTAAGATTAAGAACAAAGAATGAATCAATATGAAACAGGCATTACACCTATTATTATTTATGGCCGTGCTGACCATCGTGGGCTGCACGGGACGTGGCGATTCCCAGCCCGGACAGCAGCCGACGGACACCGTCTATTCCCAGCAGGCGGCGATGGCCATCTATGGCTATCAGCCGGAGCGGGCGTTGCAGATCATCGACTCGGCGGTTATTGTGGGAAATATCAGCGAGGTGCGGGGCGATGTGAACCGTGCCAGGATTTATAGCCAGTCACAGATGATGAATCAGCTCGACTCGCTGCTTGGAGGTCCCAAAGGTGTGCGCTTAGACACGGCG
>JAFUAK010000078.1 GCA_017460765.1 Prevotella sp. | reverse complement strand
TTTGTTCAGGGAAATGTTTCCTTCCGTTGTTTCCATTGTGAACCACTGCTTTCGGAAGCCCACAGCCAACTGCGGATGCCAGATGCCGAACTGTGGAGCGAGTGACACGTATGGCACAATCCATTTCAGACTGTTGATGTTCTTGTAGGTCACCAGCGTCACGTTGGAGTTGTCAATCTGCTCCATCCAATGTATGATCTGTCCGCGCTCATCAGAATAGTTGATTGAAAACTGCAGGAACTTCCACATTCCCTGGATGGAAACGTTGTGGATGACGGAATTGTCGAGCAGAGGATTTCCACGCTGTATGCCGTAACGATTGGCGTAGAACACGTCATTACTCAACTGACGGTAGGTGGGGCGTGTGGTCTTGGCTGAGTAGGCTATCTGTGCCATTACCTTTCCAATCTGTGTGCCGAAGGAGAGCGACGGATAGAGATTGCTATAACTGCGGCTCTGGTCTTCCACGAGATGGCCACTTTCATAGTAGTCGAAGTTCACGTGTTCATAGCGGAGCCCCATGCGGAACTGGCCAATCTTAGGCATCATTATCGAATATTCGGCATACGGACTGATGCTTTGCTCCTTCAGCGTGCTGTAGGTAGAGGCGACATAGCCCTGCGGATTCACATAGTCATCCTTACGGTCAGTATTGATGTACTCGGCACCGAAGTCGAGCGAACCGCCGAACAGCGGATAGGTCATTGTCAGTTTCGATGCCAGCATACGGTTTCTCACCCGGTTTTCGGTATCCAGCGTACGGTCGTCCTGTATCTGACAGGTCTCTGCTATCCTGCTCTTTTCATCGAAGCCACTATGCAGGTAGTCAAAGTTCCAGTCAATGTCCAGTTTCCCCACCTTACCGATATAATAGACATTCAGTTTATGGCTTGCATTCCCTTCCGTCTGTTTTTGGGTCAGGTTCTCCCATTTGTCATAGAACTGACCGTTGGTCGCCACGTCGCTTGTCAGCGTTGTTAGGTCGTCTGTCGTCGACGGGAACGTGTATTCGTATTTAGCACCCAACGAATGGTGCTCATTCAGCATGTAGTTGAAGCCCGTCTCGACGCTATAGTCTCGGCTGACAATATCCGTCTGCATGTCGTTTCGCTGTTGCCAGAGCGTATCGGTTTGAACTTCTTGAGTCATATTCGACTCTTGGAAATAATTCCCTCTGCTCGCCCACAGGGATGCAAAGACATCCAGGCCATTGTTGCGATAGTTCATGTCGAGCGATGCCGCCTCCTTGGCTTTACGGCTTTGCAGCCAGCGCCCCCATGTGTCGATGCTGAAACCGTCGCCAGCCTTGCGGACGGTCTGTATCTTCACAACGGCACCTACCGTTGCATCGTACTTGGCTCCAGGATTGGTAATGAGTTCAATGCTCTTGATGTCTGTCGATTTCAGTTGCTCCAGTTCCTTCTGGTTCCGCATTTTGCGGCCATTGATGTAGATAAGGGGAGCCCCCTTGCCGAAAACCTCATATTGATCGTCCTTCGCAATAATGCCTGGCACATGTTTCAATACGTCGCTCGCCGTTCCCAACTGGCTTAACAGCGTGTTCTCCACATTGGTCACCAATCCTTCTTTACCCATCTGATATTGCGGACGCGAGCCTTTCACCACCACCTCGCCCAACATCTGCGTGTCGGGGTGCATCTGAATGTCACCCACGTTTCCCTGTCGTGCGTCTATATACTTTGTTATATATCCCACACTCGATACCTTTAGCAGTCCGTCGTTGCAATTGGTTTCGATGCTAAAAGTTCCATCATCTTTCGTCACGGCTCCTGCGATGAAAACGGAGTCGGCACGATTGACGAGCACAACATTGGCAAATGGCATCGGCTGGGACTGCTCGTCAATCACCCGTCCGCTGATGCCCTGTGCTGTCGAGGCGATTGCCACGAGGCACATCACTGAAAATAGAATCAGTCTTTTCATATCCTTTACGAGTTTTTGCCCGCAAAGTAAATGAATCCGCCAAATAAATCCACTACCCAAATGGGTAATTCTGCATCGCGGGGATGAAAAATTACCCATTTGGGTAACAAAAGATGTTAAAATCGGGGGGAAGGTGGGGACGTGAGGCTTACAAAAGACCGTAGTTGGTGGCAAAGGCGATGGCCTCGGTGATGTTGGCAACGTCGAGTTTCTCGAACAGTTGGCGGCGGTAGAACTTCACCGTGTCGAACGAGCGGCAGATGTGGTCGCTGATTTCCTTCATCGTGTAGCCCTGTGCCGAGAGGGTGAGCACCTGTTTCTCCTCAGGGGTGAGCGTGATGCCCTCGCAAGGCTGCCAACGATGGGCGGTGAGCGAATACTGGCGATAGCCGCTCTGCCCCAGGATGCGGAAACGAATCTGCCCGGCCTCCTTGTGCGACGAGAGCGAGATGGTGCAAAGGGCGAGCCATGCGCGACCATCGGCGGTAAGCACGAGGGGTGTAATCTTGTGGTTGATGAGCAAGGGGCGCTCGGAGGTGAGGATGTGGAAGTCGTAGGACATCACGCAGCGTCGGCGGTCTGCCACGGGCACATCGTCGAAGGCACGGAAGCCAGCACGGTTCAGTTCGGTGAGCATCGGTTGTTCGTCGGCGGGCACGTTGTTGATGTAGAAGCCGTAGCCCATCTGGCGCACCTCGTCGGCGGTGTGGCCGCAGAGGAAGAGCGGATTGTCCGACACATAGAGGAAGTTCTTGCGGAAGTAGTCGATGATGTAGATGCTCTGGTAGGTCGATTGCGCGAAAGCCTGCGCCGCCTCGATGTAAGGCTGCGCCCGCAGGTAGTCGGCCTCGGTGATGCCCTCCACGCGGTTCGTTTCAAAGAAGAATTCGTCTATAATAGTCATTTGCAAATCCTTCCGCTTTTTTCTTATGGATTGGGATATGCTTTATCAATATCTCTTGGGAGGAAATAGCCCTTGATGCAATTTGGATTGCAGACACATATCTGAATATGGTTCTTCTCGGCGAAGCCTGCGTTGGGGTACAATGGCTTCCCTTCCCAAAACACGCCTTTCACAGAATCATATGGACGCTTAT
>JAFUAK010000077.1 GCA_017460765.1 Prevotella sp. | reverse complement strand
GTGGAGGATGACTATCAGCAGTTGGAGACGCTGGCACCAAGGATGCTCTCACAAATCTACGGACAGGACGAGGCCATCCGTCAGGTGGTGGAAGCGGTACAGATGTCGCGTGCTGGTCTGTTGGATGACAACAAACCGCTGGCCTCGCTGCTCTTCGTCGGTCCTACGGGTGTAGGAAAGACGGAGGTTGCCAAGGTGCTGGCCAAGGAACTGGGCATCGAACTGATACGCTTCGACATGAGCGAATACACCGAGAAGCATACCGTCGCCAAACTGATTGGCTCGCCAGCGGGCTATGTGGGCTATGAGGATGGTGGTCTGCTGACGGATGCCATCCGCAAGACTCCCAACGCCGTGCTGCTGCTCGACGAGATAGAAAAGGCGCATCAGGACATCTACAACATTCTGCTGCAGGTGATGGACTATGCCCGTCTGACGGACAACAAGGGGCGTAAGGCTGACTTCCGCAACGTGGTACTCATTATGACCTCGAACGCTGGAGCGCAGTTTGCGTCGCAGAGCATAGGCTTCAACAGCACCGTCAGTCGCGGTGAGGCGATGATGAAACAGGTGAAGAAGACCTTCAAGCCCGAGTTCCTGAACCGTCTGTCGGGAGCCGTCGTATTCCACGACATGGACCGCGAGATGGCTACGCTGATTCTGAAGAAGAAGCTGCGCGAACTGGAGGTGAAACTCAATGCCAAGCAGGTGACGATGACGCTCACGACAGAGGCTTTCGACCATCTGCTGAAGGAGGGCTTTACACCCGAATACGGTGCCCGCGAGATGGACCGTGTCATCGCCCAACAGCTGAAACCGCTACTGATGCGCGAGATTCTGTTTGGCAGTCTAAAGCAAGGCGGAGACGTCACCGTCGGATTAAACAACGGAAGTCTCCAAATAGCAAAACAGCCCAATTGCAAAATATGGAGCGAATAGAAACATGAAGAAGGATGAAGTTCGACCGATAGAGCGGCATCCGCTGGTGCCGTTCCTGCCCAAGAACGCACGGGTGCTCTTTCTGGGTAGTTTCCCGCCGCAGAAGAAGCGGTGGTGCATGGAGTTCTATTACCCAAACTTCATCAACGATCATTGGAGGATTGAGGGCGAAGTATTTTTTGGCAATCGCAATCACTTTGTGCAGACGGGACAAAAGGCATTTGACCGCGAGGCCATTATTGCGTTCTGTCTGGAAAAGGGCATCGCCTTCTACGATACGGCAACCGCTATCCGTCGTCTGAAGGATAATGCTTCTGATGAGTTCTTGGAGGTGGTCGAACCAACGGACATCCGTGCACTACTGTCTCAACTGCCCCATTGCGAGGCCATCGTCACCACAGGTCAGAAAGCCACCGACACGCTCTGCCAGTATTTTGGCATTGAGAATGGTCCAAAGGTCGGAGAGTCCATCGCCATACCAGATGTACGCAATCACAATGGTCAGGAGATTCGTCTCTATCGCCTACCCTCCTCTTCCCGCGCCTATCCGTTGGCGTTCGACAAGAAGGTAGCAGCTTATAGAAAAATGTTCGAGGAGGTGGGATTACTTTGACTCCTTGAGCATGTCAGCCATCCGTTCCTTCAGGTCACGGACATCTTCCAGCAGGTTCCAGACGGCATCTTCGGAGAGGACGCCGCGCTTCAGGTCTGGGGGCAGGAGGCCCGCTAAGTCATCAGCAAAGTCGTGCTTCCACTGGTCGCTGCCGTAGTAGTCACCCAACTGGCGGAGGGCATCCTGCGCGTTGGCATACTCGTCAAGGGCTGCCGAAAGACGCATCACGGCCTGCGACGCATGGTCGAGGCAGCGTTCCATCTGCTGGATGCGCGCAATCTGCTCCGTCTGCAGGCTTTGTTCTGCCTGCTCCATGTGCGAGTTTCCTTCTATATGCTCCATACAGCTGGTCAGTTTTGTTTCACCCAAATCAGTTTGTCGGTATCGTAG
Organism: Prevotella sp.; assembly: GCA_017460765.1. GTDB lineage: Bacteria > Bacteroidota > Bacteroidia > Bacteroidales > Bacteroidaceae > Prevotella. The sequence goes on along the minus strand of JAFUAK010000077.1, from coordinate 142 downwards.
CCGCGGCTCTTGGCCTCATTGAGAATAGCGGTACGATCGCTGTCGGCAAGTTGCGGCGTGCGCGAGAGAATCCAGAGGTAGCCGTCGGAGCCGCTGCCGATGAGCATGTAGCGGTAGTCGGCATCGACGAGCATGACGCGAT
>JAFUAK010000076.1 GCA_017460765.1 Prevotella sp. | reverse complement strand
AATTCTGTCCATCTGTTTTCGCTGTACACTTATATGACACACTTACCTGCCAAAACCAAACTCCTTTTAATATTGATTAACTTATTCCCATACCAGCCAGTCGTGAATCTCTCGGATCAGGCGCTGGACGGCCTGCTCACAGTCCTCTGGGTATGCCAGGGTCTGCACGAACCAGAGTTTGCGATGCTTGACAAACTTGGCGTAATAGCGGCGGCTTGTCATTCGTCCGTCTTCAGTGAAGAGATGCCCTGAGAGGATGAAGCATCCTTCGCCCTTCTGCTGCCAAGTGGCATGCAGGTCTGAGGCATACTTTTCCATTGTCTGCTCAAGCGTCAGACTGTCCTGGTTCCGTTCTATGAACACCGTCTGCACAATCTCCGTGCTATCCTGCCAGAAACTGAAACGGCAGCAGCCTTTCTCCATCAGCGAGTCTTCGGTCTGCTCGAAAAACGACGGAACGCGTACCGTATAGCCAAAGTCTTCGTTATGATACTCCTTCATCCGCGTGAGCCTCATCGCCCGCTCCAGTTTCTGGGCTACGGTCCGATGGTCCTCCCGCTCATAGACCGAGAGGATTATCATCATCAGGAGGAATGCCGACATACATATAAGTAGGAATCTCTTCATATCTTGCGTTTTTGACTGCAAATTTATGAAGAGATTCCTAATCTGACGAAAAAACTATCTGACATTTGTCTGACAATTGCCTGTCTTGCCTAACGATTCTTATTCCACTACGTAGCCTTTAACCTGTATGGCAGGACAGACGGGGAGTTTTTTGGTCTTCCCCTTCATGGCGTTGCGATAAAGGCCATTCTTCATGTAAGCCTTCATATACAAGAAGCCCTTTTCGCCAAAGCCATCTACTACACAGATGCTGACATAATAATCCTTCTTGGGTTTCAGCACAATGCTCTCTTCAGGGCGGATATCCAAGAGATAGTTGCTTTTATCGTTAGTCAAGGTCTCATAAATCGGCTTCTGGTGGATATTCACGAACTGCTTCCCCTTTTTTTCATAGACGTTGATACTCACCTTACACTGCTTAAAGGTACAACCCGATATCTTCACCAGAATATCGCTGATGACATATTCCTTGCTACAAGAAAAGGCCACACCTCCCTCAGGACCTAAATCAGAGCCATGCCCGGAGGTGCCAACGAGTCCTGGGGCTGGGATGCCTTTGCCAACAATGGTCTTGGGCTTGTTCTTCTTGCCAATCAGTACTTCCGAGAGTTCAACGACTCTGTCTTTCAGCACAACGGTGAGTTCATCGCCCTTGGTATATTCCTGACATGGAACTACTGCAGGTAGATACGACACATGTGTAAAAGAGAGATCGTTCTTTCGCCCTTTGGGAATAGTAAGAGTAAAATATCCCTTTGCATCCGAAATAATGCCCACGCTATCAGTCTCTTCCTCGAAGCCAATACTGACATATTCCACATCTTCCCCACGTTCATTTACGACATGGCCCCTTACAGTGGTTTGTGCCATCCCCATCAAATGAGCAAGCAGGAACAGCATGATTGATAATAGTTTCTTCTTTAATCTCATGTTCGCTCTTTTAATTCATAGGCCTTGCCCCTATCGACTTCGATTCTGAGGTCGGAATGCTGTTCAACGACGGGCTTCAGTCTGCGGATCAGCGTGTAGAGCGTCTCGCTGGCATCGGGCTTCTTGGGCCACAGGGCATCGCAGATCTCCGTCTTCGTCAGCGAGTGCGAGGGCGAGTGGAAGAACATCTCCATCAACTGGTGCTGCATGGGAGTAAGTTGCACCAGACTACCATTCGATGCATAGAAGCGGTTGTCCTCCTCTGAGTAAGCCAAGCCGCCATAGTGCGTCATACCAGCCAGTAGAGGCACTAGGCGCTTTCTGCGGTGGAAGCAGAACATGCCCCAGGCCACGGTGACAATCCAAAGCACAGAGGCAAGCCGCTGGTCAGAAATCGAAAAGACGGTTGCCATCGAGCATTGGGCCTCGCACCTGAAATCCTTCTGACGCGTATCCACCGCTACCGTGGCTTTCCCTCGCAGTTCGGCTATCTGAAGATGACTGTTGAACGTGCGGATGGTATCCTGACTGATCACGTCGCTCTGCTGTTCCTCCAGGGCGAGGGCGAGTGCCCTGTCCATATCCTCGCTCACCAGCCTGTCAGTTGCATGATAACTACTGAAACTGGTCAGGCCCGAAACGATAATCAGTGCAAAAAGCACAATCACTGCATGTCGCTGTTTCATACACAATCCTCCTCAATTAACTACTTTCTATTTAGACTCTACGTTATTAAACGCAAATACTCGCCACTTATTGCCCCTCGCCACTTATTCTTCAATACTCGGCACTTATTACAGCCGAACTTCTGGTACGACCTGTCCGTCGAGCAGGTTGATGACGCGCTGGGCATAGCCGGCATCGCGCTCGGAGTGGGTCACCATCAGAACGGTGGTGCCTTCCTGGTTCAGTTGGGTGAGCAGTTGCATCACCTCCAGACCGTTCTTCGAGTCGAGGTTACCCGTCGGCTCATCAGCCAGTATCAGTTTGGGATTCATCACGACGGCACGGGCAATGGCAACGCGCTGCTGCTGACCACCTGAGAGTTGCTGGGGGAAGTGGTGGGCGCGATGCGAGATGGCCATGCGGCGCAGCACCTCTTCCACTCTCGCCTTGCGCTCTTTCTTAGGCACACCTAAGTAGGTAAGAGGCAACTCCACGTTCTCCTCCACGTTCAGTTCGTCGATCAGGTTGAAACTCTGGAACACGAAGCCGATCTGCCCCTTGCGCACCTTCGTGCGCTGGCTCTCCTTGAGTTGTCCCACGTTCTCACCGTCCAGCAGATAAGTGCCGCTGGTGGGATTGTCGAGCAGGCCCAATATATTTAATAAGGTGGACTTACCACAACCCGACGGCCCCATGATGGCCACGAACTCACCTTTCTTCACTTCGAGCGATACACCGCCCAATGCTACGGTTTCCACCTCTTCCGTGCGGAACACCTTCTGAATGTTTTCTAACTTAATCATCTTATTAATTTACAATTTGACTATTTACGATTTGACAATTTATTCTGTTTTGAGATAGTTGACGGGATTACTGGTTGCTACGCGATTGCAGCCTGCACAGACGACGCTCAGGATGACCACCAGTACCAATAGTGCACAGCCCACGAAGAGCAAGAGCGGAAGCGTGGTCTTCTCGCTGAACTGCTCTAACCACAGCCGGGCGACATACCATGCTCCGACGGCGCCTATCAGCACAGCGGGCAGAGCCACACGCAGGATGTCGGTGATAAAGAGTTGCAATACATCTGACGTCCGTGCTCCATTCACCTTGCGGATGGCAATCTCCTTCTGTCGGCGCCCAATCTCGCCAGCCAAATAACCGATGAGTCCGATAAGGGCAATGAGCAGGGCCACCAGTCCGCCAATCATCACCGTCGTGCGGAAGCGATGGGCATCGGTATATAGTTCAGTCATCATCTGGCGATAGGGCGTGACGGCGATATCGGGATTGTCGGTCATCAGCCGCTTCACCACCTTATTGGCCTCCTCCAAAGCGTCCATCGACTGGAAGCGGATAAGGATATAGTGCATCTGGTCGGGCTTGCGGCTGTAGTAGCAGAGGCTGGGGCGGGTGTCGGGATTGGTGATGCTGCCAATGCGGGTGTCTTCATACACACCAACGATGGTGTAAGGACCCTGAAATGAGGTACAGATAATCTGCTTGCCCACAGCACGGTCCCAACCGGCTATCTGTTTCATGCGCTCTTCGAACTGGCGGCTCACCATCACCTCGCGCAAGGTGTCTGTCTGCTCGGTGAACGTGCGACCAGAGACGATGGGGATGCCCATCACGTCGAAATAGCCGTCGCCAACGTAGTAGAGGTCGGCGATGTTCATATTCTCTCGTTCGCTGCCGGGCAGATAGATGTTGTCGCCGCTTTGATGCTCCGTCAGGTTGGCATACGCCATCGTGACGCCCTTCACACCCGACAGTTTGCGCAACTCCGCCATCGCCAACTGACATTGCTCGCTGCTTACGCCGTCTTTCAGCACCGAACCAAGTGTGGCGTAGTCGTAGCCGGGATTGTCGTTGACCATCATACGGTACTGACGGCCCACCACGGCGAGCAGTACGATGAGGAATGTGGCTGAGGCAAACTGCAAACCCAGCAACGGGAGTTTCCACAGCCGGTGGCTCTGGTTGTAGTGCTTGAAGGCAGCAGCCAAGGGCACATGGGTATAGATATAGCCTGGCACCAGACCCGTGACAAGTAGCACGACGAGGCACGTCGTGGTGATCATCCATACATTACTGCCCGTGGTCAGCAGCACTTCCAAGGGTGCGCCCACCAGTTCTTCTACCGTGTCTTTGGCCAAGAGCAGCAACAGGGCAGCAAGTGCCAGCGACAACAGCAGGTGGACTGTGCTTTCGGCCATCACTTTATGGTATATATGGCGAGCATCGGCGCCATAGCACATGTGGACAGCCATCTCGCGCGCCCTGCGACTGATGCCGCCAATGACGAGTAGGAGATAATTGAGTACGGCACAGCCAATGAGCACGGTGGCCAACAGCGAGAGAATCCATGTCATGCGGCGCGTGTCCTCGTCGTTCTTATGGTAATCGCGCAGCGGACGAACGGAAAAGCCGAGATCTACACCGGCCTTCTTCAGTTGATCCTCAGGCAGGTTCTCGCGCTCCATCTTCTTTATCTGAGGCTTCAGGTCGTCAGGGCCGATGCCATCGGCCAGACGTACGTAGGCTTTATAACGGTCGTTGCCTACCCAAATATTTCGACCGTCATATATCACTTCTGTAATGGTGGGCATCGATACCATCACCTCCAAACCATGCAGTCGCGAGTTCAGAGGGACGTCTTCATAGATGCCGCCAATGGTCAGCGCCCAGCCGCCCCGCTTGTTATAGAATACCTTCTTGCCGACCATTTCGAGTGGATTGGCTGTTCCTGCCAGTTTCTCGGCCAGCGAAAGGGGAATCATGCAGCACTCCACCTGACTGAGCACCTTCTTCGGATGGCCTACCAGCACACGGAAGGGGAACACGTCGAAGAAACAACTATCAACAAGGGTAAAGTTAGTGCGCACCCGTTTGTTGTCGTCAGTCACGATGGGCATATCATAGGCAAAGGTGGTATAGCGCGTGGCCGCCTCCACCTGTGGGCAGTAGCGTTTCAGTCCAGGAGCCACAGCCCCAGGCGTCTGCGAGTAGTGCAGGTATTCACCATTATGGATAACATCTTCATAGACCACGTAGATACGGTTGCTCGTTGAGAAGAAATTATCCCACGACTGCTCGAAGCCCACCTTGCCTATCAGCACGACGCCAGCCGCCAGTCCGATGGCCAAACAGACGATCTTCGTCCAGTTATGCTGCCCTCGCTTGTTTAATGTCTTGATTGCTGTAATCATATCATTTCTTTTCTTTTGCTGATGCAAAGTTACGGCATAAAAACGAATCCGCCAAGGTTTT